>JBBRYL010000090.1:0-11765 GCA_038237685.1 Solirubrobacterales bacterium | reverse complement strand
CTCCTCGCCTCGATCGCTCCGATCGGGCGAGGGTCAGGACCCCGCCGGACGATGCCGACCCCGCGCCGAGGTGGGTCACTTTTCGACCGGCGCAGATGGGTCAGTATTCAGGCGTTGCCCACAGCCCCATTCTCGTCTCGAAAACCTTCCCGCACTCGCCCGTCCCTTTCACTGATCGAGCGACGGCTATGCGACCAGGATGAGACCACGACCTCGTGAAAAGCTCTCCTAACGCCACTCAACGTCTCACGAGTAGACGCGGCCACGTTCCGTCCTGTTGCCGCTGTTCTTCCTGCGTATCGCGGGACTTCGCACCCGCTCGCACGACCTCGCTCGACGCGCCCGAGAGGATTCGAACCTCTGACCTTCGGTTCCGTAGACCGACGCTCTATCCAGCTGAGCTACGGGCGCAGCGCCGTCAGAGCCTAGCGGTCGGGCGTTCCCGGACGACCTGCGCCAAGATTGCCCGGATGACCGACGGCGACATCGACCCCGAGCGGCTGGCCGCGGCGCTCGAGGTGCTGGCGCAGGCCGGTGCGCTACCGCCCGACCACCCCGACTCGATCGCCGCCCAGCGCGCGGCCGCCGGGCTGTTCAAGTCGGCCAGGCAGCGGCGCCGGGCAGACCGCACCGCCGAGCGCAGGGCGGCCGATGCCGCGGTCGACGCCGCCACCGCAACCGCGGCGCCCGGCCGCATCGACGACGAGACGCGCGGCATTCCGTTGGTGTCGAACGCGCCGGGAGCCAGCGCCGGCGCCCTCCAGCGCGCCCGCGGGTGCTACGTGTGCAAGCGAAAATACACGCGGGTCGATGCGTTCTACCACCAGCTCTGTCCCGACTGTGCGGCCTTCCATCACGAGCGCCGCGGCACGTGCACGGACCTCACGGGACGTAGCGCCTTGCTCACCGGCGGCCGCGCGAAGATCGGCATGTACATCGCGCTGCGGCTGCTGCGCGACGGGGCGCACACGACGATCACCACGCGCTTTCCCAACGACGCGGCGCGCCGGTTCGCCTCGATGGAGGACAGCGGCGAGTGGATCGACCGCCTTCGGATCGTGGGAGTGGACCTGCGCGACCCGGCCCAGGTCGTGGCGCTGGCAGACTCGGTCGCCGCCCGCGGGCCGCTGGACATCCTGATCAACAACGCCGCCCAGACCGTGCGCCGATCCGCGGGCGCCTACTCCGAGCTGCTGGCCGGCGAGGCGCAGCCGCTGCCACCCGACAGGCTGCCCGAGATCGAGGCGCTCGGCCCGCCGGCCACGACCCACCCGCCGCTGCTGGCGGGCGCCCTGGCCGCCTCGGCGCTGGATCCCGAGGAGCTCGCACAGCTGGCACTCACCGCCGGCGGCGACCCCATCGACGCCGGCGGCCTGGTGCCCGACCGCACGGCCGGCAACAGCTGGACCCAGGCCGTGCAGGAGGTCGACCCGGTCGAGCTGCTCGAGGTGCAGCTGTGCAACCAGACGGCGCCGTTCATCCTGGTCAGCCGTTTGCGCGCCTCCATGGCCGCGGCCGCGGCGCGGCGCACCTACGTGGTGAACGTCTCGGCGATGGAGGGCGCCTTCGACAGCGGCTACAAGGGCCCCGGTCACCCGCACACCAACATGGCCAAGGCGGCGGTGAACATGCTCACGCGCACGAGCGCGCAGGAGATGTTGGCCGATGGCATCCTCATGACCAGCGTGGACACCGGATGGATCACCGACGAGCGCCCGCACGAGACCAAGGCGCGCCTGGCCGAGGAGGGCTTTCACGCGCCGCTCGATCTGGTGGACGGCGCCGCGCGGGTGTACGACCCGATCGTGCGCGGCGAGGCCGGCGAGGACCTCTATGGATGCTTCCTCAAGGACTACCGTCCCGGACGCTGGTAGGCACGACGTGGCCAAGCTGATCTATTCGGCCATCACCTCGCTGGACGGCTACGTCGCCGACGCGGGCGGCAAGTTCGACTGGGCGGCCCCCGACGAGGAGGTGCACGCTTTCGTGAACGATGTCGAGCGACCCGTTGGCACCTACCTCTACGGGCGCCGCATGTACGAGACGATGGTCTACTGGGAGACCGCGCACACCGCAGCCGACCAGCCGCCGGTGCACCGCGATTTCGCCGCGATCTGGCAGGCCGCCGACAAGGTCGTGTACTCCACCACGCTCGAGACGGTGTCCAGCGAAAAGACGCGGATCGAACGGGCCTTCGACCCCGACGCGGTCGCGCGGATGAAGGCCGCGGCGTCGCGCGACATCAGCGTTGGCGGCCCCCACCTGGCCGCCCAGGCGCTCGCGGCCGGTCTAGTCGACGAATGCCAGCTGTTCATGTCCCCGGTCGTGGTGGGCGGCGGCAACCGGTCGCTGCCCGACGATGTTCGCGTGGGGCTCGAGCTGCTGGACGAGCGGCGTTTTGGCAACGGCGTGGTTTACCTGCGCTACCGCACCGTCGACGCGCCCTAGGCGAGCCGACCAGGAACGCGAGTGTCCGGCGCCAGGCGTCCTCGCACGCCCCGCCGTGGGGCGAACCGCACCTAGCCGGAGTCGGACGCCCGCAGGAAGGTGAGCACGGCCAGCACGCGCCGGTGGTCGTCGTCGGTGGCCGGCAGGTCGAGCTTGGCGAAGATGTTGGACACGTGCTTCTCGACCGCGCTGGGGGTGACCACGAGGGCGCCCGCGATGGCGACGTTCGTGCGGCCCTCGGCCATCAGTCCGAGCACCTCGCGCTCGCGCGGGGTGAGGGCGTCCAGCGTGCCGTCGGAGTGCGGCGCGCGGCTCTGGACGATCTCGGCCACCACCTCGCGGTCGAGCGCCGTGCCGCCGTCAGCCACCCGCCGAACCGCGTCGAGGAAGCCGAGCACGTCGCCGACGCGCTCCTTGAGCAGATAGCCGACCCCGCCCTGGCCCGACGCCAGCAGCTCGGCGGTGTACACCGGCTCGACGTACTGGGAGAGGATCAGGATGCCGACCTCGGGATGGCGCTCGCGCGCGGTGATGGCCGCGCGGATGCCCTCGTCGGTGAAGGTCGGAGGCAGGCGCACATCAACGATCGCGAGGTCTGGCTTGTGGCCGCCGATCGCGCGCAGCAAGCCCTCGCCGTCGTCGGTCTGGGCCACCACGTCGACGTCGTGCTCGCGCAACATCGCCACCAGGCCCTCGCGCAGCAGCGCCTGGTCCTCGGCGATCACGACACGCATGGCAACACCGCCAGGATGCTCGTGCCTCCGGACGGGGGAGCCGCGATGTCGAGCTGGCCGTCGAGCGCCTCGACTCGCTGGCGCAGTCCCGTGAGGCCGCCTCCGTCGGGGTCGGCTCCTCCCTGCCCGTCGTCTGAGATCTCCACCGTCAGCCGGTCGGCCTCGAGCACCAGCTCCACGTGTGCCGTTGCCCCTTGGCCGGCGTGCTTTGCCACGTTGGTGAGCGACTCCGCGACCACGAAGTAGGCCGCGGTCTCGAGCACCGGTGGGGGCCGACGGTCGAGCCGCGAGTCGGTGGTCACGGGAATGGCGGCGCGCTTGCCGAGCGCCTCCACTGCCGCGGCAAGCCCGCGATCGGCCAGCACCGGAGGCGAGATTCCCCGCGCCAGGTCGCGCAGCTCCCCGATGGCCACACCGGCCTCGCCGCGAGCCTGCCGCACCAGCGCGGCCTCCTCGGGACGGTCGGCCAGGCGGGCCTCGGCGCGGCCGAGCTGCATGCTCAGCGCCACGAGGCGAGCCTGCGCGCCATCGTGCAGGTCGCGCTCGATCCGGCGTAGCTCCGCGGCCTGGACGTCCAGCGCGCCGCGGCGTGCTGGACGTCCAGGCCAGCGCGCCGCGGCGTGTGCGGGTGAGTTCGTCGACGCGCTCGACAAGCTGGCGGTCGGGCGGCGAGGCGAAGTACTGCCAGACCGCGACCGCCAGCGCGTGGGCGAACAGCAGCAGCGTGAGGCCGACCATCGGCCAGATCGGCCAGAAGTAGCCGTGGCCGGTCATGGCCCAGATCACGACGAGCGTGGTGGCGATCACCGCCGCCATCAGTGCGTGGACCGAGAGCTCTCGCATCCTGCCCCGGGCCAGGCGCACGCCGGCGTGCACCGCGAGATGTATGGCCAGCGGCACCCCGAGCCCGAAGTACACCCATTTGGGCCAGAACAAGCCCGCTCCGGCCACCAGCCAGATCAGCGTGAGCGCGCCCGCCACGAACAGCGACACCGCGGCCTGCACGGCGAACGCGGCGGCGGCATCCATGCGAAACGCGGCCGGCTCGGGCTCGGCGGGTGCGTCGAAGGGCTCAGTTGGGATCTCGGCGGCGTGCATGGCGGCGGTCATCCGGATCATCCCCCACGGGCGCCGTGATGTCAGCCGGCGGCATCGGCTGCGCGGCGCTGCTGGCGCTCGGGGCTGACCTCGACCACGTCCCAGACCAGGCCCGCGCGCCCCATGCCACGTATGACCAGCGAGGAGATGTCGATCTCCCACCAGCGCAGCCCATGGTGCGCGGATGTGGGAAACGCGTGATGGTTGTGGTGCCAGGACTCACCCAGCGAGAACGGCGCAAGCCACGCGAGGTTGCGCGACTCGTCATCGGTGTCGAAGCGACGCCGGCCGAAGAAGTGGCAGAGCGAGTTGATGCTGTAGGTCACGTGGTGCAACACGAACATGCGCACCGCCCCGCCCCAGAGCAGCCCGGTGAGGGCGGCGTCGATCGATCCGCCGATCAGCCAGCCCAGGCCGAAGGGAAGCGCCAGCCCGGCCAGCACCCATACCACGAAGGTGCGGTCGACGAAGCGGATGACAGGGTCCTCCAGCAGATCCTTGGCGTAGCGCTCGTGGGAACCGCGTCGGGTGTGCTCGAACAGCCAGCCCCAATGCGCGTGCCATAGGCCCTTCAGCGCGCCCTTCAGGCCGTCGCCGTGGCCGACGTGGGGGCTATGCGGGTCGCCCTCCTGGTCGGCGAAGGCGTGGTGCTTGCGGTGGTCTGACACCCACGAGATCACGGGGCCCTCGATGGCCATCGAGCCGGCGATGGCGAGCGCGCCCCGCACGGGCCGGCTGGTGGTGAAGCTGCGGTGGGTCAGGTGGCGGTGAAAGCCGACCGTGACCCCGAGGGCGGTGATGAAGTAGACGATCGCGAACACCGCGATGTCGCTCCAGTTCAGAAGCTCCTGCCACGTCTGCCAACAGACGACGCCGAGCGCCACGAAGGGCAGCACCGTGATCGTTCCCGTGACGAAGCGGTCGAGGGACTCGTTGGCGACCGGCTGGGGGTCCTCGGCCGTAGGAGCGACTGCCGTTGCGGGGGGCATCTGCTCAGCTTGTCGCACTCCGGGTAGGAAGACGCTGGGGGCGCCCGGCGTCCGTGCTGGGGCTAGCCCCACCCTTCGAATTCGACTTCAGGAGCGACCGCATCGCCACAGGCATGAACTTCACGCGCAAGGGCAGCGGCCCGCCGCTGCTCCTCATTCACGGCCTCGGGGGCAGCGCGCGCTCGTTCGACCCGATCCTCGGCGCGCTGACCCCAAAGCGCGAAGTGGTCGTGCCCGACCTGCCGGGCTTCGGCGACAGCCCGCCGCTTGCGGGCGAGGTCTCGATCGCCACGCTGGCCGACTCGATCGAGGCATTCATGGACGAGCACGACCTGCGCGGCGTGGACGCCGCCGGCTCCTCGATGGGGGCGCGGCTGGTGCTGGAGCTAGCCCGCCGCGGCTCGGTCGGCGCCGTGGTGTCGCTCGATCCCGGCGGGTTCTGGACCCGGCGCGAGCAGCAGGTGTTCGGCGGCTCGGTGGCGCTGGCGGTGAGCCTGGTGCGCGCGCTGAAGCCGCTGCTGCCCTTCCTTACGGGCAATCCGGTCACTCGCACGCTCCTGTTCGGCCAGTTCTCGGCCCGGCCGTGGGCGCTCGACAGCGGGGTCGCGCTGACGGAGCTGCGCAGCTTCGTGGCGGCCAAGTCGTTCGATGAGGCGCTGCACGCGCTGGCCAACGGCCCGACCCAGGAGGGCATGCCCGCCGGGACGGCCACCAAGCCGATCGTGATCGGCTGGGGCCGCCGCGACCTTGTGTGCCTACCGCGCCAGGCGCAGCGCGCGGCCAAGCGCTTCCCGGATGCCGAGCTGTACTGGTTCGACAGGTGCGGGCACTTCCCCCAGTGGGACTCGCCCGACGAGGCAGCGCGCCTGATCCTCCAGACCACCGGCTAGGTCACCACGGGCAGCTGCACCGACGTCGGATGCTCGGCGTCGTGGAGCACCTCGAGGTGCACGGTCGCCATGCGCTGCGCTGTGGCCTGGGGCTCGCCGGTGCCGAGGTTGCGCGAGTAGCGCGGGTGGGCGCCGCTCGACAGCGACAGCCTGATGCGGTGGCCGGCGGAGAAGCGGCGGCCCGTGGGCCACAGGTCCACCGCCACCCGACGGCTGCCGTCGGCGTCGCGGTCGTGGCTGTGCGGCGCCACGCGCACCAGCGCATCGCAAACGTTCAGCGACGTGCCGGAGGGCAGCACGTCGCACACCCGAGCGAACACGTCGAAGTGGTCGGACTCGCTCTGCACGAACACCTCCGCTGTAACGGGCCCGATCACCTCGACGTCGGCGTCGAGCGGGTCGGTGGTGAAGGTGAGCACGTCGGCGCGCGATTCGAGCTCGCGGTTGTCGGTCACCGGAGAGCGCGCCAGCAGCGTGGGGCCGCCGACCGAGGGCGTGGGGTCGGCCGGGTCGTAGCGGTAGCCGTCGGAGTCCTCGCCGGCGTCGGGCCCGCTCTCTGTCAGGCCGCCGTCGGCGCGGGCATGCAGGCGCAGTGGCGTCGACGGCGGCGGCCAGCGGTCGAGGTTGCGCCATTCGTGGGCTCCCGCCACCCAGATCCGCACGGGCGAGGGATCGACCATGCGGTGGTCACCGAGCAGGTGCGCGCGCAGCCACCCCAACCCTTCACGCGCACTCACCTTGGCCAGCTCGGGCGAGGTGTGCGTCCACGGCCCCACCATCAGCTGCGGTGAGCGCCCGGCGTCCTGCAGCGTGGTGAAATCCTCGAGCATCCACGGCAGGAAGATGTCTGACCAACCGCCAACCAGCTGCACCGGCGCGGTGACCTCCTCGAGCCCGGGCGAGTGGTCGCGCGCTGCCCAATAGGGATCGTCGGAGGCCGGATGCTCGAGCCATTCGGAGTAGAACGGCACGCTGTCCCCGGCGGCCAGCGCGTCGAGGCCGCCGACGGGCAGCTGTTCGAGCACGTCCGGTAGCGCGCGCAGGCGCCGCAGCATCTTCACCGGCCCCAGGCGACTCTCCTGGTTGTTGACGAGCACGATCCACGACAGCCCGGTCTCCAGCGATATCGCGCCGCCGCCGTAGGCCTGGCCGTGGAAGTTCGATGCGGTGACCGACGGCGTCAGGGCGGCAAGCGCGTCGCCGGCGCCGCGCGCCACAGACCACTGCGTGAGGCCGAGGTAGCTGGGCCCGGTCATGCCGATGCCGCCCTCGTGCCACGCCTGGCGTTGCAGCCACTCGATGGTTGCCAGTCCGTCGGTGCGCTCGTCGAAGGGATCAAACGTGCCCTCCGAGCCGAACGTGCCGCGCACGCTCTGCACCACCGCCTGGAGCCCGCGCTCGGCCAGCAGGCGGCCAAACAGGATGCCGACAGGCCCGCGGCGGCCGTAGGGCGAGCGCACCAGCACTGTCGGGCCGGCCTCGTCGGGCAGCGGCGCGTAACGGTCGGCCAGCAGCACCGTGCCGTCGGGCATGCCCTGCTCGAGGTCGCGCTCCACGGCCAGGTCGCGGCTCTGTACCCGCGGCAGTCCGAGGGCGCGGCCGGCGGCTTCGCTGGCGAGGGTCACGACGGCGAATCTAGTGGCCTCTAGGCTCGGGCGAATGCTCGACGCCCGGCGGCTTCGGCGCGATCCTGTGCGACCTGGACGGCGTGCTGGTTGACTCCCACGCCGCCATCGAGCGCGGCTACGACGAGTGGGCCGATGCGCGCGGACTCCCGCGCGAGCGTGCGGGAGCTGTTCCCGGGCACCCCGGCGCGGCAGGTGGTCGAGCAGGCCGACCCCTCGCTTGACGCGGCGGCGGAGGCGGAGGCGATCGACCGGATCCACGTGTCCCACGGCGACGAAGTGCGTGCCCTCCCGGGGGCGGCGGCGCTGCTGGAAGCTCCTCCCGCACCGCCGGCCGTGGTCACCTCCTGCAGCCGGCTCCTTGCCACCGCGCGGTTCGCGGCATCGGGACTGGTCAAGCCGGCCGTGGTGATCACCGCCGACGACGTCACACGCGGAAAGCCCGACCCCGAGGCCTACCTGGTGGGCGCCGCCGCTCTGGGCATGGATCCCGCGAGGTGCTTGGTGATCGAGGACGCCCCGGCCGGCGTCGCGGCTGGCAACGCGGCGGGGATGACGGTGCTGGCACTGACCACCACGCACGCAGCCGGTCAGCTGTGTGACGCCGACCATGTGGCCGACGACCTGTCGGAGCTGACCTAGCTGGAAGAGGAGGAGCGGCGTCCGCCGGGCAGACGCTCGACGATCCGGCCGAGCGGGACCACCGCGCCGCTGAGCTGCTTCGCGGAGTCCTGGAGGCTGCCGACGCTCGAGCCGAGCACGTCGAGCACGGGCTCGAGCCGCGTGAGCTGCGCGCCGATCGCCTCGACCTGGGCCTCCATCGCGGCCACGCGCTCGGGCAGCTCCGGCAGGCCCCGGGCCGAGTCGGCAAGCGACTCCAACGCGTTTGCCACCGCCGCCAGTCGCCCGAGCGACTCGCCGAGCTCGCCTAGCGCGCGCAGCGACTCCTCGAGGTCGGCCAGCCTGCCCAGCGTCTCGGAGAGATCGCCGATCTGGTCGACCGGGCCATTTTCGGCAAGCGCGCGCTCGACGGGGCCGTCGCGGGCCAGCAGCCGATCGAGCGTGCCGTCGTCTGCCAGCAGCCGGTTGATCGTGCCGTCGGCGCTCACGAGCCGGTCGACGGTGCCTTCTGTCGCGAGCATCTGCTCGACCAGGCCGCCCTCGACGAACAGCTGGTCCAGGATGCCGTCCTTCTCGAGGATGCGATCGAGGGCGCCGCCGTCCTGGGTCAGCCGGTCGAGCGCACCGTCCTCGGCCAGCAGTCGGTCTAGCGGCCCACCGGGAAAGAGCAGGCGGTCCACCGTGCCGCCGTCGGCCATCAGGCGATCGACCAGGCCTTCTTCGGCCAGCAGCCGGTCAAGCGGTCCGCCCGGCGCCAAGGCGCGGCCAAGCGGCTGGTCGTCGGCGGTGAGCAGTGCCAGCTGCTCGATTCGCGCGAGCGGCCCCTCGGGATCGCCGAGGCGGCCGAGCTGCTCGAGCGCTCCCTCCTCCGCCAGCAGCACGTCGAGGCGCTCGCCGTAGCCTCCCGGGCGGCGCACCGGCCCGGCCGGCGAGGACAGGTCGCGGATAGCCACGACGACCTCCGCGGTGGCCACCGCCGCGCGTGCGGGCAGGAGTGCGAGGTCGATCAGGCCCATCCGCCACCAGTATCCCCCAGATCGTGACGGTCAGAGCCGCACGACCTGGGCCGATCGCCATGGTGGTCGAGAAGGGCGGGGGCTAGCCTTGGTGCATGGCGCTCATGCTCATCGACACCCGCGACGAGCGGCCCGAGCCCGAGCCCGATCCCCGGCCGCGACGCAAGGTCGACATCGACTGGCGCATGTGGATGTGGAGCTTCGAGAGCGTCGGTTTGTTCGTGGCCGCCACGTCCCTGGCCGGCTTTGTCTCGGTGGCCGTGGCGTTCGGCGGCCTGTTCGCCACCGCCAAGGCGATCGAGGCGTTCGCCGGCGGCCCCAAGACGTTCGGCATCAAAGACTGGCGGCAATAGGGATTCCTCGGACCGAATTGGCATCCATGCCAATTCGGTAAACGGCCGCCGGTCCGACGCCGGGCCGCCGTGCATACAATCGCCTGGTCCCGGAGAGGTGGCCGAGTGGCTGAAGGCGCTCCCCTGCTAAGGGAGTATGCGGCTTAGAACCGTATCGAGGGTTCGAATCCCTCCCTCTCCGCCATTCTTGCGACGTGCGAACCCTGGCTCTGTTTTTCGGAGCTTGGGTTCGTTTCGTTGCATCCGCTTCCACTGGGTGGCGTCGAGCCTGACCGCCTCGGGCACGGCGGAGGTACAGCCGAGTTTGGAGGCAGCCTGAAGTAGCGCAGGATAAATCTCGTGTGGTTGCCCTTCCGCTTCGGCGCGGTCGTCCTCGACGTGTATGTCGATGCGCTCAAAGACTGCCCGATTCAGAATCTTGCGCAGACTCGGCTCGGCTTCCGCGTAGACCTTCCTCGGATTGCTGATCAGTACCAAGGCCTCGTCGAGGGCTTCCATCGTTCCTTCGACTTGGGCGATGGCTTGGCTTTGCCAGCGTTCCGCCTTAGCACGCTCTTGGGCTATCCGGTCTTGTTCGGCCTGCAGCACCTCGATTGAGATGGCGTCGCGGTAGTAGAGCTGGACGAGCTTCTGCTGCTGGCCGGTTAGCTCCCGCAGCCGTCTCTCATGGCGAGCCGCTTCTCGCTCCGCGTTCTTGACTTTGTCGCCTACGAATGTACGCAGTGTCTTGCGTAGCGCTTCGCGGTCCTGGGAGTTCAGCCATGGGCGGCTGTGCAGTCGAGCTACCGCCGCCTCGGTCTTTCCGATCGGCGCGTAGGGCGCACCGCAAGGGCCGCTCGGGCGCACGCGGCTTAGACAGGAGTAGTACTCGTAGTGAGTGCCGAGCCGACCGCGGTGGCGGCCGTAGCCAAGACGAGTACCGCAGTGGCCGCAGTAGAGCGTCCCGTTTAGGTAGTGGGTGTGCTTCTGGCTGCGCTCACCCCCAGCGCGGTGCGCATCGAGGATGGCTTGGACTCGCTCGAAGATGGCGTTGTCGACGACCGCGTCGTGGCGTCCGGGGAGCTTGGCGCCGTTGCGCGTCACGACGCCGGTGTAGTAGTCGTCGCGCAGAATGCGGTGCACGCTGCTGCGTGTTATCGGGCGCGACGGTCGGGCGAGGGTGGCTCGATTCGTCAGACCCGCTGCGCATATGAGGTCGGTCAGGCTGCTAAGCGTGTGCTCGCCGGTCGCGGCCAGGTCGAAGAGGGCGCGAACCAGCGGAGCGCGGTCGGGATCGAGAGCAATCGCGGCGACCTGCCGGTCGGCGACCGTCTCGCGCACGTTGAGGTAACCAAGGCGGGCGGGGCCGTGGCTGCCACCAGCTTGGTGCTTGCGTTCAAGGCCGAGCTTGACCTTCTCCGCGTCGCCGCGTGAGCGAAACGCGTTCACCCCTGCCATGACCGTGTAGAGAAGTTTGCCGGCCGGCGTGTCGTCGACGCGCTCAAGCGTAGATTCCAGCTTGCATCCCCGCTGCTCGATCTCTTTGAGAAGCCATAGAGCATCGAAGTCATCGCGGGCAACCCGTGACAGGTCATAGAAGATGACGTAGTCGGGTTGCAGCTCACCGAGCTCTGCGATGCCCCGGCCCCGGTTGACCGGACACTTGGGTGGACAGGCTGATCATGCCAGCATTTGGGTGAGCAGGTGGAGTTCCCCCGTTTGCGCGGACACTCTTGATTAGGTGGTGTTGATCTTCTCGTATTCGTGGGGACTGATCATGCCGAGTGTGGAGTGTCGGCGTTGGCGGTTGTAGAACACCTCGATGTATTCGAACAAGCCCGAGCGAAGCGAGGGCTTGTTCGGCCAGCTCTGGCGGTTGACCAGCTCCTTCTTCAACGTGGCGAAGAACGACTCGGCGACGGCGTTGTCAAAGCAGTCGCCCTTGCTGCCCATCGAGACGGCGATGCCGGCGTCGCGGGCCTTCTGGCCAAACGCCAGGGACACATATTGGG
>JBBRYL010000089.1:0-11829 GCA_038237685.1 Solirubrobacterales bacterium | reverse complement strand
GCGGCCCTGGGCGCCTTCGTCAACGCCGAGCCGCACCACCTGCAGTCCACAGGCTTCGTCCTCGACCCCGACGGCCGTGTCGTCGTAAGCGTGTACTCCAGCGGCGCGATCGGGAGGCTGGTGCCCGAGGATGTCGTCGGGATGATCCGCTACCTGCGGGATCACGCCCCCGCCGGAGAGGCAGCTTGATGTGACGTACCGCGATCGTGATCGCGGCGGGATTCGTCCACGTCTCTGGGGCGACGCAACGCGCGAGCGGCCCGTCAACTCTCAGCTCCCTCTCAGGGATTCTCAGGGTGGGCCCAGCAACGTGCCGCACTGTGGACCTCGTTCTCCCAACCAACTCACGAAGGAGTTTCCCCCAATGCCCACGATTCGTTCACGGTGAACGGAAAGTCCGAGGCGTCGCTGTCGGGCCTAGCGGTCGACACCTTTCTCGAGAGCGTCACGTTCTCGGTCAGCCGCTGACCTGCGCCCACCCTGGAGCAGCTCATCGGCCGCCGATGACTGTGCGAGACGTGCTGAGCGCGAGCATGGCAGGCTAGCCCCGACGTGCGGACGGTCTCTGACAGCGAGCGGCGCGCGCGCCTAGCCACCAGGCACGCGCTCGCGCCCGGCCACCGGGTGGCTTCGGTCGAGGCGGCCGTCGCGGCGATGACCTGCCTGCACGCGACCGAGCCCGCGAGCGTCTACCTCTCAGCGCGCGCCCGCAGCGGCGCGACCCGCGACGACGTCCGCCGCGCGCTCCACGAGGACCGCACGGTGGCCTTGCAGCTGGCGATGCGACGGACCGTATTCGCGTTCCCGCGAGACGTCCTTCCGGCGGTCCGGGGCAGCGCCGCGGCCCGCGTGGCCGCGCAGCTCAACGCCCGGCTGGCCAAGGAGGTCGAGGCCAACGGAATCGCCGACGACGGAGCCGCCTGGGTCGCGGACACGTGCGCGGCGGTGCAGAGGCGGCTGCGCGAGGCGCCCGCGACCACGCAGCAGCTGCGCGAGGCGATCCCGGCGCTCGCACTGCGGCTCGAGCTGGCACCCGGGAAGAGCTACGGCGGGCAGTTTCCGATCGCGCCCCGGGTCCTCGCCGTGCTCGCCGCCGGCGGCGGCGTGCTGCGAGGCGAACCCGCGGCGGGGTGGAAGGTCTCACGTCCGTTCTGGACGACGGCCGAGGATTGGCTCGGCGCCGAGCCCGAACGCCTGGGCGAGCGCAAGGGATACGCCGAGCTTGTGCGCCGCTGGCTCTGGAGCTTCGGGCCAGGCACCGAGGCCGATCTAGTGTGGTGGCTCGGCGCGACGAAGAGCGCGGTGCGCCAGGCGCTCGATGACGCCGGCGCCGTCGAGGTCAGGCTCGCGGACGGCAGCGATGCCTGGCTTCACCGCGACGACACCGCCGAGGTCGCCGCGCCCGCGCCGTGGGCGGCGCTCCTTCCCGCCCTCGATCCGACGACCATGGGCTGGAAGGGTCGCGACTTCTACCTCGGCGAGCTGGCGCCGCGCCTTTTCGACACGAACGGAAATGGCGGCCCGACCTCCTGGTGGAACGGACGCATCGTCGGCGGGTGGACGCAGGAGCCCGACGGCACCGTGGTCGTCGTCCCGGCCGTCGCGCTACCCCGCGCAGCCCACCGCCCGCTCGCGGCCGAGGCGGAGCGCCTCACGGCGTGGTTCGACGGGGAGATCGTCCGGTCGCCGTACCAGTCGCCGCTCGCGCGGGCCCACGAAACCGCCGGTGGGCCCTGACGGATCACGCGGTCCGCGCTTGGCCTCGTCGAGCGGTCACTGATTGCTCACGGGAGTCGCGGCGCGTTCGGCCTGTAGCCACTCGTCGCACTTGTTTCACCCTGGCCGAGCGGCCGGATCGCGGCTTCAAACCTGTGTTCTCGTTGGACACGAGAGGGACGTTCCTCTGCCCTCGGCGACAATGTGCCGGGGGATGGCCCCCGCCCCGTGCGCGAGTACCGCAGGCACGATCGGCGACAGCGCCGGCACCGTGTCCGCCCGGGACGACGATTGTCTGCACTCAGAAACCGCAGTCGTCGGTTCGACGCGCCGGTACGGAGTTCAGGAGGCGCCGCTGGAAGCGCTTCCGGCCGATGCCAAAGGACCCCGCCGCATCGGAATTTTGTGTGCTGTCGGAGGTTTCGGTGTTCTCCTCCCGCGACCAGAGAGGTCCCTGCTCCTGACCCGTGCGGGCGTGGTCCGTTTTCTGCTCGTGAGCCGTGGTCTTAGAGATGGGGCGTTTGAGAGGCATACCTCGCGGTGCGGATGTGAGCGCTCGCCAGACCACTTGCTGTCGAAAGTGAACCGGAGGCCCGGCGCTCTCGCAGAGAGGACATGACTGCTCTTCGATGCCAGATCGCGTTCCAGCCCGTCGTGGACCGGCTCCTGTTCGGTCCGTGCGTTGCCGTTCGCCTCGTGACCTACTCCCTTGATGCCAAGGTCTGCGACGCCAATGGCTGATTCCGCGGTGCTGGCGGGATCGCGGCTGACCGAGTCGATCTCTGCCGCGATGGTCGAGTTGTACGCCGAGTTCTACGGCCGTCAGCGCACGACGGCCACGACCTATATCAACGACAACGTGGTGGTCTGCGTCCTCGAGGGCATCCTCAGCGTGCACGAGTCTGACCAAGTCGCAGCCGGCCGCAGCGCAGACGTCATCGACGGGAGGGTCGCCTTTCAGTCCGGTGCCGAGGATGAGTTCACCGCGGCGGTCGAGCGTCTGACCCGTCGCCCGGTGACGGCGTTCATGAGCGCCAACCAGACGACGCCGGGCATCGCCTGCGAGCTCTTCTTCCTCGAGGCCCCGCCAGTCGCAGTGGCCTAGACGCATTCCCGCTGGCGGTCCCAGTCTGGTGTATCGCTGCGTGGGCGTTCGTCCTGGCCGTCAGGTGCCCTACCCTTTGACGGGACGGTTGCTGACCAGCCGACCAAGCCGACGCTGACCTAGCCGACGGATTGGCCTCCGCCACGGGCCCCTCTCGAGGGAAAAAGGCCCATTTCAACGATGAGACTCAAGCCCTGATGGCACCATGCCATGAGGCACCTTGGGGATCGCGGGAGACACCATCAGGATGCGAAGTGGGCAGGCCGGATCCGCAGAAGAAGGCGACAGCGATGACCAGTTGATGGTGCGCGTCCAGGCAGACGACACCGCGGCATTCGGCATCCTCTTTGACCGCCACTACGCTCACGCGCTCGCCATCGCGGGCTCGGTTTGCTGGGACCAGGGCCGCGCCGAGGATGCCGTCCAGGAGGGGTTTCTGACGGCGTGGCGCTCCCGCGCGAGCTACCGCCCCGCCCGGGGGTCGTTTCGCTCGTGGTCGATGACCATGATCCGCCACCGCGCGATCGATTCGGTTCGGGCTGAGGGCGCAACCACGCGGCCGCGCCTAGCCAACGTCGAACGCCTCAACGTTGTCGCGGCTCCTGGATCGGTCCAGCAGAAGGCAATCGACAAGAGCCAGGGCGAAGCGTTGCGCGCGTCGCTGGGCGACCTGCCAGATGCCCAGTCCGAAGTTATCGCGCTTGCCTTCTACGGCGGCCTGACCCATTCAGAGATCGCGACCCGACTCGACCTGCCCCACGGCACCGTCAAAGGACGAATGCGGCTAGGACTCGACAAACTGCGCGAAACCACCGAACACACTGGTGAGGACGGCTGACGACGCACACACGCGTTAGAAGGGTTGGTTCCGGCCGCATGGCTCCCTACCCAAGAGAGCCCCGGTCAGCTCGGCTCGCCGAGCTGAATAAGCTGGCTGGGAACTACAGCTACTCGCCGCGACTGGCCAGTACTTCGGTTACTGCTGGAGCTCGGGCCGCACCGACTTCAAAAAGAAGCGCATACCTCATCGGGCCGCGTCGGTGATGCGTTCGCGCTGCGGAATGACGGTGTACTTGGGATCGCGCGCGGACTTGACCCCCGCATCGAACACTCCGAAGCGTAGGCAGGCGGACGCGGCCATCAGGGCGCCACCGCTGAGCGCCGCACCGACGCGGGATCGGCGGGCTACCGCGATCCCACCGACCGCGCCGACCACCGTGAGCGCCTCGCTTGCATGCATGAGTACCCCTGCCCGCCCCTCGCTGTAGGCCCCCGACACCATGCCCATCCGCTTGTGCATGACCCGTGACGCCGTCATCTCGATGATCGCGCCCATCACCCCGAGCCGGCGTGCGGCGCCGTTCTCGTGCAGCGGCGCTGCCAGCATCCCGAGACCGGCAGCCGCGACGCAGGCTGATCCTGCGAATACCACGGGCATCTCCCTGTGGCCCTCGTGCCAGGCCGGGACTGCGGTGTCGGAGATGAGCACCCCGGTGTAGGCCGCAACGGCGGGGCCAATCAACGCGGCGCCCGCTGTGCCTGCGCGTCCGAGCGCAGGCGCGATACCCGTCGCCTGACTGGCTGCCGCCACCCCGGCCATGGGGGCGTAGGCCGAAAGGATCCAGACCCCGACGCTCATCGGCGATGTGGGCTTGAACACGCGCAGCATGTTCAGGAAGCGCTTGGGCCGGCCGAGGTCGTGCACCAGGGCGACGAGCGAGACCGAGATCGCGCCGAGCGCCGCGTACTTGGCGGGGGCGGCGAGGCCTGGCCGCCCCTGGAGATCGGCGCCCGCCGCCAGGACCGACGATGCGCCGGCCAGCCCTCCCAGAAACAGATAGCCCGCGATGTCGAGCGCGGCCCAGGTCGGTTCCTTGATGATGGGATGGCCGTAGTAGGAGCTGAAGTCGGCTTCGGGGACCATCGCCTTCTCCCCGGGGCTCACGACCCGTCACCGAGAAACGTGGCCGCGGCGACCGTGCCGAGCAGCCCCGCTGCAGCGAGGGCCGCGCTCTTCCACATGCGCCCCAGATCCTTGGTGGTCACCTGAGGATCCGGTGGCAGGCCATATACCTCGGGCTCGTCCAGCAGCAGGAACATCGCGCCGTGGCCCCCGACGCCGTCATCAGGATCCTCGCCATAGAGCCGTGCGTCCGTCACCCCCGCGGCCTGCATCTGGATCACGCGCGCGCCGGCGCGCTCGCGGAGGTCGTCGACCTCCCCGAACTGGATCGAGTCGGTCGGGCACGCCTTTGCACAGGCCGGCTCCATGCCGTCGCCGAGGCGGTCGTAACAGAGGGTGCACTTGTGCGCGCCACCGTCGCCCTGCGGGCCGGTGCGGGTGTCAATCACCCCGTAGGGACACGCCGGCACGCAGTAGCCACAGCCGTTGCAGATCTCGTCTTGGACCACCACGGTGCCGAACTCGGTGCGAAACAGGGCCCCGGTGGGGCAGACATCGAGGCAGGCGGCGTGGGTGCAGTGCTTGCACACGTCCGAGGACATCAGCCAGCGAAAGTCGCCGTTCTCGTCCGTGCTCTCGTGCATGAGGTTGGCCTCGGCCGTGCCGACGGGCTTCTCCTGCTCGATGAACGCGACGTGGCGCCACGTGCTGGCGCCAAGGCCGCCGGTGTTGTCGAACGAGTCCGCGGTGAAGTCGAGGCCGTCCTCGGGCACCTCGTTCCACTCCTTGCACGCAACCTCGCACGCCTTGCACCCGATGCACAGCGAGGTGTCGGTAAAGAACCCCATGCGAGGCGGATGGTCCTCATAGCCGGTGTCGGTGGCCGGATCGGCCCCGCCGACCAGGCTGAGAATCAGATCGTCGCCCGGTGTCACGGCGCGACCCCGGTGTGCTCGTCGATACCGGCACGGCGGCGGTACTCCGCGGCGAGCGCGGTGCGCTCCGGGCCCCGTGGTCGCCGCCCTTCGACGATCTCGAGCGTGATCGCCTTGTCCTCCTGGATGTGGGCATTGGGGTCGAGCGAGATCGCCGTGAGCTCGTTCATCGCGTCCCCGGTCGAGTAGCCGTTGGATCCCCAGTGAAACGGCATTCCCACCTGGTGCACGATCCGCCCCGCCAGGCGCAGAGGTGCGATCCGCCTGGTCACGAGCACTCTGGCTTCGATTACCCCGCGGGCGGTGATCAGGGTGGCCCAGCCACCGTTCTCGATTTCGCGCTCGACAGCGAGCGCCGGCGAGATCTCGCAGAACAGCTCGGGTTGCAGCTCAGACAGATATGGGGTCCAGCGCGACATCCCGCCCGCGGTGAAGTGCTCGGTCACGCGATAGGTGGTGAGCACGCACGGATAGACGTCGGAGCCCGGCTCGTCTCCGCTGGGGTGATAGCGGTTGTCGGCGTGCGGATAGGTCATTCGTGCGGGGCTGCGGTCTTGGCCATAGAGCGCATTGGCGACGGGTGAGTCCTGCGGCTCGTAGTGGGTGGGCATCGGGCCATCGGCCAATCCGGCCGGCGCGTACAGCCAGCCGCGGCCGTCGGCCTGCATGATGAACGGCTCGGTACCCGAGAGTGCATCGGGCCCCTGCGCGTCGTCGGCGGGCACGTAGTCGGGGCGCTTGTCGGCCTCGAAGTCGGGCGTGTCGTGGCCCACCCACTTGGCCTGCTGCTCGTCCCACCACACCAGCGCCTTGCGCTCGCTCCACGGCTTGCCGTCGGGATCGGCCGAGGCGCGGTTGTAGAGGATGCGCCGGTTGGCGGGCCAGACCCAGCCCCACTCGGCGCCCGTCCAGTTCTGCTCCTCCTTGGGCTTGCGCCGCGCCGACTGATTGACGCCGTCGGCATAGACACCGCAATAGATCCAGGCGCCGCAGCTGGTGGAGCCATCGTCCTTGAGTTGGGTGTAGCTCGACAGCGGCTCGCCGTCGGCGTCGAAGCCGTTGATCTCTCGCAGCACCGCGTCGGCACTCGGCTCGTCCAGCGGGCCGTCGGTCGGGTAGTCCCAGGTGAGCTCCAGCACGCCGCGGTCGCGCGGCCGCTCGGAGTCCTTGAGCTTCTCGCGGATACGGCGACCGAGATGGTAGGTAAACCACAGATCGCTGCGCTGATCGCCCTGTGGGTCCTGGGCCTTGTGGTGCCACTGCAGCATCCGCTGGGTGTTGGTGAAGGTGCCGTCCTTCTCGATGTGCGCGGCGGCCGGGAAGAAGAAGACCTCGGTGTCGATCTCCTCGGTGCGCATCTCACCGGTCTCGATCTCGGGCCCGTCCTTCCACCACGTCGCGCTCTCGATCAACGAGAAGTCGCGCACCACCAGCCAGTCGAGGTTGGCCATGCCCATCCGCTGCATCCGGTTGTTGGCCGACCCGACGGTGGGGTTCTGCCCCAACAGGAAGTAGCCCTTGCAGGTGCCCTCGATCTGGGCCATCACCGTGTCGTAGGTGCCGAAGCTGCCAGTGATACGCGGTAGGTGATCGAAGCACCAGTCGTTTCCGGCGGTGGCCGCCGCTCCCCACCAGGCCTTCAGCAGGCTCACCGTGTAGTCGGAGAGGTTGGCCCAGTACCCCTTGTCGGCGCGATCGGACTCGATGTAGATGCCGAGCCCCTGCTGGCCGTGGGCCTTGGGCATCGGCAGGTAGCCCGGCAGGAGGTCGAACAGGGTCGGGATGTCGCTTGAGCCCTGAATGCTCGCGTGGCCACGCATGGCCTCGATCCCTCCGCCGGGTCGACCGATGTTTCCGAGCAGCAGTTGCAGCACCGAGGCCGCGCGAATGTTCTGCGAGCCCGTGGTGTGCTGGGTCCAGCCGACGGCGTAGACAAACGACGTGGTGCGCTCCCGGCCGGAGTTGCTCGTCACGAGATCGCAGAACTCGCGGAACTGCTTCGGTGCGATGCCGGAGATCCGCTCGACCATCTCTGGCGTGTAGCGGGCGTAGTGGCGCTTGAGAATCTGGAAGACGCAACGCGGGTGCTGAAGGGTCTCGTCGGTGTGGACTTGCCCGCGCGAGGCGGCGCCCCACGAGTCGTGGGAGCGTTCGTCGGCGTTGTCGGTCTCCGAGTACCGGTCGCGATCGCCGGACGCGGCTGCCACCTCCACGCCCTCGTACTGCCAGGTCTGGATGTCGTAGTAGCCCTTGTCGGCGTCCCAGCCGGAGAAGAGCCCGTCGGCGTCCTCGGTGTCGGCGAACTCCTCGCCCACGATGGTCGACGCGTTTGTATAGGCCTTCACGTACTCGTCGAAGTAGCTGTCGGTCTGCAGCACGTGGTTGATCACCCCACCCAGAAAGGCGATGTCGGTACCGGCGCGGATGGGGAGGAACAGATCGGCGACCGCGCTCGTGCGGCTGAAGCGCGGATCGACGTGTACGACGGTGGCTCCACGGGCCTTGGCCTCCATCACCCACTGGAAGGCCACGGGATGGGCCTCGGCCATGTTCGAGCCCTCGATCACGATGCAGTCCGAATTCTGCAGGTCGCCAGGGAAGGTGGTCGATCCGCCCCGGCCAAACGATGTCCCCAGCCCGACCACCGTGGAGCTGTGACAGATGCGCGCCTGGTTCTCGACCTGGACGACACCCAACGCGCAGAGCAGCTTCTTGATCAGATAGTTCTCCTCGTTGTCGAGGGTGGCGCCGCCGAGACTCGCCAGCCCGAGCGTACGGTTGACCGCCATCCCCTCAAACTCGTCCTCCCAGCCCTCGTCACGGGCAGCCAGGACGCGATCGGCCACCATGTCCATGGCCGTCTCGAGGTCCAGCTGCTCCCAATCCGCGCCCCCCGGACGCCGATAGAGCACATGTTGCTCCCGCGCGTCACCCGTGGTCATCTGCAACGTCGCCGACCCCTTCGGACAGAGCCGTCCGCGACTGTGTGGAGCATCCGGATCGCCCTCGATCTGGATCACCTTGCCGTCCTTGACGTACACGTTCTGCCCACACCCCACCGCGCAGTAGGGACACACCGACTTGACCACCTCGTCCGCCTCGGCAGTGCGTGGTCGCAGGTTGCGTGAGTGCTCAGTCTGTACCGCGGCGCCGCGACCGAGAGGATCACGACCGCTCAACTGCTTCACGAGCGGCCAGCCGCCCGGGCGAAGGTTCACGGGGTCAATCTATCGAGGTCCCCGCTCCGAAACCTACGCATCGCTCGAATCCTGGCGCAGTCGCGCGGTCGTCACGCGATCCGCAAGGGGGAGCCCATGCTTCGATGTCGAACCCGGGTCGATGGACGCAAGCGATCCGGCGGCCGCACCACCCACCGGAGCGCGGCAGCGGATGTCGAAGGGCATGCGCGAGGCGCTGCACGGCAACGCCACCGCGTTCGGCTACTCGGTGACTATCACCGCGAGCTTCGGCGCGGTCCAGATAGAGAACGGCTCACCCACACTCGTCGACCTGCTCACCTTCGGGATAGGCGCCGTGATCGCCTTCGCGGGCCTGGAAGGGGTGCTCAGCAACGGCTTTCGGGCGCCCTTGGAAAAGGGCACCGACCAAGTCATCACGCTGGGCACCGCGCTTGCGTTCATCTCCATCTCGCTGGCGATCGCGACCGCCGACGGCGTCGCTCGCCTGATCGCGGGCGGCGTTGCGTGGTTTGCGGCTGCGTTCACCGCGTCGCTGGTCTTCGTGCTCGTGGAGAGCGTGGAGTTCGTTCTCGCCGAATGGATTCAGGAACGCCGGGGGGCAGCCTGCGACGACGAGGCTGGGTAGGCGGCGCCCGCCACCACCGGTGCGATTGCCCCGGGTGAGCCCGGGTAGGATCGGCCGATGGTGGTAGCCGCGGTCGCTGGGGACACCCGCGATCAGTTCTCCGACGTGTTCGCGGTCTATGTGCCAGTCGCGATCGCGGTACTCCTCCTGGTGGCGCTGGCCACCGCGTAGACGAACACTCCCACGTAGGTGCCGATCGTGACCTGGGTGATGCGGTCGCCGAAGAAGGTGCGCAGGATGCGAGGGCTGAACTGGCTGGACGCCAGTTGCAGGACGACCATGGTCATGGAGAAGGTCAGCCCGGCCACGGTGATCAGTGAGCCCGCGATCACCGAGAGCACGGTGCGGGCTGCAGCCGCGTCGCCTTGGAAGATCCAGTCGGTGTGTCCGAGAGCGACGTGGCGGTCGAGCTCGACCAGCCCGATGCCCAGTGCCGCGAACACCACCACGATCAGCCCGGGCACCGCCCCCAGGCTGCGTGACAGGTCGAGTGCCCGGTTCTTGAGTCTGCTGGTCATGACTTCATCCACTTCCGCAACGTTCGGTGTCTCGCGGAGTTGGTATCAGCAGCCATTTCTCATGAACCGCCTGGTCTGCGGCGCCACACGGGTTGCGGCTCTGTTCTGCAGCGCCAACTTTTAGGAGGATTTCAACGATGTCAGTGCCTATTCGCGCCCTAGCCGCGGCAACCATAACCAGTGCCGTATGCGTGCTGGCTCCCACCGCTGCCGATGCCAAGGGCAAGATCGTGGCCGAGTCTGGCAAGGCCTCCCGCGTCGAGGCCACCAAGATCGCCCGGTCGATCGCACCCGAGAAGATCGCGCCGAGTGCCGTCTTCGCCGCCCGGCCGCCATACGGTCACGTCGCCGCCTACTCCACCAAGCCGTTGGCCGGGTTTCCACTCTCGGGAAGCCAGTACATGATGCTCGGCAACGGCGACGTGTTGTCGGCCGATAACCCCAACGATTCGCAGTCCACGAGTCAGAACGCGGGAGGCCCGACGATTCGCGGAGCGCGCGACGTGACCATCTTCCGGATCAACCTTCAGGTCCCCAAGAACACGAACTGCCTGTCGCTGCGGTTCCGTTTCCTGACCGAGGAGTTCCCGGAGTTCGTGTCCAGCGAGTTCAACGACGCGTTCATCGCCGAGTTGGATGACACGACCTGGAAGACCAACACGATTGGTAGCCCCCAGATCACCGCCCCGAACAACTTCGCCTTCGGCGAACAGGGCAAGCTGATCTCGGTCAACGGAACGGGCACCACGGCGGTCTCGGCCGCCCAGGCCAAGGGGACCACCTACGACGGTGCAACCCGAAAGCTCCGTGCGTCGACCCGGATCTCCCCCGGCAAGCACAGGCTGTACCTGTCGATCTTCGACCAGGGCGACCGCCAGTACGACTCCACCGTGTTCATCGACAAGCTGACGCTTGCCAAGCGGGCCAGCTGCCAGTCCGGCGTAGTGCCACAGAACTAGCTCCTAGCCCTAGCTAACGCCGCTCGTGCCACCGGGCCGGCCCCTCGCGGGGTCGGCCCGCGCGGGCGGGCGGCCACCGGCGCTTCCCGCTGAGCCTGGCCAAGCGGCTGATGTGTTTCGGTGTGGACAACGCAGTACCGTCATGTCGATGACCAGAATGCTCTGCACCGTGCACGCGGCTGCGCCCGCCCTGCCCTTCGAGGAGCCGCTCTACGCGTCGCGCTGAATCCGACCCAATCAAGGCGCAGCAGGTCGTCCTGTTTGACCTGAACGGCACGCTCACCGACCCGGCGGCGATCGGTCGGGTGTGGCACCGTCCGGACCTGGGCCTGCGAGTGCTCGACGGCGCGATCAAGGGAGGCATGACGGACGCGCTGCTGGGTGCGTCGCGGCCCTTTGCGGATCACGTCAGAGGAGCCCTGGAGGTCGAGGCCGCGCGCCACGAGCTCGACCGCAGCCTTGTGCCCGTGGCGCTCGAGAGGGCGGCCGCGCTGCCGGCGTGGCCTGACGCCCGGGCAGCCCTGGAACGTCTGCGCAGCGCCGGCCTGCCGCTGGCCGTGCTCACCAACTCCGGGGTCGACGCGGGCCGCCGCTCCCTGGAAGGCGCCGGGCTGCTCGACCTGCTCGATCCGGTGCTCGGGGTGGACACCCTCGGGACGTTCAAGCCCCATCCTCGCACCTACGCTCACGCGATTGACGCATTGGGCGTCCCCGCTGGAAGGATCCTCATGGTGGCCGCCCACGGCTGGGACTGCGCGGGCGCGCAGGCCGCGGGGTTGCGGACGGCCTGGATCGCGCGCGGAGAGCACGTACTACCCGCGAGCGTGGCGGAACCGGACATGGAGGTGGCCGATCTGGCCGGGCTCGC
>JBBRYL010000088.1:0-12167 GCA_038237685.1 Solirubrobacterales bacterium | reverse complement strand
AATCGAGGCGACTGGATTTGAACCAGCGACCACTCGGCCCCCAGCCCGACGCCACCTACCCGTCGATCCGTCGCTCCGCGTCCCTCCCGTCCCCACCGTCCCCGCCCGTGCACGATCTGGACGGATGAGACACAGCAGTCGTGATCGCTCTCCGGCGCCGAAGCGGGCGAGAGCAACCATCAGCGTGTGTTGGTAGTTACGGGAGCAGTGTCAACTTGTCCGTAGACGAGTTGTTCGTGCTCGTGGTGAGTAGGTGGCCTCGCGCGCCCTCGTAGCCTTGGCGCGATGTCTGACGCGTTCCCGGGCGGGAGAAGGGACAAAACACGCTGGTTTGCAGGGATATCGCTGGTCTGCGCCGTTTCGCCCTATCTGCTTGCCATGCAGAAGGTCGTGGGTTCGAATCCCATCAGCCGCTTACAGAAAGGCCTGCAAATGCTAGTTTGTTTGGTCCCGCCCAGTCGGCTAGTGCGTCTGTTTCTTCGGGCACTGAGTTGGCACCGAAGCGCGGGGGGCCCGTCGGCGACGATCTCAGAATGAATGTCGAGGTTTCCAGGGGATTTCTGCTTCAAGCAGAACCCACGGTGGTCTGCGTTCCCGCAGAAGGTCGTGGGTTCGAATCAAACCCAACCGACTCCGGGCGCCCATGACGGCCGATCGCCTGGGTCATTGGCGATCATCAACCTGACGAAGTAGACGGGTCGGTGTTGCACTCGCGAAGACCGGGCGGCCGCAACCAGTACTGCGGCCTTGCGCGCGCGCACGTGCAGGCTGCGGCGTTGCAGGCGGCATGTGGTGTGCGCGGAGAGCAGCCGTGCGATGCGCTGCTCGCCGTGCTCGGACTGGCTGCCGAGGCTGAGCTTGCGGCAGATGACCGGCGCCGCGTAGCGCGCGTTCGGCGTGGTTGTTGGTCGGCTGGACGCCGGCGTGTCTTGAGAACGTCCAGAGCGCCGGCCAGATCTTCAATAGAGCGCGGGCGAAGCGTCGGCTCTCGCGATAACGGGCGTGCTTGGCGGCGTGCTGGCGCAGGACCGCCTTGAGCTGGCGTTGCAGCAACCCGACGCGGCGCTTTGTAAGGCCGTGCCACCTCGTGGCGTGTGGTCGTCGACCCTCCGCGGGAGCCTCACCGTCAAACGGCACGCGGCACTGGTCCACTCTCGGCCGCGAGAAAAGCGTCAGCCCGGGCGGGAGCCTTTGCCTGAGCCATCCGGAACGTGACCGCCCGTTTCAGAAGCGGGGCTCTCTCCCAATGGGAGAAGGACGGGCACTAGCATGGATGCCATCGGCGGAATGAGCGGCGACTCCCGGAAATGCACCGTAGGGGCATCGGTAGTTCACGCGCTCGCCGCCCACGGTCGAGCCAGCCCTCTCGCGGGCTCGCGTCGGGCGGGGTATAGCTCGACGCTTGAAAGACCGATGACTAAGGACACCGATGGAGGACCGCTTGGCTCGCATCATGGACCTATCGCACCGCGGCGCGCCGACGAAAACTGACGACGACACAAGCGAGGACGTGCCGGTCGCCCTTGATGGCGATCAGCTCGTGATCCGCGGACTGACCGTGCGAGGTGCGCCGGCGGAAGCCGTGCGCCACTGCATCGATCATGGCGGCGATGCCGAGGAAGTCACCCGCCAGATGCTCGATATCGGCGGCGTGGTCCTGCAGCACGGCGCGAACTCGACGCTCGTGCAGGCTGTCATCTCTGAGATGCGTAGCGAAGGCGTGACGCAGGAAAGTCTGCGCGGAATGGCCGAGCGCGTCGCCGCGAAGGGTCTGCGCTACGAGGAGCAGGTCCAGCCCATGCTCGAAGCAGCCTTCGCAAGCCGTCCGCTGTACATCAGGGCCGACTACCGCAGGGCGTCTCGCGACGCGCAGCCCACCGGTCGACACGGGGCTTCGGATCAGCGCCACATCCAGCCTCACTGCACCCGTCGGCGGTTCGCCGCACGCGGCGGATCGGTCCGGGGCGGGCGCTCGCGCTCACCGCGCAGGCGGTCCTGCGCCTCGGCGAGGTCGAGGTCACCCTCATAGAAGGCAACCGCGGCGTAGGCGACCCCCGCCACCGCAAGGGCGAGGACCGCTTGACCGAAGCCGGTGGCGATCCAGACAACTGTGAAGGCCAGCCCAAGCAGGGCGGCGAACTGTCGTGTGCTCATCAATCAAGCTCCCTCTTTGTCTTTCGATCGAAGCCGGTCAGCTTGACCCGCACCGGCGTGGCCGGCAGGTCGTGCTGCGCGAGCGCGGCCACCGCTGCATCGGATACCTCGTCAAGGGTTTTTCTGAGCCCTCGTGCTCGGCTGACGGTGACGGCCAGGACGATGTCGTCTCCCAGGCGGCCCGAAGCTGCTGTCACCCCATCGTGGCCCAGCGCCGCGGCCTCAGCGGCCCGCTCGACCACACGCGGCTCCACGACCACCGCACCGCGAGCGTCGGAGGACAGCTCGATGCTCGAACGGGCGAGGTAGGGGCGCGGGATCTCCTTCAGGGCGAGGTAGCCGAACACGAGAAACGCAAGGACCCCCGCGACCGCCGCAACGATCCGCGCCGTCGATGTGACGTCACCCGATCGCAGGCCGGCCAGCGCGTCGAAGACGGTGCGGTAGCCGCTGATCGCGTTCACGGCGTCGGGCGAGAGCTTGAGCGCGAGCAGTGCGAGCATCAGGCCGTACCAGGTCAGCAGCAGCGCCAGCGCCACAAGTAGAACGCGGCCGATGACCGAGAGCGATGAGGTGCGGGCCCGCAGGCGCTGGCGTAGCACCTACTGGACGCGCCCGGCGCCCTCGGCGAGCTTTGTCTCGAGCCTGACCTTGAGCGAGAAGCCCTCGCTCAGATCGGCCAAGTCGGTCTCGACCTGCTCCTTCAGCTTCGACGGGTCCGAGGGCCGCGTGTGTTCGAGCTTCAGCCTGAGCACTCCCCCCGGGCGGCGCCGACGCGCCCGGATGCGGCCTTTGGCGTCTGTGACTCCGCTGGACTGCTCGGCCAGCGCGGCCGCCACGCTTGCGAGTATGCGCCGCTTGGCGGTGAGGGCGCCGGGGCCGCCTCTTGACGCGGTGACCAAGCGCTCGCGTCGTGAAGCCGTGGCTCCGACGATCAGGGCCAGCCCCACCAACACGGCTCCCGCGCCGCACAGCGCGGTCAGGGCGGCGACGGGGCCGCCCGCCTCCACCGTGGCGAGCAGGCCTGCCACCTCGTCGCGCAGGTCGGGCAGGCGCACGAGATCCGCCAGGCCCGCAGGGCTGAGGGTGCCGTCGCCGCCCTGGACGCAGAACACGGCGACGGCCAAGCCGACGAGCGCGAGCACGACAAGCAACACGAAGGTGAGCACCCGCGCCAGGAAGCGCAGGATCAGGATCACGACCCGGCCTCGGTCGCCGTCGCCTCGGCGATGTCCTCGAAACGCACGGTGAGCGTGCCGAGCGCGTCGGCCAAGCCGGCCTGGGCCACCTGAACCTCGACCTCTGAGCGCACCAGACGGCCCAGCGCCTCGAGCGGGACGGGCCGGGCCACCAGGTGCAGCGACACGCTGTAGCGCTCTCCCGATTGGGCCACAACGAGCACGCCCTCGGCAGTCGTCGCGGAATCAGCCGTACGGTGCATCGGACTGCGGTGTGGCGCCGCCACGCCAGGCACCGCCACGGCGGCTTGCACCGCCAACCGTGCCAGCTTCATGCGCGTGGTCAATTCAGGATCCGCCGTGGTCGTCGCTTGCCCGCGATCTACTGGACGCGGCTCTCTTCGTCGTCGTCCTCGTTGTCGTCGCCGGGGAAATGGAGGTCGTTGACCGCGATGTTGACCTCGGTCACCGACAGTCCCGTGATGCCCTCGATGCGCCGCGAGACGTTCTCGCGCACCGCGCCCGCCACCTCCGGGATCGACTCGCCGTACTCCACCACGAGCGTGATGTCCACCGCGGCCTCGCGCTCACCCGTCTCTACCGACACGCCCTGCGTGCGCTCGTCGCCGACGCCGATCCGCTGGCCGACAGCTCCCATCGCGCGCGCCGCCCCGCCGCCGAGCTGGTAGATGCCGGGAACCTCGCGGGCGGCGATGCCCGCGACCTTGGTCACCACGGTGTCCGCGATCGAGGTGTTGCCAGTGCTCGTAGTCAGCGGCGACTCGCCGCTCTTGGCCAGACCCTGCGACGGATCGTCCTTCGTAGCATCGTTTGGGATATTCGGTGTGTCAGCCACAGTCATTCACTCCATGTCGTTTGGGGGCAAAGGTATGACGCGCGTTGCGACGGTTTGGTTACAACGACCGGATCGCCGTGTTCGAGGGGGTTCACCCATCAAGAGTGCCCTCCACGGTCAGGCGCAGGCGAGTTCCGGTCTCTCTTGCCTCGATGCCAGACACTTGGACGTGGTCATCGGAGAACACGGGGATCGACGACACCGCCGCGCCGGCCAGCCCCTCCGGCTTGAGCACCACGTTGCCTGCCTCGGCAACCACGCGTGCCGGGGCCGACACTCGAACACCGAGGGCGCTGAACGACCCCACCAGCACCAGGCTCCCGCGCTCCACGGAGACATCGGTGAGCTCCAGGCCAGGCGGGACAAGGGCCAGCAGGTCGCGCTCGTCCAGCGAGCCCTCGGCGTGCAGGTTGGCGCCGTCCTTGGCGAGACGGGCATCGGCCAGGTTAAGGCCCGAGACGCGAAGGCGCTTCGCGCTGACTCTCAGCCGATCGATCTTCCTCGCGCGGGCGATGAGATCGGCGAACTCGCCGGAGGTCGACTGCGACTTTGCCAGACGTCCCGTGAGCGAGTCGACGTCGCCGAAGAGCAGCTTCACCGCCGGGAAGGAGTGGACCTGGACATCGGAGACCACGCCCACCTTGTCCAGCTCGTCCCGGACGCGGCGCTCTGCGATCCGCGGCAGCACGAGCTGCGCGGCCACGAGCAGCAGCACCAGCACGACCGCAACCGCCACCGCTGTGATGTAGGCGTGACGGGGCCTCACGCGACCCACGTCACTGCTCCAGCAGGAAAAGCTCGGCGCTGAGGTCCGGATCCTGGTGCGACGCGCTCATGAAGGCGACGACCTTGCGCCCTGTGAGCGCCTCGACCATCTCCGTCGAGCGCCGCTCGAGGGTCATCTGTAGCGCATGACGGGAGTCCTGCACGGCCTGGCCCTGGCCGGCTTCGAAGAGGGTCTGCTCAGCCACCGTGAAGCCGCCTCCGAGCAGGATCGCCAGCATGTCGGGGCCCGCCCAGTAGGTCTTGCACCGCTCCGGGCCCTTGCCGAGAAAGTCCCGGAACGGTTGACCATCCCGCCAGAGAGAGGGCAACCAGAAGCGCCCCGCCCTCAAGCTTGGCGCCGCCCACCTCGCGACAGCCGTGTGAGCGCAGGTGGCGCTCAAGATCGCGGCGCTTCACGCCGCAGTGACAAACCGCAGATGCTCGAGATCGGCTCGCGGCTGCTCGCCGCTGAGCTCGTCGTCCGGAGTGAGCACGGTGCGCAGCGCATCGAGCACGTTCTCCCGTGCCTCCTCGCGCGTGCGGCCCTGACTGATCGCGCCCGGCACCTCTAGTACGCGCGCCACGATCCAACCGGCCTCGTCCGGATCCTCGAATGCGAGGGTGAAGTCCACCGATGCCTCCATGCCAAGAACCGTACCGGCCCGCCCCCGGGGCGTCCATCCCAGCCACCCGCCATGATCACGCGCCGCGTCAGACAGACAGAGCAGACCAGGGTCTCAGGCCGCGAACCAGGCCCCCGGCCGTTGTCTCGATCCTTGTCTCAAACGAACCCGTACGGAGCCTCACGAACCCTCATCGGATCGAGCCCATATGGGCGAGGAAGCGGCTCATTTGCAGGTTATTCACCGTCGTCGGCAGGATGAAGTCCAACGCTTCACACGCGAGAGGTCGGTGGTTCGAAACCACCCGCGCCCATCTGATGAAGCCCCTGCTGACGCGGGGGTTTCGTCGTTTGTGGTGGACTTTCTCGGCGCCGCTTGGACCCCGCCTCGGGCGCTCCGCTGGCTCCGTGCCAGGCAACGGCCTTCATGGGGGCGGCGTCTGTTTCGACGGGGGCGGGGAAGCCTCAGGCGAGGCGAACGCGCTGGCTACCCGGGGCATCCGATCGCAATCCGGCGTCCTCGCACGCGGCAATCGCCGACCCCAGATGGTGAGCGAGCACCCGCACCTGGTCGATCTCCGTCGTGGTCCACGGACGGGGGGTGCAGCGGTAGAGCTCGAGCATCCCGATCGTCTCGGCCCGCGCGATCACCGGGGCCATCAGCACCGCGCCGAATCCGCACTCCTCCAGCAGCCCAAGCTCCGCGGGGTCAGCGGCGGCATCGCCGCAGATCACCTGGCCCAGCACCTGATCGAAGATCACCCTCCCGGTGGTGGGGTACTCCCGGAAGCTGAACTGCTCACCGGCCGGACCCCACGAGTGGTCGCTGAGCGTCTGAACACACGCCTCCTCGGCCAGCACCTTGGACACCGCTACCCCGTCAGCGTGGGTGAGCCCCTCGATCAGGCTCGTGGCGTGGTCCAGATCTTCGCGGTTGCGCACCTGGGCCAGCGCTTCGGTCACATCCACGAGAGTCGTGCCGGCTCCGTTCACGGTGGTGGGCGGGGCCACGCGCATCCCCCAGCGCCCTTCGGAGGTCACCTCTCCGACCACCTCCGTCGCGACCCCCGGCCAGGCGGAGCCGGGCCTTCCGAGCACGTAGCCCTGGGCGTAGGTCACGTCGAACCGGGCGAGCATGTGCAGCTCCTCGACCTCCTCGATGCCCTCACCGCACACAGCGGCACCGGTGGTCGTGGCAAAGCTGGAGAGCGCCTCCAGCAAAGCTCTCTTCGACCCGTCCGAGTGCACTCCCCTCACGAGCGAGCGGTCGAGCTTGAGGATGTCGGGCCGGAACCTGATCAACTGCTGGAGACCGGCGTAGCCGGCACCGGCGTCGTCAACCGCGACCCGCGCGCCTCGGGCGCGCAGCCGGGCCAGCTCCTCGTCGAGCGCGGCGTCGCTGGCGAACAGCTCGTCCTCGGTCAGCTCGATCACGATGTCGCCCAGGTCGAGCGGCAGCGCTGCCGCAAGCTCGCGCGACAGAAGCGCCTCCGGGCTCACGTTCAGCGACAGGAAGGTGCCGGGTGGGCGATCCGGCACGGCCAGCGCCGCCTGGATCGCCCGGGCCTCCAGTGCCGGCCCGAGGCCGCACCGGCGCGCCTGGGCGAACCACACGTCCGGTCCGCGAACGGGCTCGGTGTGCAGGAAGCGGGTGAGCGCCTCGTAGCCGCCGATGCGGCCCGTGGCCAGCTCCACGATCGGCTGGAACACCGGCGTGAGCACGTCATCTCGGTCGAGCACCTCTTGCACCTGCGCCCGCTGCTCGGCACTGGATAGCAGCACCACCTCGCGCGGGTCGAAGCGCCGGACCTGTGCCCGGCCGGTCCGCTTGGCCCAGTACAGCGCACCGTCCGCCAGCTCAAGCAGGCGGTTGCCATCGGGATCGTCGGCCGGGAAGGACGCCACTCCGCCAGAGGAGGACACCCCGGCGCCGTGCACCGACAACCGGGTCAGGGCCTTGCGACAGCGGTCGGCCATCGCGTAGGCAGCGTCAGCGTCCACGCCGGGCAGCACGAGCGCAAACTCCTCGCCGCCGATCCGGCCCACCAGGTCATAGGTCCGAGCCTGGACCAGCAGCTCAGCCGCAATCACCACAAGAGCCGCATCACCCTCGGAGTGCCCGTAGGTGTCGTTGATCGCCTTGAAATGATCGATGTCGAGCGTCACCACCGAGACCGGCCCATCGTTGCGGCGGGCCCGCTCGACCTCCTCGGTCAGCCGCTCATGGACCGCTCCGTGATTGGCCAGGCCGGTGAGCGGGTCTGTCGCGGCCTGCAGGGTCAGGTCGATGCGCCGGCGGTCGAGCCAGCGCAGGGTGAGGCCGAAGCGCACGACCACCATCAGCAGGGCAAGAAGGGTGAGGGCCTCGGCCAGCGGGTTGAGGTCGCGCAGGACGCCATAGGCCACCAGACCCACGGCTGCCAGCGCGAACATGGACGGCAGCAGCACGCGCGTCGAGGGCGGCTCCTGGATGCGGCGCACACCGGACGGGGCCATCCACGCCGCCGCCGCGAACAGCATCGTGGCTCCCGCGTAGGGAAGGTCGAGCACCCCGCCCGGTGCCCATTCGCCGCGCGCCGCCTGCACCACGTAGACGCTGTCACCGATCGCGAAGAGCGCGAACCCGGCGCCGAGCAGCCCCCAGAAACGGTCGATGCGCCGGCCGCTCAGCCCCCAGACCACGGCTACGAAGCCCAGGGACAGGAGGTCCCCGAGCGGATAGGCCAGGCGCGCGACGCTGGCGGCACCGTTCTCGACGGTGGTGCCGAACACGGGCTCGAACACCACCGCGGCCGCAAACGCCGCTACCACCGTGCCTCCGATCAGGCCATCGAGCCAGAGCGTGATCCCGAGGTCGTGGAAACGCCGGCGGACGAGGATGGCGAGAGCGGCGAAGAAGAGCGGGTACAGCGAGAGCCACAGCCCGTCAGCCGGGGACGGAAACGGCGGCGCGGGGTCGGTGCCGAACACGAAGTTGAAGTAGATGCTGCCCGCGGCGTAGAGCACCAGCCCGCTGCCCAGCAGGACCCACGGCAGGCGGCCGTCCCTGACCGTCGCGCGCCACAGCGTGGCCAGCCCGCAGCCCAGGTAGGCCACAGGCTGGAACCAGAGGGCGAAGAACGCGTCGAACGAGCGGCCCCCGAAGCCGATCACGCCGTGGGCGATGTGGAAGGCGAGCAGCGCCGCCGCGGCGACCGTCAGATGTCGGGGTGATAGCTGTCGGATCTGGGCACCCGGACGAAAGGGGGCTTGACTACTATCGGCCCCGGTTGCCATTGCTTGAGGTGCGTAGAGATGCCGTTCTCGTGCGCCCGCCCGCCCGCCCGGAGGAGGTTCCCGCCCTGCCGGCGCCTACGAATGGCTGTTCGCTGCACCCGGACAGGACCCCGGCGCGCCACTTACCGACTATTGCGCCGAAGACCCCGAGATAGAGGTCGAGGCGGGCTACTGCACCCTCACACGAACGCATCGATCCGGAGCGCCGTACGGGCAGCAGGCACTTCCTGCTGCCCACATCCGCTGGGGTCCACCGACATCGGAAGAGATTTTGGGCCTCCCGCGCCGGGCTCAGTGGTCACGAAACTGCGCTCTGAGCAGGACTTTATGGCGTGTCTGGCGGTTGGGGGTTCGCGCTTCACACGCGAGAGGTCGGTGGTTCGAAACCACCCGCGCCCATCGGGCTCCGCCCTGCTCACCGTCCGCCGGCTGAGGCGCCCGAGTCGCTGCCGGGCTCGCCGCGGACCTGGGCCAGGCGGGTGGCGAAGACCAGGCCGACGCCCCCGATCAGGTTGCCGGCGATGGCGATCGCCGTGTTGCGGACCAGGTCGCCCCAGTCAGCCGCGGTGGTGTCGGCGAAGAGCCCGAACACGATCTCTCCAAAGCTGACCACGGCGTGGTTCAAACTCGGTGCCAGCAGTAGGAAGCCCACGGCGAAGCCCGCGAGCACCTGTGCCGATGGGCTTCCCGCCGCCGCGGCCACCCAGGTGAACAGCGTCATGATGGTGCCGGCGGCGATGGCGCTGAGCAACGCGGGCACCACGGCCCGCTCGGCCTGGGTATCAGCGAGCGCCCCAGCCGCCTTCAGCGCGCTCGGCTCGAGCACACCGGCCTTCGAGAAGATGGCCGCGAAGAGCACCAGGCCGAGCGCGTTGACGGCGAAGGTGATTCCCCACATCCGCAGGAGCGAGCCGAGCCGGGAGCGACCGGCATAGACCGCGCTCACCGGGATCAGGAAGTTCTCTGTGAACAGCTCGGTGCGGCCGAGAGTGATGAGCACCAGCGCAAGCCCGAACGTGAGCGAGCCGAGCACGTGCGCCGTCTCGAGCGGCATCACCGCCAGCAGGGCTCCCGTGGTCACAACCACCGCGACGAGTCCGAAGAACACGTCGGCGCCGCCAGCGAAGGCCGTGGCCGCCAGCGCGATCCGGCCGCGGTCCATCCGCCGCTCACCCTCGTCGAGGCCCGCCTCCCAGATCTCGTTGGGCGAAGGCCCGCTCACGCGCCGCTCCGGACCATCAGCCGTCCACGTCCCCGATGTCGCGCCGGCCGATGGCGAACGCGCCCGCCAGACCGGTGAAGGCCGCGGCCACGAGGTCCACCAGGGTGGGAGCTACCCGGCCCGTGATCTGCGAGTTGTCCTCGGGCGGGTTGAGCTCTGGCAGCACGACCGCGGCTCTGCTTCGAGCCGACGTCGCCGCGGAAGAGATAGACGGCATCCCTGATCTCGTCGGGCATACGGCTCTCGCCCGTGATCCGGTCGGCCAGCGACGACCTGCGCGTATTCGGATCTGCGGGCGTGGACACGGTTGAGCGCAAGTGTCCTGGGCCGGGCGGACGTGCCGGTCGTCGCCACCTCCAGGGCCAGCGCGGGTGCTCGGTCGCGCCCGGACGGGTCCACGAGCTGGCGCCGGGCGACGCGGTTGTGGCCGGGCTGATCCTGACGGCGGTCAACCTGGCTGTCAGCGCGCTTGCTGGCCATCGACGATAATGGCTCCTTCTGGTCGTTGCCCCAAGAACTACTCCGGGTAGCGCCATTTCGCAGTAGCAGGCAGCAGCCCTGGCCCATTCACACGCGAGAGGTCGGTGGTTCGAAACCACCCGCGCCCATGGTCGAGAGGCCCTCCGCCGCGGGTTTCTCGGTTCGGCCCTCGTGAGTGGCGAAGAGCGCTGCGGCTCGATTCGCCCGCTGGTGCCCGTCGGTGCCAAATCAAGTCAGGGGTGCCACCCGCGTTGTGCTGATCCTCGCCCTCTTCATCGAAGACCGAGGGCGCACGAGAGACCTGTAGGACGATGAGCACCGCGACTCCTGAGCCTGGCGCCTACCGCGGCGCGCAGAGCGCGGTGCCACGGTGCAGCGTCCGCCCGCCTTCGTCCACGAAGGCATAGCCCGCCCTGCCCCGGCTCAGGGTGAGCTTCAGCACCCCGTACGCCCACGCGTTCCCCCAGGCCACGCGCCGGTCGGGGTGCAGTGCGTAATGCTCGTTGCCCCCGGCGCCGGATACCAGCTCGGTGATCCCGTCTCGCCGCTTGAGTTGCTGCATGTCGTGCTCATGGCCGTTCAGCACCAGGCGCGCGCGGCCGCGAAGCGCGTTCCACAGCGGCGCAACCGCGGACTCGTCGCCGTGCAGACCGGCGCTGTAACGCGGACGGTGCCAGAAGGCGAGGCGACAGGTACCACCGCGCCTCGTCGTCGAGCGCAGCCAGCTCGCCTGGCGGCGGGCAAGGGCCCCACGCACCTCCGAATCGAGGCTGATGACGGTCCAGCCCCCCGCCCTGAACGAGTACCACCGAGGAATCGGGCGACCCAGCGCCCGGCCCCAGTAAGGGGCGTAGCCGTCGCTGCGATTGGAAGCCTCGTGGTTTCCGAGCGTGGGCGCCGTGCGCTTGGCCAGCGACCCGTAGAGGCCGTCGTAGGTGCGGTAGTCCTCGGCACTGCCGGCGGGGTAGACGTCGCCGAGGTACAGGAACAGCTCAGGCTTGGCCTTACCGGTCAGCGAGGCCACCCGTCGGGCCGAGGACGAACCCTCCACCGATGCGTCGCCGACGGCCCAGACGCGCGCGACCCGTCCGGTGGCCGGAGCCCTGAACGACGGCGGGCCGTCCCCCACAGTCGCAGCGGCCGAGCCGCGATCGAACCCGTCGCCGCAAGAGGCGAGCACGGCGGCGGCCACGGCCAGCAGCACGACTGCGCGAATCGACCTCACCGCGCCGAGGCTAGCCGGTCCGAGACGCTTGGCGCTACAGCTCTCGACGGCTACGCAGCGCGCGGCCGAGCGTCCTCATCCTAACATCCGTTGAGATGTCTTGACGTGTCAGCCCACCCGCGGTGGCCGGTTGAGAGTCTCGTGTTCGGGGACCCCCTCGCCCAGCTCCTTTTCACGCTCTATCTCGGCGTTCAGCTCGGCTCCGAACAGCAGCGCGACGTTGGTGAGCCACATCCACGCCACCAGCACGATGGCGCCCGCGAACGTGCCGTAGATTGCGCCGACGTCGGCGACGCTCGAGATGTAGGTCGAGAACCCGATCGAGGCGAGCAGCCAGAGCAGCACGCCCGCCACCGCGCCGGGGGTGACCCAGCGCCACGACCGTTGTT
>JBBRYL010000087.1:0-12180 GCA_038237685.1 Solirubrobacterales bacterium | reverse complement strand
GACAGATACGAGCCGGCAATCGCCGAGGCCAGCCAGAGGTAGAGCAGGTAGAGCGATTTCGCGCCGAGGACTGCGAGGACGGTGATCATGCGCCGAGGTAGGCTTTCTGGACCTCGGGGTTGTCACGCAGCTTGGACGCCTCGTCGGCGATCGCGACCTGGCCGGTCTCGAGCACGTAGCCGCGGTTGCTGACGCCGAGCGCGAAGTTTGCGTTCTGCTCCACCAGCAGAATGGTCATACCCTGCTTGTTGATCTCGGCGATGGTCTCGTAGATCCGTTCCACCAGGATCGGCGCGATACCCATCGACGGCTCGTCGAGCAGCAGCAGCTCGGGATCGGCCATCAGCGCGCGCCCGATGGCAAGCATCTGCTGCTCGCCGCCCGACATCGTGCCCGCCTTCTGCTTCTCGCGCTCCTCGAGCCGCGGAAACAGGTCGAACACGCGCTTCAGGTCATCCTCGACCTTGCCGTCGCGGCGCAGGTAGGCGCCCAGCTCGAGGTTCTCGCGCACGGTCATCCGCGAGAAGCACTTGCGGCCCTCGGGCGACTGTGAGATGCCGAGGCTGACAATCTCCTGCGGCGCGGTCTCGCCGATCTCGTTGCCCTTGAACGAGATCGAGCCCTCGCGTGGCGGGGTGAGCCCTGAGATCGAGCGAAGCGTGGTGGACTTGCCGGCGCCGTTGGAGCCGATGAGCGTGACGATCTCGCCCTCCTCGACGGTCAGCGAGATGCCCTTGAGCGCCTCGATGTTGCCGTAGTAGGTGTGCATGTCCTTGATCTCGAGGAGCGGCGTCATCAGCCCGTGGCCCCCTTGGTGCCGAGATAGGCCTCGACCACGCGGTCGTCGTCGCGGATCTGCTGGGGCTTGCCCTCGGCGATCTTCTCCCCGTGGTCGAGCACGGTGATGTGCTCGGACACCCCCATCACGACCTTCATGTCGTGCTCGATCAGAAGGATCGTGAGCCCCTGCTCGTCGCGGAGCTTGGCCATGAACTCGGTCAGGCGCGCCGACTCGTTCGGATTCATGCCCGCGGTGGGCTCGTCCAGCAGCAGTAGCGACGGTTCACTGGCAAGCGCCCTGGCGATCTCCACCCGGCGCTGGTCGCCATAGGCGAGGTTGACCGAGATCTGGTCGAACTCCGACGTGCGCAAACCGACGTAGTCGAGGATCTCGCGCGCCTTCTCGCGGACGCGTTTCTCCTCCTTGCGCACGCCCGGGGTCCTGAGGATCGAGCCGAACAGGCCGCCCGTCATACGGGCGTGCTGGCCGACCATCACGTTCTCGACCGCACTCATGGTCGAGAACAGGCGGATGTTCTGGAAGGTCCGCGCCACCCCGAGCTCCATGATCTTGTCCGGGCGCCGTCCGGTGATGTCCTGCTCGCCGAACACGATCTTGCCCCCGCTCGGCTTGTACAGCCCCGTGAGCATGTTGAAGAACGTGGTCTTGCCGGCGCCGTTGGGGCCGATGATCGAGACGATCGACTTCGTGGGAATCGAGAAGCTCACGCCGTCGACCGCAACCAGTCCGCCGAAGATCTTGTAGACGTCGTTGGCCGCGAGCAGCGCGGCGGCCGCAGGTGCCGGAATCGTCTCCTCGCTCATGTGCGTCCCTCGAATACGGACTCCTCGGCGCCGACCCCTTCGGCCAGCTCGAGCTTGCGTCGCCGCTCGGGCAGGAGACCCTCGGGCCTGAGCACCATCATCACAAGCAGGATAAAGCCGAACACGCCGAAGGACACCTCGGAGAACGTGAAATCGAGACCCAGGCTCCCGAGCAGGTTCTGCACCCCCTGGCCATCGAGCACGTCCGGGATCAGCCGGGTGTTGACAAACGACAGCAGCGAGGCGCCCACCACCACGCCCCAGATGCTGCCGAGGCCGCCGAGGATGACCATCGCGAGGATGAAGATCGAGAAGCCGAACTGGAACGCGTTGCCGTTGACCGAGTTGAAGTAGACGGCCAGGAACGCACCCGAGATGCCGCCGAAGGCCGCGCCGACGGCGTAGGCCATCAACTTCGTGCGCACCAGCGGGACCCCCATGCTCACCGCCGCGACCTCATCCTCGCGCAGAGCCACCCAGGCGCGCCCCAGCCGGGAGTCGCGCAGGCGGAAGTTGACGAACAGGACGACCAGGATCATCGCAAGGACCCCCCAGTAGTAGGGGCGTAAGTTCGTGGCCGAGTCGAACTGGGAGATGAACGGGAGGTCGAGCTGGTCGAGCGGCGAGATCGACTGACGCCCGTTCGAGAGCGCGTAGCCGCCGATCTTCACCGAGTCCCCGTTGGCCACGAAGCGCCCGATGATCTCGCCGAACGCCAGCGTCACGATCGCGATGTAGTCCCCGCGCAGGCGCAGGGTCGGCAGGCCGATGATTGCGCCCGCGATCGCCGTGATGGCGATCGCCGCGATGATGATCAACAAGAAATTGAGGTGCAGGCCCTGGGGCGACGATGTCTTCACGAAGTCGTTGACGCCCACGAAGATGCCCTTGCCGCCGTGCACCTTGGAGAAGTGGTCCGAGGCCAGCCACCCGGCCATCAACGAGCCGAACGCGTAAAAGGCCACGTAGCCGAGGTCCAGCAGGCCGGCGAAGCCGACCACGATGTTCAGGCCGAGCGCCATGACCACGTAGGCCAGCGCCAAGATCGCGTCGTCCATCAAGCCGTCGAGCGGCGGCCGGAAGATCGGGAACAGCGCGACGGCCACCACCGCGATGACGGCCGGCAGGTACTGGCTGAACCGCCTGCTCTGAAGCTCCTGCAGCTTGCTCATCCGGCCTCCCTCGTCTCCTCGCCGATGAGACCCTGGGGCCGGAAGACCATGATCAGCACCAGGTAGGCGAACACCACCGCGGGCGTCCACTCGTTGCCGATCCGGTTGTCCGAGATCTGCTGGATGCAGCCGATGATGATGCCGCCGATGACCGCCCCGCGGAGGTTGCCGATGCCGCCCATGACCGCCGCCGTGAAGGCGATCAGCCCGGCGGTGAAGCCCTGGAAGTACCAGACGTTTGTCTGGTAGAGCGCGTAGATGAGCCCCGCCGCGCCGGCCAGCAGCCCGCCGAGCAGGAACGTCAGCGAGATGGTGGTGTCCACGTTGATGCCCATCAGCCGCGCGGCCTCGGGGTCCTGGGCGGTGGCGCGCATGGCCTTGCCCAGGCGGCTGCGGTTGACGAACGCCGTGAGCAGCAGCACGAGCGGGATCGTGACCGCGACGGCCAGGATGTCGGAGCGGGCGATGGTCACTCCCGCGATGTCGACGACCTGCTTCTGGGCGCCGATCAGGTCCGGGATGCCGACCTGTGAGGCGCCGAGCCAAAGGACGCCGACGTTCTGGAGGATGAAGGAGACGCCGACGGCGGTGATCAGCGGCGCCAGCTTGGGCGCGTTGCGCAAAGGTCTATAGGCCACGCGTTCGACCATCACGTTGAGAAAGCCGCTGGCCAGCATGGCGATGATCAGGGCGGCGAACAGGCCCGCCACGAGCCCGATCGTGCCCGTGTTGAGGCCCAGGCCGAAGGTCCCGTAGAGCCCGAACGACACGAACGAGCCGATCATGAAGATCTCGCCGTGGGCGAAGTTGATCAGCTCGATGATGCCGTACACGAGCGTGTAGCCAAGCGCGACGAGCGCCCAGATCGAGCCGTTGGACACGCCGGAGACGAGGTTCTCGCCGATTCGGCTGAGGCCGTCGCCCGCCGCGACGTCGCTGATGGCGTAGTAGGCCGGGAACGCGACGAGGAGCGCGATCAGGCCGTACTTGGAAATGAGGTCCCAGGCCTGCGCGCCGCCCGGGGGGCGGATGCGCTCGGCGGGGACGGAAGCTGATTCCAAGGTGTGTGGGAGTGAGCGATCGGTCTGCCGGGGGGCGGGCGCGTGGCCCGCCCCCCGGCATGGTTCACCGATGAGTCAGACGATCACTTGGCCGGCTGGGCCTTGATCACCTTCGTGAACGACGGGAGGCCGCTCTTGATCGTGTACAGCCCGTAGTCGGTGAGCGTGGTGTCACCGTTCTTGTCGATGTCGTAGGTACCGAGAACGCTGTCGCGATTCTTGGTGCCGCCGACGAGCTGCTTGACGACCGCGGCGCGATCGTTGGCCTTGGCGCCCACCTTCTTCAGCGTGTCCAGTGCCAGAGCCATCGTCTCGTAGCCGTAGATGGCGTACGGGTCGGGGCTCGTCTTGCCGTACGTCGCCTTGTAGTCGGTGAAGAACTTCGTCGCCTTCGCGTTACCGCGCTTCTTGAACTCCTGCAGACCCAGCGTCGCGACCGTGATCTTGGTGCGTGCTGCCACCGCGGCTGGGATGCCACCCTTCTTCGGGTTGGTGAAGGCCTCTTCGGCTACACCGTCGGGTCCGTACAGCTTGACCGACGGGTTGGCTGCCGCGACGTCCTTGAACACCTGGACGTAGTTCTCGCCGGTCACGCCCGAGCCGACGAAGCAGTCGGCCTTGATCTTGGACGCCAGCGAACGGTAGTTCGGAGCGTTGCGATCGGTGCCGTCGTTGCCCTCGATCGTGAGGCCCTGCGCCTTCCCGGCAATGGAGATGTTGCGAGCCAGGCCCGCACCGTAGGTCGTCTTGTCGTTGAAGATGTGGATGGACTTGCAGCCATCCTGCTTCATCGTCGTGGCGAGCGCCGCGCCCTGGATCGTGTCCTTGGGCACCACGCGTGCGTAGGTGCGCGTCTTGGCCGGGTAGTACTTCGCCGGCTCGCCCGGGTCATGTCCCGGGTCGCTGCTTGTCAGACCGACCGCCGTGTTGGACGGGGAGATCTGCGGGATCCCGGCCTTGTTCAGGATCGGCAGCGACACCTTCGTACCACCGGAGTTGAACTCACCCAGGTAGAAGATGCTCGACTTGTCCTGGACCGCCTTACGCGCGTTCTGCGCGGTCTGGCCGTCGTCGGCATTCCCCGGATTCTGAGCCGTGGAATCGTCGAGCGACACGTACTTGATCTTGTACTTGCCAACCTTGTTGGCGACCTGCTTCAGCGCCAGTTTCTCGCCGCTGATCACGGCGTCGGACTGGCCCTTCGAGGTGCCCTGAAGAGGAAGGCTCGAATAGATCGTAAGCGAACTGCCGCTGGCCTTTCCTCCTCCTCCGCTGCTCCCGGAGTCCGAGCCACAGGCCGATACGACCAAGGCAAAGACGCCAAAGAGGCAGCCTAGTGCTGCCATCCACTTAACTCGCAAAGCGTTTCCCTCCTAAGAGAATTGGTGAGTCTGGGCGGCATCCTACGCGCAAATCGCCGCTTGGCGCAATATGTCCTAATCACAGGAAAATGATTGTCGACGTCGGCGGCCTCGCCATCGGACCGGTGGGCCAATCGGGGCGAGCGCAGATCGACCGCATGCACAGGGGAGGATCAGGGACTGGCCGGTACCAGGCGTGAGCGGCCGTCGCGGACCGACACGACCGCGAGTCGCGACCGGGTCGCCGAGCCCGATCTGCCCAGTGTGAAGCGCCCGGTGAGCCCGATCCGCGGCACCGATCGACGCGCGGCACGGACGATCCTGAGCCGATCCGCGCCGGCCGAACGCAGGGCGGAAAGGACGAGCGCTGCCGCGTCGTAGCCGTACAGCGGCTCGGCACCGTCGGCGCCGAGCCGGGCCGCGATCCTGCGGGCTGCGGCATCTTGATCGGACAAGGGAAGGACGGCAGTCACCGCGGTGGCGGCTCCCGCCCCTAGGACCCGGAGGTCGGCCACCGCCGGAGAGCCGACGACGCGAGTCCGCGGCAACCGGCGCCGCAGAGCCACGAGCAGGGGGCCCACCGCCGGGCCGCGATCGCCGGCGAGCAGAACGGCGTCGGGACGCTCTGCGGCCAGGGCTTCGACGAGGTCGGGCACCTTGGCGGGATCGTCACCCAACGCCTTGGTGGCCACGGGCGCGATCCCGGACCGCAGCATCCGCACCTCGAGAACGGTCCCGAGCTCGCGCTGGGCGATCTCGGAGCTCTCGACGATCACGATCCGCCGCCCGCGAGCGACACCGGCGACGTGCAGCATCCCGGTGGCGGCCACCAGATCGGCCGGCACCAAGCGCGCAAAGGTCCGCTTCGCGCCGGGGTAGTAGCGGGCCGGACCCGCGGTGGGCTTGCCGGGTGGTGTCTGGGTCAGGCTGGTGAGGCCGTCGGCCGGCGACACCTGGAGGAGCCCGGCCCGGTTGGTGCGGGGCAACGACACCGCCGATCCGCCTGAGTCCACCTCGCCGATGTAGGCAATGGCGCGACGGTCTTCGACGGCCTTTCCGGCGTTGGCCTCGACGGTGCCCGGATCCCAGTCGAGATCGCCGGGGCGATTCGACGAGAGCGCCACCACGCGGATGGGTCGTCCGCGCACGCGGCCCCCGGCGGCACCGACTGCGCGGCGGACTCCCGCCAGCACACCGCGCCCCTGCCGTCCTGCGGGCCCGTGGGTAGGCGCGCTCACATAGATCGCCACCGGCCCGTCGGGCAGGCCCCGCTCGGGCTTTTGGTCCTGTCCGCATCCGACCGCGAGCGCCGCCGCCGTCGCCCCCGCCGCAGCCGCGAGGACGGCGCGGCCCATCTGCGGGCGAGCGGCTACTGGCCCGGAGACGTCGGCGCGCCCTTGAGCAGCCGCTGGACGTGTGGCTGGGCCAGCCTGACACCGGCCGCGGAGAAGGTGAGGAACGCGGTGACCAGGAAGGCGTCGAAGCCCTTTACCCCCAGGGCCCATGCGGTGATCCAGATGACCAGGCCGACGGTGAAGGCCACGAGCACGATCAAGACGTTTCTCCAGTTCTCCGGGCGACGGCGGCGCGTACCCGGGTGACGGTGTTGAAGCCGATCCGCATGGCGCGATCGGCGGTTGAGTCCTGCGCGGGCAGCATGCCGATCCCGCGCGCGAAGGCCGCCCCATCGTAGTAGGCGGTGTTGCGCGTGATCTTGCCGGCCTCGTCGACCTCCAGGCAATCGCAGCCGCGCAACTCGATCCGGCTGCCCGTCGGCTCCATTCCCTGGAAGGCGCCGCCGGAAAACGTGCCGGTGAGGCGCCACTGAACGGTCGCACCGGTGGCGTCGGCCACCACCTTTTGCACGAGGAACTCCGAGTCCGGCAGGGCCGTGAACAGCTCGCTGAAGAAGGAGCGCACCGCCCCCGGGCCGCGGAAGATCCCGATCGGGACGAAATCCTCGACGCCGTCGGCATGCCAGTGGGCAGCCATCGCGTCGGGGTCGCGTGCCGCGACCGCTTCGAAGTAGGAGACAGCCGTCTGCTCGTTCACCCTCGCGCGCCCCGAGCGCCTCGGCTTGGCTGGCTTGTTCGCGGCCATGACCGGCGAGCCTACCGCAGCGCTTGCGCCAGCTCGGCCACAACCGATCCGACCGCCGCCGCCCCGCCCTCTTCGGCGGCCCGCACGATCCGGCTGCCCACGATCACGCCGTCGGCGATCGATCCGACTGCCGATGCCTGCTCGGCGGTGGAGATGCCAAAGCCGACGGCGACCGGGAGGTCGGTGCTCGCCCGAGTGCGATCGACCATCGACCCGAGGTCTGCCTCGAGCTCTGATCGCTCTCCCGTGGTGCCCGACAGCGATACCACGTAGACGAAGCCGCGCCCGTCGCGGCCGATGTCGGCGATCCGTGCTGCGGTCGTGGTCGGAGCCACGAGCGGCACCAGCGCGAGCCCGGCGGCATCGCACACCGCCCGCACCTCCGGGGCCTCGTCGTGGGGCAGGTCGGGCACAATCAGGCCGCTCGCGCCCGCATCGACAGCGCGCCGGACGTACTCGTCGGCGCCGCGCGCGAGCACGAGGTTTGCATAGACCATGAGCACGACGGGCACGCGCCCGGCGGCCGCCTCGCAGACCTCGAGGACGTGGCCGGGCGTCACACCGGCCTCGAGCGCCCTGGTGCCGGCGGCGTGGATCACGGGGCCGTCGGCAAGCGGGTCTGAGAACGGGACGCCGAGCTCGATCAGGTCGGCCCCGTGGTCTGCGGCCGCCAGACAACAGGCCTTGGACTCCTCGACGTCGGGGTGGCCGCCCATGAGGTAGGGCATGAGCGCCGCGCGCCCCGGCTTGGCGGCGAACGCCGCGGCGATGCGGTCGGTCACTTGGACAGGACCTCGGCGAGATCCTTATCCCCGCGCCCCGAGAGCACGAGCACATCCAGCTGGCCACCCGGGTTGGCCATGAGCCACGCCAGTGCGTGCGATGGCTCGAGCGCGGGGATGATCCCTTCGAGGCGCGCCAGACGGCGGAACGCATCGAGCGCGGCGTCGTCGTCAACGGCCACGTAGCGGGCACGACCCTCGTCGCGCAGCCAGGCGTGCTCGGGGCCCGAGCCCGGATAGTCCAGACCGGCCGACACCGAGTGGGCTTCGAGCACCTGGCCATCGGCGTCCTGGAGCACAGCGGACAGCGCCCCGTGCAGGACCCCCCGCGCGCCCGTGGTCAGCGGTGCGGAGTGGCGTCCCGACTCCAGGCCGTCGCCCGCGGCCTCGACCCCGACCAGCTCGACATCGGCGTCGGCCACGAAGGGGACGAACGCGCCGATTGCGTTTGACCCTCCCCCGACGCAGGCGATCACACGGTCGGGCAGCCGGCCCTCGGCCACCTGGATCTGCTCGCGGGTCTCGTCGCCGATCACGCGCTGCAGGTCCCGGACCAACGCCGGGTAGGGCGCCGGCCCGACGGCGGAGCCGATCACGTAGTGGGTGTCGGCCACCGTGCCGACCCAGTCGCGGATGGCCGCGCTGGCGGCCTCCTTCAGGGTGCGGGCGCCCGACTCGACCGCGTGAACGCGTGCGCCGAGCAGGCCCATCCGTTCGACGTTGGGCTTCTGGCGGCGCATGTCCTCGCTGCCCATGAACACCACACACTCCAGCCCGAGCAGCGCACAGGCCGTGGCCGTGGCCACGCCGTGCTGGCCCGCTCCCGTCTCGGCGATGATCCTCGTCTTGCCCATCCGCTTGGCCAGCAGCGTCTGGCCCAGCGCGTTGTTGATCTTGTGCGCACCGGTGTGCAAGAGGTCCTCGCGCTTGAGATAGACGGTGCGCCCCACGGCCTCCGACAGCCGCGTGGCTCGATACAGCGGGGTCGCGCGCCCGGCGTAGTCGCGCAGCAACAGCTGGAGCTCGGCGGTGAACTCCAGGTCGGCGCGGGCGTCGAGCCAGGCGGCCTCGAGCTCGTCAAGCGCCGGGATGAGGGTCTCGGGTACGAAGCGGCCGCCGTAGGGGCCGAACTCGCGCTCGCGCTCGGTGACGTCGCGGCCGCTCATGCCGGGGACTGCTCGGTCTCACGGTCGGGGTAGAGCTCGGCGTCGATCGCGCGCACCGCCCCGAAGAACGCGCGCAGCTTGGCGGGATCCTTGTGCCCCGGTGAGCGCTCGGTACCGGTGGCGACGTCGACCGCGTAGGGGCGTGTGGCTTCGATGCCCTCCCCCACGTTGTCGGGATCGAGACCACCGGAGAGCAGCAGCGGCACCTTTCCGCGGTGGCCCGATGCCAGCTCCCAGTTGAAGGTCTTGCCGGTGCCGCCCCGCTCGCCGGGGGCCGAGGCGTCCAGCAGGTGGAAGTCGGTGTGAAACGCCTCGAGATCGCGGACGCTCGCGGCGTCGCGGACCGCCATGGCCTTGATCACCCGGCAACCCGTGCGGCGCGCGACCTCGCGGGCGTACGAGGGGCCCTCGTCACCGTGCAGCTGCACCAGAGAGAGGCCGTAGCGATCGGCGGCCAGCGCGATCTCGTCGAGGGTGGCGTTCACGAACACGCCGGCCAGCTCGACCTGGCGGCGCATCGTCGCGCCGATGTGCTCCGCCGCATCGGGTGGGCACGCACGTTGGCTGCCATCCCAGAAGATCATCCCGAGCGCCCACGCCCCGAGGTCGATCGCCGCGCGAGCGTCATCGGGGTCGGTGATGCCACAAATCTTCACCCGCGTCACCCGCCAATCGTGGCAGGTGATGCCGCGGCAGGATCGGACATCGTGTCCGGTCCTGAACGGTGCCGCGGCAGGATCGGACATCGTGTCCGGTCCTGAACGATGCCGCGGCAGGTCGCCGATCGGCTAGGGGGTGAGGCCGCCGCCTTTGCCCGGCCGCTGGCTCTGGGCGGTGGTCGGGCGCTTCTTGAGCGTGACCTGGGTGGTCTTGCGCTTGTCGCCGCGGTAGTACTGGATCTTGACCTTGTCGCCGGGCTTCTTGGCCGAGATCACCGTCACGAGCTGATTTGAGCTCTTGATGTCCTTGCCGTCGGCCTTGACGATCACGTCGCTGCCGGCCACCAGGCCGCTGCTGGTGGGGTTCTTGCCGGCCCTGAGGCCCGCCGTGGCGGCGGGGCCGCCGGGGGTGACCTGCTGGATCAGCGCGCCGCTCTTGACACCCAGCTTGAGCTGCTTCGCGACATCGGAGGTCACGCTGGTGGAGGAGACGCCGAGGAAGCCGCGCTGGATCTCGCCACCCTTCTTGAGTTGCGGGAGCAGCTTCCTGAGCGTGTTTATGGGGATCGCGAAGCCGATGCCGACCGATCCGCCCGAGGACGACGACGATCCGCCACCGGTGGCGATCTGGGCGTTGATGCCGATCACGTTTCCGCCCGCGTCGAGCAGCGGCCCACCCGAGTTGCCCGGGTTGATGGCTGCATCGGTCTGGATCACGTCGGCGATGGAGAAGTTGTTCGGTGCTTCGATCGTGCGCTGCACCGCCGAGACGATGCCGGTGGTCACGGTCCGTGTGAAGCCGAAGGGGTTGCCGATGGCGATCACCGGATCGCCGACCGTCGCGTGCTTGGAGTTGCCGAGCGGAAGCGTCCGGATGTTCTTGACCTTGCTCGGGTCGACCTTGAGCACGGCGAGGTCGCTGGACACGTCACGGCCCTTGACCTGGGCGTCCACGAAGTCGCTGGTGTCCTCCTTGAAGCTGACCGAGACCTTCTTGGCCCCCTCGACCACATGCGCGTTGGTCACGATGTAGCCGTCCTTGCTGACCACGAAGCCCGAGCCGGTCGCGGTGCTGCCCTGGCCATCGGGCTGGCCGAAGGGAGAGCTCGACGAGCTCTCCGACTTCACGCCCTCGGACTTGACGAACACCACGCCCTGGCCCTCGTCCTTATATATCTCGGCCACCGTCCGGCCGCTGGTGGCGCTGGTGTTCTTGGAAGCCTTGGTGCCGGCATCCGAGACGGGCCGCGTGCTGTCGGTGACCACCTTCGTGGTCGTGTCACCCGTGTCGATCACTTTCGTCTGGATCAGCACCGCCCCCACGACGAGCACCACGAGGCCGCCGAGGACGCTCGACAGGAAGTTGATGCCGCGGCGCGGCTTGTGATCGCTCTCGTTCATTGCCCTGGTTCTAGATGTCGGCCGTAAATGGCGTCTAAACCGCGTCAGGCGGTGGGCCGGCGCGGCGGGAGGACCAGGAAGCCTCGCAGACGCGCGATCGGACCCCCGGCGCTGGTCAGTTCCTTGCGCATCACGCGGCGATCGGTGGACGTTGCGCCCGTCTTCGGAGCGCCCTCGGTCGAGAACCTCCCGGCCCGCAGGCCGGCCACGTAACGCGCCGATGCCGGCCCCGCCGCGCGACCGAGGCGCCGCTCGAGCTCGAGCAACGTGGTACCTCCCGACATGTGCCACCCGAGCCGCGGCAGGGCACGCTCGAGCTCGTGGATGCCGTCGTCGGCCGACCTGGTTCCGCGCCAGCCGTGGGCGATCCAGGCTCCGGCGGCCGCCAGGGCGGCCAGCACCAATGCGCCGGTAACGACCCAGATGGGCGGCCCGCCGCCGTCTGAGGAGCCGCCCGGGCCTCCGGAGCCCCGGCTGGTGTCGATCGCGCGGTCCGGCGTTGGGCTGGCGCCGCCCCTCGTCAGCGCCGACTCGGAGTCACGGCTCGCGTTGGCCACGGCGGCGGGGGCCTGGCCGGCGCGGTCGGCCGGCGCCGCCGGTGGCGTGGGATCGAAGGTGACCCACCCGATACCGGTGAAGTAGACCTCGACCCACGAGTGGGCGTCGAGGTCGCGCACCCGGTACTCACCGGTGTCCTTGTTGAACGACCCCGGTGAGAAGCCCGCGGCCACGCGGGCCGGGATGCCCTGCATCCGCAACAGCAGGGCCATGGCCCCGGAGAACTGCTGGCAGTAGCCGATCTTGTCCTGGAACAGGAACGCCTCGAGCGGGTAGCGGCGCGTCGGGGGCCGCTCACTGTAGGTGTAGCCGCGT
>JBBRYL010000086.1:0-12526 GCA_038237685.1 Solirubrobacterales bacterium | reverse complement strand
GCCACCCGCCGTCAACTTGTGGCCGGTGCCGGAGCCGCGCTGGGCTCGCTCGGGCTACTCGGGTTGGTCGATGACGCATCGGCAAGCAGCAAGCACCGTCGCAAGCATCGCCGCAACGTGGGCAACAACACGCCCCAGAACATCTTCAACGTGGCCGCCAAGTTCGAGGCCCTGGCCACCGTGCTCAACACTGTGGGCAGTGAGCGCGGCCTGGGCGGAGACGAGGTAACGAAGGCCAACATCGCGGCCGCGGCGCGCGAGGAGCTGTTGCACTACCGCGTGCTCGTGCGCGACTTTCACGCCAAGCCCCGGGTCAAGCGGATCTGGATCCCGAACAAGAACCTCGCCAATCGGACGGCGCTGCTGAACACGACCCAGGTCGGAGACGGCATCTTCATCAATGCCTATCTGATCGCGACGACGGCCTTCGGCGAGCTGGGCCACGGCCGCGAAGCGCGGATCATGAGCGAGTTCATGGGCGTGGAGGCCGTTCACCGCGCCGTCGCCCGGCAATCCCTCGGGCTGCTCGGCAACGACCGGGCGTTCATTCGCTACACGCAGAAGGAGACGGCCGCGGGGCAGCCGGACCTCGGCAAGCCCGGCTTTACCGACATCAATGAGGCGATCACGCGGCTCCAGGCAAACGGCATCGGCTTCGACGCTCAGGGCGCCTCCCCCGGCGCGTTCTACGACGTGGCGGCCGTGGCCGCACGTACGCCTAACCCGCCGGCGGTCAACACCCGCAACGTCCGCTGAGGCGCGCGGCCCGGAGAGATCAGTGAAGATCGCGGTGGTGACGACGTGTCGACCGCCCAGATGCTCTCCGGGCCCGATCTGGGCCTGACCGTGGCCGACGCCGACCTCGTGCATGCGCTGGACACCCGCGACGGCGATGACGCTGCCCGGGCGCTGTACCGCGCCTACGGACCCGAGCTGTACGGTTTCGCGCTTCACCGCCTGGCCGACGCCGGCCTGGCCGAGGAGATCGTCCAAGACGTCTTCACCAAGGTCTGGCGCCACTCAGACGACTACGACGCCGCCGTGGGCAGCGTACGCACGTGGCTCTTTCGGATCGCGCGCAACACGATCGTCGACGCCGAACGCCGACGCGGGCGGCGCCTCCCGCACGCGCCACATGATGCCCACGAGGCGGTCGCCGCCGAGGAGCCGATCGAACAGGCTCTGTTGCGCTGGCAGGTGCGGCTGGCGTTTCAGCGTCTGACCCCCGAGCATCGCGACGTGCTCCGGCTCACGCAGGTGGGTCTGTCGCTCAAGGAGATCGCCGAGCGGTCGGGCCTGCCACTCGGCACCGTCAAGAGCCGCACGCACTACGCCGTGCTGAGCCTCCGGCTGGCACTCGAGGAACTGGGAGTCACCCGATGACCGGTGACCACGTCGACGAGCTCCTCGGCGGCTACGTGCTCGGCGCCCTGGAGCCCGAGGACGAGGAACGCGTGCGCCAGCACATCGACGGCTGCCAGGAATGTCGTGACGAGCACGATCGCCTCGCCGAGGTGCCGGCGCTGCTCACGCTGGTGGACCTGGACAATGGCTCAGAAGCGGTGGCTCCGAAGCCCCCGGTCGCACTCGAGGCCGAGATTCTGGGCAAACGCCCTCGCGCCAGCACGCACCGCACCGGCCCATTCAGCCAGCGGTTCCTTCCCGGATTTGGCCTTCGGCCAGCCGTCGCCGCTACGGCTGTTGCAGTCACCGCGATCGCGGTGGTACTGGCTGTGACCGGCGTGCTCTCGACAGAGAGCAGCTCGCCCCCTCCCGTTCGGCTGGCCTCTACCACCGTGCCCGGGGCCACCGCGACCGCCGATATGCAAGACGAGTCGCATGGCACCCGCCTCCAGCTCGATGTCCGATCACTTCCCGCTACCCATGGCGCCGAAGTCTACGAAGTGTGGTTCGTACGTCCCGGGGGGCGAGTCAGCGCAGGCACCTTCAGGGTCGGGCGCGACGGCAAGGCCGACGTGGTGCTGACCTCTGCGGCACGACCCGGCAGCTACCAACGGCTGGGAATCACCAGGGAGCCCGACGGCCTGAACCCGGCGCGCAACGGCCCGAACGTGCTGACCGGCCCGTTGGGCGGCTGAAAGCCCGACACGGGGGCACCCCTATTGAGGGGTCTCCGTCCTCCTGCGAATTCGTGAAGGGGTCATCATCGACCTTCGCCCTCGGGCCGGCCGCGAGCCATGCCCTCGACGAGATCGGTGAGCACGGCGTCGGGGTCATCGACGCCTTCTTCTTCGAGCTCGGCCGCTGTGCGTGGGTCGGCGTGCTCTGTCTGTGCGGTCATGTCGAGGGTCATCTTGACGACCGCACCGGTGCCGACGAACAGCAGGAGCACCAGCCCGATGAGGAAGACGACGCTGCCGGTCGCGACTGCATTCCGCGCGCACGGCTCGACCGCGCGTCCACAGGTGGATGTCGTGAACTCGCCCGGCGTCCTGGAGCGGTCCACGGCGGCACCGCTGAGATCGGATTCGTGGAAGGGCTCGACCCGCTCGACGACCTGGACGCGCTCGTCGTCCACCGCGACGAAACCGTGGTGGTGGTGGATTCGGCCCATCCTGGGCCCGGCGGCGAACGCTTCGCCCGGGCGATCTTCGCGAAGGAGCGCCATGTGACGCGCGAGGAGGGCTCAGGCACGCGAACCGTGGCAGCCGCTGCACTCCAGGCGGTCGGTGTGGAAGTCGTCCCCGCGCTCGAGATGTCCAGCACCGAAAGCGTCAAGCGGGCCCTCGCCGCGGGTGGCTTCTCGCTTCCCTCACTCCTGGCGGTCCAAGCCGAGCAGCGCGCCGGGACCCTGCACGTCGTAGAGGTCCCCAAGCTCGACCTCCGGCGAGAGCTCCACGCTGTCCGTCGACGCCGAGGCCATCGCCGAAAGGCCGCGTCATCGCTATGGCAGTGGACGACCGATCAACTCAGGGCAACGTGACCGTAGCGGCCTTTCCGCCGTAGCCGTTCTTTAAGTCGTGGCCCTCGACCACGACGCTGTCGACGCCTTGGGGTATCGCCACATCGGACTGGTCGCGCGTGAATGGCTGCTCGGTCGCATGGTCGTGGCCGACCTTCATCTCGCCGAGCACCTTGCCCGCCTTGGTCTGAACGCGCCAACCGTCGGCGTAGCGCTCGGGAGAGTCGTAGGGGGAGCTGATCGTGACGGCGAAGTCATATGCACCTGCCTGCGACGACTGTGCCGCCGTCGCCTTGACGTTCACGACCGTCGGGAAGCGTGCGCCTTTGGATGCTTTGGGCTCGCCGGCTGCTGGCTTTGGGTCGTCACCGCCGCACCCGGAAGCGCTGCCGACGAGGGCGAGCAGGACGATCAGCAGGGGTCTCATGCCGAGGACGCTAACTCACAGGCCGACGCTCAGCGCGACCCTGACGGGGGCGTTCATCGGGCCGCAAGAGCAAACCGGGAGCGCGGACCGGGTGCGAAGCGAAAGGGCAGGTCGTGGGCCCGAACCTCTCGCCTCGCTCGCAGGTCCTCAGTTGTTGATGGTGAAGCCGCGGCGAACGGTGTTCGAGATCTTCTGCGCCCCGCGCGCGGGAACCACGGCCGGGGCCGTGCCCTTGACGGCGTACACCGTCAGCGTCGCGCGCTTTTCCAACCCGAATAGCGGCTTGGCGGGGTGCCAGGTGTTCCACGTCTCGGCCAGGCCACGGACGCTCGCGACGCCGTTGACTTGGAACAGCCCGGCCAGGTTGGTCCGCGGTCCCTTGAACGGGGTTCGATCGCGCCGACGACGACCTCGACGATCATGAACCCGACGATCAGTCCAGGGCGATGGCCAGCTTGCCGCGGTCGGCGTCGCCGGCACGCCGTGGCGCGTGACCGGCGTGGCCAACGCCTCCTTGCGCGGCGTGATCGTGACCGCTCACTGGCCCACCCCAGCCTTCGACGGGATCGACATGGGCAAGGGTCGAACCACGGTCGCGCACACCAGGTAGTCGGTTCCGGGTGCGAATGGCCAGCGCCAGAATGTCGTGTCGATGACCTGACCACCGAGCTCGACCGATGCGGCGCGAGCATCACAGCCGTAGGGAGCGTTGGCTTGCCCGGCGACCGTCAGCGCTGCCGCGGGGTCGGTCTCGGCCAGCCCGAGGATGGCATCGAGCGTGAATGGCTGGTCATGCCCATGCCACCAGCCGAGGAGGTCATGCAGATGGATGACGACCCCGCCGGGGGCCGCCGCGTGCAGGCGCGCCGTGACGGCTTCGGTGAGGCCCTGGCCGTCGGCCAACAGCGTTGCGTCGATGTGTGCGGGCGGAAGGCCGGGGTCGACGAGCGCCGGGTAGAGCAACTGCGTCGCGACGAGATCTGCGATGACCACGTCGTACGGACCGCCACCCACGGGAGCGCGCGGCGGCGCCGGGACATCGACCGATTCCCCGAGCGCGCCTGCAACGATCCGGTCGGCGACTCCGCCGCTGACGTCGTCGACGAGCACCCCCACCGGCGTCCGCGTGAGTGCGCAGCGTCGGCGTGCGCGCCTGAGGGCGCCGCCGTCGAGATCGATCAGGTCCAAGGCGCCGGCCCGGCGCGCCAGTCGCGCGAGGGACAGATCGTCGCCGTTGCCGGCGCCCACGACCGCCACGCGCGCGCCCGCGGTCACGTGCTGCTCGAGCAGTGCCCAGCAAGCCTCGCGCGCGGCGCCAGCGCAGGCGACGTGCCCACGTACCCCGCCCGCGTTGCGCCGGACATTGGCGGCCTGGACCGAGACTGCTCTGCTGGCCTGCCGATCGCCGGCGACAATGCCGTACGCAAGCGAGGCTCCGCCAAGACCGGCCTCGCCGACCGGTCGCTCAATGCTGGTGTCGGTGGCCGTGCTCTTCATGCTCGTTCGCGCTGATGGCCGGACCGGCCGCGGGATGCGCAGGCACACCGTGCTCGACGTGACCGTCGTGTCCGGCCGCACCGTCGTGCTCGCCCGCAGCCTCCTCGGGGAGCCCGGGATCGGCCTTGATGGTCTGGATCGACTGCCACGTGATGCGCAGGATCACCAGGGTGATGGCAAGGCCGATGATCGGGTCGCCGAGCTTGAAGCCGAGCGCTACGACGGTCGCGCTCGCCACGACTGCGAGGCTGACGAAGCCGTCGGTCCGAGCGTGATAGCCGTCGGCAATCAGCGCCGGGCTGTTCAGGCGCTTGCCGGCCCGCAAGCGCACCTGGGCCGCAACCTCGTTGCCTATGAACCCCACCGCGCCGGCGGCGGCGAGGGCCCAGAGGTGCGTCAGGGTCTGGGGATGGATGAGGCGATTGACGGCCTCGACCGCGGCGACGCAGGCGCTGACGAAGATCGTGGCGACGACGAAGTAGCCCGCGCGCTTCTCGGCGACGAACGACCGCAGGATGAACGCGATCCCGAGGGGGATCGCCGTGAGCGCGTCGCCGAAGTTGTGGATCAGGTCCGCCAGCAGCGCCACGCTGCCCGTGGCGATGAAGACCAGGCCCTGAAGGATCGAGGTGACCAGCAGAACCGTGAGGCTGATGCCAACGGTCTTCAGGCCGTCGCGCGAGCGCATGATCGTCCGGTCGATCATGCCGTGGGAGTGCCCGTGGCCCTCCGCCTCGTGGCTGTGCCCACCGCCGCCGGGCTTTGTGTGAGTCTTGCTCATGATTCCTCCGCTGTGATGTTCATCGGGGCGCGAGCACCGAGGGTCAGGTGCTGGACGTGGAAGATGGCTTGGTCGAGCAGTTCTGCGACATGCCCGTCATGCAGCGCATAGAAGACCTGCTTGCCGCGGCGCTCACCGATGACCAACCCGAGGTGGCGCAGGCTGCGCAGTTGGTGAGAGACGGCTGAGGACTCCATGCCCACCGCGTCGGCGAGGACACCGACCGAGCAGGGGCCTGCCTTGAGGTGCCCGAGGATCTGGACCCGCGAAGGGGTGGCCAGCATCTGCATACGCTCAGCGACATCGCGAGCCAGCTCAGCGTCGATCGCCGGCGGGGAGGTGTGTCCGTGAACTCCGTGACTCATCAGAACACATGATAGCTCCTTCAGCTATTCACTAGTCGGGCACGTCTTGTTGGCACGCGGTTCGGGCGCCGTGGGGTCTTGCGACGAGCAATCCACTGGCGACGCGACGCTCTCCCCCGCGAGACCCTGCGGCTCGCAAACCGACCCCCGTCTGATCAAGCGGCCCGGAGACAAAAAACGGCGACAAGATCTCCTCGAGCGCCATTCAGCCTAGAAGAAGGCCTCCATTTGGAGGCCATTCTTGCCTTTCTCAGCGCGCCCGAGAGGATTCGAACCCCACACTCGTTCACCCCAGAGGATGTACATGTCATCGCGCTGTTGCCGCCGTGCTTGTACGGCCGTTCGGCCTGTTGGGTGTGAACGAGAGCGTGGGTTGAAACTTGGGCTGGGAGCTTCGCCCCTCGTTCGTCGGATGATGTACCGCCCCCGCTCACACCGATATCGGGCTAGTCAGCGCGGAACGCCCTCGATCGTCCGCAGGCGCTCCTGGAACTCCTCGGTGGTGAGTTCGCCGCGGGCGTAGCGAGCCTTGAGGACCTCGGCGGGATCCTCGGACGAGCCAGATCCGCTCCTGCCGGCTCCCCGCATCATGGACCACATCATCCAACCCATGCCGCCCATCATCACGACCATGGCGACAACCACCAGCCAGGCCCAACTGCCGCCCATATGGCCGCCACCGAACCCGCCCTGCGCGACAACGGCGATCAGGGCGCTCATGCCGCGAGATGGGTTGTCAGCTCGACCGGGTTTCGCACGCAGTACACGCCCGGGCAGTGTTCGTCGGCGATGCGCTTGAGCTCTTCGAGCTTCTCCCGCGGGGCGTCGGCGTCGACCTCCAAGTACCAGTCGATGCGCTCCACGGGCGCGTTGTCGGTGACGCCGAGGGCGCGGCTCATGTCGACCTCGGCCTCGGTGCGAGCCCGCACCGAGCGCAGCCGAATCCCCTGTCGGGCCGCCTCCTGGGCGTAGGTCATCGCGTAGCACGCCATCCCGCCCCAGAAGCAGTAGGCCAGCGGGTTCGGCGCGGCACCGGTGCCGCCCATCGGCGGCGGGAAGTCAGCCTCGAACACGAACGGTTCGCCGTTGGGCACCGGGATGACGGCTCGGAATTGGGGCTGGCCCTCGCCGGTCTGCCATTCGCCATCGAAGCTGACGTGCTGTTTGAGCGCGCTTGGGTCCTGTTCGGCCTTGGCGATCGTCTGCTTGAGAGCGTCGGTGTTGACGTTGTGCATGTGGTCGTCCTTTCGAGACGTGGGTTCAACTGCGGGCGGGCCGCCGAGGAAGGCGGCAGACACGAGCAGGTAGGTAGCGACGCCGCACACGAGCGAGATCGGGGCGCGCGATGTCACCGACGAACAGCGTGTCGCCGGTCAGGACCGCCCAGGGCTCGGGGCCGCGTCCGGTGTCGATGAGCGCGAACGCGGTGTGCTCGGGGCGACGGCCGGGCGTGTACAGCGCACCGACACGGACCGCGCCGAGCTCGAGCTCCCAGCCGTCGCCGAACGGCTCGTGAACGTACTCGGCCTCGGCGGCCAGGTGGATGTGGATCGTGGCGCCGGTAGCGGCGACCAGCCGGCCGTGCCCGGACACGTGGTCAGCGTGGTTGTGGTCTCCAGGATGTGCTCGATGCTGACTCCGAAGTAGCGCGCCAGGCGCAAGTACTCCTCGATGTCGAGCTTTGGGTCGACGACGGCGGCGATCCCGGCGTCCTCGTCGCCGATCAGGTAGCTGGCACAGCCGAGGTCGTCGTGGGTGATCTGGCGAAAGATCATGCGGGCCTCCGATCGGGATGGGCGCGCGGCAGCGCGCGGTCGGCAAGCCGGATGCGATCCAGGCGTTCATGCCGCCGTCGATGCTGGCGACGTCCGGGCGACGCTTCGCTTCGCCGCGAGCGGCAAGAGCGCTTCGATGGCCAGACCGGCACAAGAACGCGATCGGTCGGTCGCTGCGCACCTCGGCCAGCCCACGCGTAGCTGCCCGAGCGCGATGTGCGTCAGGCCGGGGACGCGTGCCTGGGCGAACTCGGCGTCGCTACGGACGTCGACGATCGTCAGTCGGCCCATGAAGAACCGGTCGGACGCGGACCTCACGGTCATTGTGTCTAGGCGGCGAACGAAGCGCACTAGGCGTGGCCGAAGCGGACGTCGGGCAGGATCCGGTCCAGCGGCTTGGGCAGCCACCACGCCCACTTGCCCATCAGGCGCAGCAGCACCGGCACAAGCAGCAGACGCACCAAGGCGGCGTCGAGCAGGACCGCGATGCCGAGGATCACGCCCATCTCCTTGGGCGGCAGCGGGCCGCTCAACGCAAACGTGAAGAAGACCGCCACCATCACCGCCGCGGCGGCGAAGACCACGCGGCCGGAGTGCGCCACCCCGCCGACCATCGCCTCCTTTGCATCTTGGGTGCGGTCCCAGTGCTCCTTGGCTGCGGAAAGCAGGAAGACGGTGTAGTCCATCGAGATGGCGAAGACCATCGCGAAGAAGAACACCGGCGCCCACGCATCGAGGAATCCCTGGGGCTCGAAGCCGAGCAGGCCGGAGAGGTGACCCTTCTGGAAGATGAGCTGCGCGACGCCGAAGGCGGCGCCGGTGGCCAGCAGGTTGGTCAGCACGGCCGCCGCGGCGAGCAGCGGGGCCTGCAGCGCGACGAGCAGCAGCAGGAACCCGAGCGCGAGCACGACTCCGATGACCAGTGGCGTCTTGGCTGACAGCGCAGCTTCGAGGTCGTGGTTCTCCGCGACCGCACCACCGACCAGCGCGCGATCGGGAAGCGCGCTTCGCAGGCGGTCAACCGTCGCTCCGATGGGCTTGCCGGAAGGGTCGCCCTTGGGGATGGCCTGCCACATGCTCCAGCCGCCCGCGCCGGGCTGGGGCGGCAGGACTTGCGCGATCCCAGCGTCAGCCTTGACGGCTGCCGTGACGCGTTGCGCGTCGGCGCTGGGGGCGACGACCTGCAGCGCACCGGGAGCACCGGTCCCGAATGCCTGCTGAACCTGGTCATAGCCGGTGCGCGACGAGTCGCCGACCGGAACCACCTTGATCGACGGCATCCCGGTCTGCAGGTTGAGCACCGGGATCGCGAGCGCGAGCAGCGCGATGACAGCCACCGCGCCGTAGGCGACCGGCCGCCTCCACAGACGCTCTGCCCAGGCGGCGAACCGCGGCGAGCGGTGCTCGCCGGAGTGCGCCCACGGCAGGCTCCCCTTGTCCACGCGCGGGCCAAGCTTGGCCAGCACGGCAGGCAACAGCGTCGCGGCGAGAATGAAGCCGACCGCGAACATGATCCCCAACGCCATCGAGCGAAACGCGGGGCTTGGCACGAGCATCACCGCGGTCAGCGAGATAAGGACGGTCAGGCCGGAGAACAGCACGGCCTTGCCGGCGGTGTCCATCGTCTCGGCGACCGCATCCTCAGCCGACAGCTCGGATCCGAAGAAGGCTCCGCGGAAGCGCATCACGATGAACAGCGCGTAGTCGATGCCAAGCGCAAGAGCGAACATCAACGCGAAGTTCATCGCCCAGATCGAGATGTCCAGCAGCTGCGTGCCGATGTACAGCGACCCAGCGGAGGCCACCAAGCCCAAGATGGTCAGCATCAGCGGCAGCCCGGCGGCGACAAGCGACCCGAACGCCAGCACCAGGATGATCATCGTCACCGGCCAGGAGATGACCTCGCTCTTGAGCATCGCCGAGCGGTTGGCCTCGTTGAAGTCCGACCACATCCCCGACGCACCCGTCAGCGAGACCTGCACACCGTCTGCGCCCTTCAGCCCGGTCTTCAGGTCGTCCGCCGCGCGGACCATCCCGTTTGGGTTGTCAGCCGCGCCAGCCTGGATGACGGCGGTATGCCCGTCGCGGGAGATCGACTGACCAGCGCGCGGCGCGATCACGCCGGCGACGCGCGGGTCGGCCTTAAGCGTGCGCTGTGCCGATGTGATGGCCTGCTGGAAGGCAGGCTCAGAGACCGTCTTGGTCGATGAGTGCACGACCACCTGCAACGCACTCGACGACAGGCCCTTGAAGTTGCGATCGACGAGCGCGCGGGCCTTGACCGACTCAGACCCGGTCGCCTCCCAGCCCGCGCCCGACAGCGCGTGCTCGACCTTCGGGGCGAAAACGCCCAGGGCGACGGCGACGATCGCCCACGCGACAGCGATGACGCGGAAGTGCGTGGCGGTGTAGCGGCCCAGGCGGCCGATCGGTCCGATCGAGCTCATCGGGCGACCTCCCGGGTGGCGGAGCGCAGTCCGAAGACGCGCGTGAGCACCAGCGAGACGGGACAGGCGCCGACGGCCACGAACAGCCACTGGTTGACGCCCACGAAGGCGGTCAGCAGCAAAAACCACGGCGACACCACAGCGGCAAGCGCTGCCGACAGCAACGTGACGGTGCCGGCCATCGCGAACAGCGCGCGCTCCAGCGGCCAGCCCGTCGTGGGGCAGGCGCGACTCATGCCACACCGCCGCTCAGGATCCCGTCGAGCTCGGCGAGCTGCTCGCGAAGGCCCCCGCACACCTGCTCGCACAACGCGAACACCGTGTCGTCAGCGATCGCATAGCGGACGCTCGTGCCCTCCTTGGCGCGGCTGACGATGCCCGCCTGATGCAGGACGCCGAGGTGCTTGGAGACGTTCTGCTGCGAAGCGTCCAGCGCCTCGACGAGCTCGCCGACCGTGGCCGAGCCGTCACGCAGCCGATCCAGGAGCTTGATGCGTATCGGCTCGCCGATAACACGGAACCGCTGCGCGATCAGCTCCACCAACGGGTCGGGAAGAGGATGAGAAAGGTCCATGCGCCCAACTATACAACAGTGAAGTGGTGTTTGCCGGCCGATGGCGCCCTGAGGCGAGCCGCTCCGCGGTTCGCCATCGACTTGGAGTGTCGTGTCCTCGATCTCGAGCGGTCGTGCCGGCCCGCACGACGAGACCGTGCAGCGCATCAGCCAGCTTGACCGGGACAGCCCACCATCTTCTTCTGCAACGGGCCGCAGTGCGCAGCAACGCCAGGGGCCATCGACGCGCTGCTCACCTCCAAGTACCCGCCCACCGCGATCCACTATTACCGCGGCGGATGCACGACTGGATCAGCCTGGGCCTACCGACCGACCCTCCCCCGCCGCCCACGTGAGGCCGCCCGTCAGCTCCGAGCGTCCTCGATCGTGCGCAGCCGCTCCTGAAACTCCTCGGTGGTCAACTCGCCCTGGGCGCAGCGGGCCCTCAAACGAGCGCCGCAGCCAGGGCGGCGAGGAGGATGACCAACACGGTGTTGGTGGCGCTCCAGCCATCATCGCCACTCGCGCGCGAGCCCGAGCCCCCCATCATGCCGGGCCGAAGCCGTTGACGCCACCGCGGCCGCCGCCCATGCCCCGGCCGTTGATGCCGGAGTAGGTGCCCCATCATGCCCATCATCGAGCCGAAGGCGGCGGGCGCCGCGCCGGTGGCGCAGCCGGCGAAGCGATGGCCCATGAAGACGTGGGCCTGGGCTTCACCTGACGCGCCCGACGTGGCGGTGATCTGCTGGTTCATCGCCTCGTACCTGGCGGTCGAGCCGACCATGCGCCCCATGACGTACTCACCGATCAGCTCGAACTGGTCGGCTGCCGGCCTGGACGCCCCGAAGGAGCTGGGCGCCCTGCCGCTCCTCGCTGGCCGTCATCGTCTCGAAGTTCGTGGTCGTGGCGATCGGGGCCGACGACGCCTTCCAAGGCGTGCTCGCAGGCACCGCGCTGATGTTGCTCGCGGCGCTCTCACCCTGGCACTGCTGCGGCTGATCCCGCTCGCCGAGGCCGCTGCGCACACCAACTGGCGATCGGGCGCCGGGTCACAGACCTTCGGGCCGATCGCCGGGCCGGCCGCGACGATGCGCCGCGTCGTGGACTCCAACTGGGGCGGCGCGTCGGGGCGGCGGCCTTCGCGCCGCCCCGGCCGGTGCCGGTGCGGGCGTGGCCGCCGCTGGAGTGGCCGGTGGCGCGCAGTAGCCGCGCACCAGCGAGCCCAGAACCCGGTTGTGTGCAGGCATTTCGCGGAATCGGTGTCACATGGACTATCTGCTTGCCATGCAGAAGGTCGTGGGTTCGAATCCCATCAGCCGCTTGGCCCCAAAGCCAGATCAGGACTGAGCGCTTGATGCAGAGTGCGCTCTGGATGCTTAGCTTAGGATAGCTCGCATGAACGAGGTACCGGCAGTCTGGAGAGTCGCCCGGGGAGCGGCTGAAGAGAAACTCGAGGATGTGGTCGGCCGACTTGCAGAGCGGCTTCAGATCGATACGCCGGAGATCACAGGCGACTTCGTGTTCCTGCCGGCGGACTATCCGCGCGTCGCGCAGGCGCTTGACGAGGTTGAGCCTGGCTGGCGTGACGAGTCGCTGCTCCTCCCGCCCGAGCCGTGAGCTTGTAAGAACCGATCAGGTTGTTCCCGTTCAGCTGGTGTAGTCGGCTGGTCGGGGGCTGGTGGCTGAGGGAGCCGTGTTTGCGGTGGTGATTGTAGAAGTCCAGCCAGCCGGTGAGGGCTGCGGTGCGTTGGTCTGATG
>JBBRYL010000085.1:0-12585 GCA_038237685.1 Solirubrobacterales bacterium | reverse complement strand
CGGGGCCGCGGGTGACCCGACCGCGCCGGCGCCTGCCGGCGGCGGCGTCGGCTAGCGCACGATCCGGAACTCTCGGAACAGCCGTGCCGAGCGGTTGCCCCCGCCGTCCTCGGCCTGCATCGAGAGGCGATAGCGCCCGCGCGGAAACTGCACCGAGCGGCGCCCGCGGGTGACCCGGCCGCGAATCGTGACCGAGCGCCCTCCCGTCGCCAGCCGCTTCTCGATCGTCTGCACCCTGCGCCAGCGCCGGCCGACCCGCCGCTCGACGCGGATGCCAAGCGTCACACGCTCGCTGACCGCTACACGCAGCCGCCCACCGCGGGCGGGATGGCCCTTGCGCGCACGGTGAAGCGTGCCGCCGCGCCGTACCGCGGCAAACCGGCGCGGGGCGATGGCCACATGGCTGAGCGTGGGCGCGATGGCGTCGCGACCCGGGATGACCTCGGGAAGTCCGGGCTCGCCGACTTCGACGTCGAGCAGCGCCTGGTTGGCGGGCGTGCCGGCCACAGCGCTCTGATTGGCCACGATCAGGCGGGTGCCCAGGAAGCGGGCACTCGACGGCGAGTCGAACGGCACCGGCGAGCCGTTGTCGCCCGTGCCCGCCGCCGTGGGGAACCGCTCGATCTCCTTGCCATCGGGGGCCAGCACTGCGATCTGCGCGGGCAGCCCGACGAGCGGAACGTACACCCGGCCAGACGCGGCGATGGCGAAGCCGTCGGGCAGGTCGCCGGGGCGGCTCTCCCACATCTGGCGCAGGGGTCCAGGCCCGGTGGGAGTGATGCTCACGGCGTAGAGGCCACCGGTCGTCGGGTTGAGCGAGCCGCCGAGCCCGGCTCCGCTGCCCTGGGCGACGTAGAGGGTGTGACCGTCGGGTCCGAGCAACAGCCCGGTGGTGCCGAACTCTCCGCCGTCGAGGCGACGGTCGGCCAGCCACACCACGGCCTGGCCGCCTCCGGGAGGCACGCGCCAGATCACGGCCTGGCGGTAGTCGGTCACGTACAGGCTGCCGTCGGGTCCCCACGCGCCGTAGTTGGGCACGGGCGGAGCGTCGTCCTTGGTTGGCGAGCAGGCCGGCCCGGTCTGCCCCGAGAGGCACGGCTTCAGGTCCGCGAATGTGGCGTACTGGCTGAAGGTCTGACTCGTCCGGTCGAGCTTGAGGGCCCGGGCCGGCGTCTTGTCCAGCAATACGAGGTTTCCCTTCGCGTCGCTGGTTGTCACCTGGATGCCCTGCTCGCCTCCGAGCTGCTGGCCGGGCACCGTGAAGGAGCGCAGCAACGTGCCCGCGCCGGTGTACTCGAAGATCCGCGACGGGCTGTCGGGCGCGTTCGGGTTGACGTAGGTGCCCTCATAGATATGGCCGTCGGGGTGCACGTAGCCCAGCGCGGGGTAGCCGGGCGCCGGGATACGGGCGAGCAGCTGGGTGTTGAAGCGGGCGCGGACGGCGGCGTCCGCGGTGGCGACGCAGCTGAACAGCGCGCTGGCCGCGACGGCGGTCGCGAGAATGGTGGCGGCGCGTCTCATAGCGCCCCGATCACTTCGCGCGATGCGCGTTCGCCGGAGCGCACCGCGCCGTCCATGTAGCCGTTCCAGTAGGCCGACGTCTCGGTGCCGGCCCAGTGCACCCGGCCAACCGGCCGGCGCAGCGCCCCGCCGTACATGGTGAGGGTGCCCGGCCCCAGGATGCCGACGGGGCCGCCGCGGGACCAGCGCTCGCCGGGCCAGTCGGTCTCGAAGTAGCGCAGCGGTGACGCCGCCTGGGCGCCGAAGAAAGCCGTGAAGTTGCCGAGCACGGCGGCCTGGCGAGCCGTGGGAGACTGCTTGCGAAACGCACGCGCGTCATCGCCGCCGATGAAGCCGAACACCACGCCGGGGGACCCGTCGGGCGGCGAGTCGTCGAACGTCGCGTTCACCGGTCCGTTCAGTGACAGCGCCTGGCCGGTCAGGCCCTGGTCGCGCCAGAACGGCCGGCTGTAGATCGCGCCCACCTTGAGCAGGGTGCCCTGAGGGAAGCGGTCGACCAGCGCCTGGCGCTCGGCCGGCAGGTCGGGAGAGAAGTCGATCCTGCCCGAGAGCACCGGCGGGATCGCCACGATCACCCGCTTGGCCTTGACGATGAGGCGCGAGGACTCCACGCGTACTCCGGTCCTGCCCTGCACGATCTTTAACACCGGCGAGCGCAGCACGACCCGCCTGCCGAGGCGCTTGTGCAGCTCATGCGCGATCTGCTGCGAGCCACCGATGAAGCGCTGCATCTGGGCCCCGCCACGCGTGTTGAAGTTGCGCTCGAACGTGCCGATGTTGCGCTCGTTGCCCGACGATGCGATGTAGAAGAGCACGAACAGCAGCGACATCTCGCGCGGCTCACCTCCGAAGATCGGCCGGGTGGCCACAGCCGCCAGGCGCCGGAACTTCGGGGAGGTGCTGTTGGCGTTCAGCCACGTCTCGAAGGTCTGTCCGTCCCACTCGGCCGCCCGGGGGGCCTTCCACGGGGCGTCGGGAGGCACGGTGGCCGCCATGTCGTCGAGCTTGGGGATCACGGTGGCGAGGTCGGCCAGGATCTCTGGGTCGAAGGGGGCCGAGCCGGTGGGCCCGGTGTCGCTAAACAGGCTGCGCGCGCCGTCCGCGTAGTAGACGTTCTGGCCCTCGTCATAGGTGTCGAAGCGACCGATGCCGAAGGTGTCGGCCAGGGCGGTCACGCGGTCCTGCGTGGGACCCACGAAGGTGCCGCCGCGCTCGGACTCTTCCTTGCCGCCGATGTCGAGGTTCCAGACGCGACCGCCCACGCGGTCACGCGCCTCGAGCACGCACACCGACCGCCCGTCGCGCACGAGCTCGCGCGCCGCGGTCAGGCCGGCGAAGCCCGCCCCCACGACCGCCACGTCAACCGTGCGCGTGCCGCGGTGCTTCTTCGGCTTGGCGTTGTGCTTGCGCTTTGCGGCCTCCGCGTCGGCCTCGGACAGGCCCGCGGTCACGGCGGTGGCGCCGGCGGCCACGCCGGCACCGATGAAGCGGCGGCGGCTGAGTGGATTCTCGCTCATGGTTCTCCTAGTCGGTCGCTGGCCGGGGCGTCGGCGCGGGCGGAAAGCGGATGGTTACGGATTGGAGGTGGGCGCGCAGCAGTTCCTTGGCCTCGGCCATCAGCATGGGATCCCCGCCAGGGTCCAGGCGGAACGCTTCGTGCAACAGGGCGTCGGCGGCCAGGACGGCGGCGCGGCAGGCCGTGGCCGCGCCCTCGCAGTCGGCGATCAGCCCGGCGCCGACCAGGATCCTCATCACGCCATCTGCCAGGACCGCCTTGTTGGCCCGGTCGGCGGCGCGCAGTTCCTCCGAGAAGTGGCGACCGAGCCACAGCGCCCGGTACCCGGGCTGGGACACCCCCCGTGCCGCGAACGCGTCGAGCAGCGTGCCGGCAGGGTCCTCCCAGCCGTCCCCCGGAACCTGGTCGGCGAGGGCGTTGATGGTGGATTCGAACTCCTCGAGATAGCGGCGGGTGAGGGCGTCGACGATCGCGCCCTTGTCGAGGAAGTAGCGATACAGCGAGCCAACCGACACCCCGGCCCCGGCGGCGATCCGGGTCGTGGTGAGGGCCTCGGCGCCCTCGCTCACCAGCAGTCGCTCGGCGGCGTCCATGAGCTCGGCAAGGCGCGCGCGGCTGCGTGCCTGTTGGGGCTCGCGGCGAAGGGTGAGGGAGTCGGAGCCGGTCACGGGTGAGAACATGAAAGCGAATTCGTGTTCACTAGACAAGTACCATCCCGGCGTGGATTTCGGGGAGGTGCGCGAACGGGTGGCGGCGGCGGCGCGGCGACTGGCTGCCGAGGGGCTCGTGCTCGGCACCGCCGGAAACGTGAGCCAGCGAGTCGACGAACGGGTGGCCATCACCCCGACCGGCGCCGTGCTGGCGGAGCTCGAGGGCGCCGACGTGTGCATCGTCGACCTCGACGGCCGGATGGTCGACGGGCCCCTGGCGCCGACATCGGAGCTCGACCTGCATCTGGGCGCCATGCGCCGGCACGGGTGTGGCGCCGTGGTGCATACCCACGCGCCGATGTCCACGGCCGCCGCGTGTGTGCTCGACGAGCTGCCCTGTGTGCACTACGCGATGCTGGCCCTCGGCGGGCCGGTGCCCGTGGCGCCGTACACGACGTTCGGCACGCCCGAGCTGGCCGAATCCGTTGTTGCCGCCCTGGAGGGCCGCACCGCTGCCCTGATGGCCAACCACGGTGCGGTCACCGTGGCGGACAGCGTCGAGGCGGCCACCGAGCTGACCTTCTTGCTGGAGTGGGCCGCAACGGTGTACCTGAACGCTGCCGCCGCGGGCCGGCCGCGTGAGCTCGACGTGGCCCAGCGCACGGCGGTCATCGATGCGGTGGTCGCGCGTGGCTACGGGGCCGTCAAGCCCGCGGAGGACGACTCGCGGTGAAGGTGATCGCGATGGGCGTGCACGTGGTCGACGTCCTGGCTCGGCCCGTCGAGGCCATTCCCGAGGGCCAGGGTGGCGCGCTCGTCGAGGAGATCCGGCTCACAGCCGCTGGCTCGGCGGGGGGAACGGCGGTCACGCTCGCGAAGCTCGGCGCGGAGGTCTCCAGTGCCGGCGCGATCGGCCGCGACGTGCTGGGTGATGTGCTGATCGGACTGCTCGAGTCCGCCGGGGTCGGCACCTCGCTTCTCGTGCGCCGCGAGGGGGTGCAGACCTCCGCCAGCGTGCTGCCCATCCGTGCCAACGGCGAGCGCCCCGCGCTGCACGTGGTCGGTGCAAACGGCACCTACGGTCCCGACGACGCCCCGTGGGACGCCATCGCGGCATCCACCCACCTCCACCTCGGCGCGCCCGAGTTCATGGGTGGCGAAGCGGCCGCAAAGATCCTCTCCTTCGCGCGCGAGCACGGGGTGACCACCTCGGCCGACATCCTCGCGCCGGGCGAGCAGGCCGCCCAGATACTGGACTGGATCGCGCCCGCGTTCGAGCACCTCGACTACCTCCTGCCAAACGACGAGCAGGTGCTCGCCCTGTCGGGGGCGGACGATCTCGAGGCCGGTGCGAGGCTCCTGCTCGAGCGTGGCATCGGCTGCGTGGCCGCCACGGCCGGTCCCGACGGGGCCGTGGTCGTCTCCGCCGACGGCGTCGAACGCGTGCCCGCGGTGGAGACCGAGGTGGTGGACACCACCGGGTGCGGCGACGCGTTCTCGGCCGGCTTCCTGCGCGGCCTGTCGCTGGAGCGCTCGCTGCGCGACTGCGCGGTGCTCGGATGCGCCGCGGCGTCCTTTGTGGCGGGAGGGCTTGGCAGCGACTTCGGGGAGTTCGATCTTGCGGTGGTGGACGCCGCCTAACGCGATCCAGGAGTGGCATCCGAGCTGCGAGCCGGCCTGGACGACGAGACGCCCGCTACAGCGCCAGCGACAGCGGCTGCTCGAGCAGCTCGCGCACGCGGCCCAGGAACTCGGCGCCGTCGGCGCCATAGAGGATGCGGTGGTCGCACACCAGCGAGAGCGCCATCAGGTCGCGCGCGACCACGCGGTCACCGTCGTCGACCGCCGGCTTCTTCATCAGGGCGCCAACGGAGAGGATCGCCGCCTGCGGCGGGTTGATGATCGCGTTGAAGCGCTCGATGCCGTACATGCCCAGGTTGGACACGGTGAACGTGGCACCGGAGAGGTCGGGCGGCGTGATCGAGCCGTCGCGCACCTTCTCGATCAGTCCGCGCGCCTGGCGGGCGATGTCGCCGAGCGAACGCTGGTCGGCGCCGCGGACCACGGGCACCACCAGCGCGTCCCGGGCGGCCACGGCCACGCCGACATTCACCTCGGGGTAGAGCTCGAACGCGCCGTCGCGGTAGGCGCCGTTGACCTTCGGGTGTTCGCGCGCCGCGAGGCCGACCGCCTTGACAATCATGTCGTTGAACGAGGGCGCGGCTCCATCCTTTGCCTGCTGCTTGAGCCGGCTGCGCAGCTCGATGCACAGCGTCATATCCACGTCGAGCTCGAGGGTGAAGTCCGGCGCCGTGGCCTTCGACTCCGCCATCCGGCGCGAGACGGTTCGCTGCAGGCGCGTGAGCTCGACGATCTCGGGCTCGCCCTTTACGCCGGATTCCGCCTTGGAGGGGGCCGGCGCGGGGGCCGCTTCGGGTTCACGCTCGGACTCGGCGGACTCGGCGGCCTCGGGCTCTGCCGCCGGCTCGGGCGCGCCGTTCTCCGCGGCAGACTCGACATCGGCCTTGACCACGCGGCCGCCGGGTCCCGTGCCCTCGATCCGTGCGAGCTCGACGCCGAGCTCGCCGGCAATCCGGCGCGCGACCGGCGACGCCTTCACCCGCTCACCACCGTTGGCCGCGGGGGCGGGCGCGGGCGCGGGATCGATCTCCGGTTCGCTCCCCGTCGCGGCATCGGGCTCCGGCTCGGGGTCTGCCGGCGGCTCCTCCTGCTTGGTGGCCGGCTCGGGTGCCGCCTCCTCGCCCTCGGCACCAACGCGCGCGATCACCTCACCGACGGGCAGCGTGTCGCCCTCCTTCGCCACCACCTCGAGCAGCACGCCGTCGGAGTCGGCCTCGTAGGTCATGTTGGCCTTGTCGGTCTCGATCTCCACGAGCGGCGCACCACGCTTGACCTCGCCGCCAACCTCCACGAGCCACTTGAGCACCATGCCCTCCTCCATGGAGTCGGACAGGCGCGGCATGGTCACCTCGGCCGCCACGGGCTAGACGTCCCGGAACGTGGAGAGCGCCGCCTTGACCACGTGCTCCTCGTGCGGGTAGGAGGCCTGCTCGAGCGGCTTGGAGTAGGGCATCGGCACGTCGGCCCCAGCCACGCGGGCGATCGGGGCGTCGAGGTGGTCGAAGGCCTGCTCCTGGATCAGCGCCGCCATGTTGGCACCGACCCCCCCATGGGGCCAGCCCTCCTCCACGATCACCACACGGTTGGTCTTTCGCACCGAGTCGAGAATCGTGTCGAGGTCGAGTGGGCGCAGGGTGCGCGGGTCGATCACCTCAGCCTCGATCTCGTGCTCGGAGGCCAAGGTGTCGGCTGCCTTCAGGGCGGTCTCGGCCTGGCGCGAGATCCCAACGACGGTCACGTCGGAGCCCTCACGGCGTATGGCGGCCTGACCGAAGTGCAGTGGCTCCTGGTCGTCCTCGTCCACCTCGCCGCGGCGGCCATAGAGCGTCTCGTGCTCGATGAAGATCACCGGGTTGTCGTCGCGGATGGCGGCCTTGAGCAGTCCGCGCGCGTCGGCCGCGGTGGTGGGCACGGCCACGAGCAGTCCCGGTACGTGCTGGTAGAGCGCCTCGAACGAGTGCGAGTGGGTCGGCCCCAGTTGGTGGCCGGCGCCCTGGGGCATGCGGATGACCAGCGGCACCGACACCTGGGCGCCGAACATGTAGCGGATCGACGCCGCGCTGTTGATGATCTGGTCGAGCGCGAGCAGCGAGAAGTTGATGGTCATCAGCTCGACCACGGGCCGCAGCCCGGTCATGGCCGCGCCAACGCCGAGGCCGACGATCGAGTTCTCAGAGATCGGGGTGTCGCGGATCCGCTTCTCGCCGAACTCCTCGAGCAGCCCGGCGGTCACCTTGAAAGCGCCCTGGAACACGCCGATGTCCTCGCCCATGCAGAACACCGCGTCGTCGGCGTGCATCTCCTCGCGGAGCGCGAGGTTCAGCGCCTCGCGATAGCGCATCTGGGTCATCAGCCGCCCTCGCCGCGGCCCCGCGCCTCGCGCAGGTCATCCTCGGTCTCGACCTCGTGCGCCGCGCCGGCCTCGGCCAGCTCGCGCGCAACGTCGCCGGCGTCGCGTTCCTGCTCGCCGCGATGGCTGCCGGGCGAGCGTATATCGGTGGAGTACCACGGATCGCGCACCTGCTCGCCGATCACGTAGATGTCGTCATACAGCGAGTCGAGGTCGGGAAACGGCGACTTGTCGGCAAAGGCGACGGCGGCGTCGATCGTCTGGACGGCCTCGTCGTCCATCGCCTTGACCTCGTCCTCGGAGAGCACCTTCTCCTCGACCAGCCGCTTGGGAAACGCCGTGAGCGGATCGCGCGGGCGCCACTGCTCGACCTCGTCCTTCGATCGGTAGTCCTCGGGGTCGGCCATCGAGTGCCCGCGGTAGCGATAGGTAACGGCCTCGACGAGCTGGGGAGCCCGGTCGGTGCGCGCCTTCTCCAGGGCCTCGGCCACGGCCGCGTGGGTGTCGAGCACGTCCATGCCGTCGCAGCGCGAGCCGGGCACGCCGAAGCCGGCGGCCTTGGTCGACAGGTCGGTCACGGCCGAATGGCGCTCCAGCGCGGTGCCCATGCCGAACTGGTTGTTGATCACCATGAACACGATCGGCAGCTTCCACAGCGCCGCGAAGTTCATCGTCTCGCCGAAGTTGCCCTGGTTGGTGGCGCCGTCGCCGAACATGCAGAGCGTGGCGTCGTCTGACTCGCGGTAGTCACTGGCAAGCGCGACGCCCGCGGCCAGCGGGAGGTTGGCGCCCACGATGCCGTAGCCGCCGAGGAAGCGTCGCTCCAGGTCGAACAGGTGCATCGAGCCGCCGCGGCCGCCAGAGCAGCCGTCGACCTTGCCGAACAGCTCGGCCATGACCGCGTCGGGCGAGGTGCCGCGGGCCAGGGCCTGGCCGTGCTCGCGGTAGGTGGACAGCAGGAAGTCGGTGTCGCGGAGTGCCTGGGTAGCGCCGATGATCGTGGCTTCCTCGCCGATGCACAGGTGCAGGAAGCCGCCGATCTTGGCTTTGGCGTACATCTCCCCCGCGCGCTCCTCGAAGCGCCGGATCAGCTGCATCTTGGCCAGGATCCGCCGGCAGGTCTCCTTGTCAGGGAGCGGACGCCGCTCGGCCTCGACGCCGCGGTCGGCGGGTCCACGGCCGCGCGTGGCGTCTTCGGTGGCCATCTCCTACGACTCTAGCCATTGCCGCCGGGGCGCAAACCGAACTCCCGAAGAGTGGGGGGTAGGTGGTCGGTTCGTCCGCAACGGGCGGCGGTGGCCGTTTACGAAATGGGCATGGATGCCCATTCCTCTGGGGCATCATCGTTTTGCGAGCACGTCGATCACGAAGACGAGCGGCTCGTTCGGCCCGATCTTCGGCGGTGAGCCCTGCGCGCCGTAGGCCAGCTTGGCCGGGATGATCAGCTCGCGGCGCGCGCCAACCTTCGCGCCGACCAGGCCCTGATCCCAGCCGGGAATTACGCCGCCGGTGCCCAGCTGGAACTGAAACGGCTGGCCGCGGTCGAAGGAGTTGTCGAACGGCTGGCCCTTGGAGTAGGTGACGCCGGAGTAGTTCACGGCGATCTGGTCGCCGGACTTCAGCGTGGCGCCGGTGCCCTTGGCCAGGTCCTTGACCACGAGCTTGGCCGGCGCGGGCGACTTGGGCACCGTGATCTTGGGCTTCTTGCGCGCGGCCGCCTCCTGGGAGACCTTGACGCCCTGGGCGCCACCAGGCGCCGGCTGGGCGGTCGGGGCCTTCTTCTGTGCGGTCGTCTTCTTCTGGCCGGCACCGATGCCGCTCTCCTTTTCCCCGCAGCCGGCGGCCACGAACACGAGGACACAGATGAGGGCGAGGGCGAGGGGGCGTAGGCGCATCGGCGGACGATCCTAGGGAACCCGGAGCGCGGCGGCTGCATCCTCGAGGCGGTCGTCTCCCCAGAAGAGCTCGTCGCCGACCGCGACGGTCGGCACTCCGGTCACCCCGCGGGCGGCCGCCTCATCCGTGGCGCTGCGAAGCCGGTCTTTTATCGCGCGCGTCTCGATGCCCTTCAGCACCGCGCGCGGATGCAGCTCACACGCCGCGGCAGCGATCAGCACGTTGTCGGTCACAGACAGGTCCTTGCCTCCGGCGAAGGCCTGGCGAAACGCCGCCAGCGAGAACGCGACCGCGCGGCCGCCCTGCTGGGCGAACGTGGCCACCCGCATCGCGGTAATCGTGGTGGTCGGCCACGGGTCGGGCCAGCGCACAGGCTGGAGACCGCGCTGCTCGGCGCGGCGTTCGACCTCGGCCATGCCCTCGTCGCGGCGATCGGTCAGCGACCACGACGCGCCGCCGGTGTGGCGCCAGATGCCGCCGAGCAGGATCGGCTGCCAGATCGGCACCACCCCGAGCACCTGATTGACGCGCTCGGCGGCGAGGTAGGCATACGGCGAGCCGAGGTCGTAGTAGAAGATGGGCTGCTCGGGCATGCGCGAGCCGAACCCTAAAGGCACGCCTGACGGCCACGGCTACCGGCGCGGGGGAGCCAGGGAGAGCGCTACCTTGCGGCGGATGCCCTCTGGACGCCTGCGGGCGACGCTCGCCTCCGCCATGCTCACCGCCGTCGTCGTAGGCGTCACCGCCACCCCCGCTTCCGCGCAGAGCCAGTCCCGCCAGGACGCCGTGGCGCAGTTCACCGAGCAGCGGCCCGCGAGCAGCACCGGCCTGCACATCGGCATCGTGTACCGCAACCCCAACGATCCGGGTGCGAAGCCCTTCGCCGTGCAGAAGATCGTGACTACCCTGCCGGCCGGCTCGACCATCGACACGTCGGTGCCCGCGCAGTGCATGCTCACCGACGCGGAGCTGATGGCCAGCGGCGCGGGCAACTGCCCGGGCGCCAGCATCGTGGGCTCGGGGAAGGTGTCCTTGTCCAGCAAGAACGCCGATCCGGACGTGAACACCGACGTGACGCTGATCAACAACGCGAACGAGCTGATCTTCCTCGTCGAGACCGCCACGACGCCTCGCGCGCGGATGCTGATCCGGTCTCCTATTCGCGGGAACACGATCACCAACGAGGTGCCGAAGCTGCCCGGAGGTCCTCCGGACGGCGCCACCGCTATCCGCACGGTCGATCTGTCGATCGGCGCGGTCTCCCGTCGCGACGGCGCACAGGTGCACAACTACATCACCACGCCACCGGCATGCCCCTCGTCGGGCCGGTTCGTGGCCTCGGTGGGCTTCACCTACTTCGACGGCATCGCCCAGACCGTGCCCTCCGCGTCGGCCTGCGTCGACACTGCGCCGCCGGCGGTCAAGCTGACGGGCATCTCGCGCTCGTGCCTTCGCCGCGGCGTCGAGGCGAGGGTTCGGGTGACCGACACCTCGAGCCTGCGTGGAGTGGCCGTGCGGCTCAACGGGCGCAAGATCAAGGGCACCAGGCAGAAGCGCTTCGGGTTCAAGAGCCGCCAGTCGCGGCTTCGCAGGGGGCGCAACCGGGTGACGGTGACGGCGGTGGATCGCCGCGGCAACCGGTTTACGCTCACCCGTCGTTTCCGCCGCTGCGGCTAGGTGACAGCTAGCTAGCCGTGGATGAGCCAGCCGTCGGTGGCGCGGGCGGCCTCGAGGATCGTCTCGGCAAACGCCGGGTGGGGGTGGATCGAATGCGCGAGCTCGGAAAAGCCACCTTCGAGGTCGTGCGCCACGACCAATTCCTGGATCAGCTCGGCGGCCTTTGGTGAGACGATGTGCGCGCCGAGAATTTCGCCGTACTTCTTGTCGCCGATGATCTTCACCATGCCGCCGCGATCGCCGTACACCGTCGGGGCCCCAACGGCACCCATCGGGATCTTGCCGACGACCACGTCGTAGCCGGCCTCCTTGGCCTGGGCCTCGGTGTAGCCGAAGCTGGCGACTTGCGGCATGCAGAAGGTCACGCGCGGGACGAAGGTGTAGTCGATCGGGTGGGTGTCCATCCCGGCGGCGTCCTCCGCGGCGATAACGCCCTCATCCGACGCCTTGTGTGCCAGCGCCGGGCCGGGAACGATGTCGCCGATCGCGTAGACGCCCTCCTTGGTGGTGCGCATGGCGCCGTCGACCTTGATCATTCCGCGATCGTCGACCTCGACGCCTGCCTCCCCGAGGTTGAGCGCCTCGATGTCGGCTCCGCGGCCGGCGGCTATGCAGACCAGGTCGACCTCGTGGGTCTCGCCCCCGATCGTGACCTTGACCGAGTCACCGGTGTCGTCGACGTCCTCGACCGACGCGCCGGTGATGACCTTGACGTTCTGCTTGCCGATCTCCTTGGCGACGGTCCTTGCGATCTCCTTCTCCTCGAGCGGCAGGATCTGTTCGAGCGCCTCGAGCAGGATCACCTCGGTGCCGAGGCGTCCGAACGCGGAGGCCACTTCGGTGCCCGAGGCGCCCGCGCCGATCACCGCCAGGCGCTTGGGCTGTACGTCTGTGAGCCACATGGCGGCGGTGTCGACGATGCGCCCGCCGAACTCGAGGCCGCCCACCGGGCGCGCCACCGAGCCGGTGGCAAGGATCACGGTGTCGGCCTCGATCTCGTTGCCGTCGAAAGAGCCGCCGATCTTGACGTTGCCGTCGTCGGTGAGCGAGCCCTGGCCCTCGATCACGTCGATGTTGTTCTTGTCGAACAACATCGCCACGCCGCCGGTGAGGGTCTTGATCACCTTGTCGCGGTGCTTGGTCGCGCCCGAGAAGTCGAAGTCGACCTCGCCGGTGGTGATGCCGAAGCTCGAGGCGCCCTTGACCTCCTTCATCGCGTCGGCCACGCGCAGAACGGCCTTGGCGGGGATGCATGCCTCGTTCAAGCAGCGGCCACCGACGGTGTCGGCCTTCTCGACCACGGCGGTCTTCATTCCGAGCTGGGCGGCGCGGAT
>JBBRYL010000084.1:0-12841 GCA_038237685.1 Solirubrobacterales bacterium | reverse complement strand
GGGCGGTCATAGTCCACCACCACGCCCGCCGCCTTCAGGTGCCTCTCGGTCTCCTCGATGCAGGCCCGCGCGACGCCCACGGCCATGCCGGCCACCAGCGGCCGCGTGTTGTCGAAGGTCTGCATCGCACCGCCGAAGCTCTTCTTGGTGTCGATGTCGGGGCTGCCGAGCAGGTCCTCCTTGGGCACGCGGCAGTCGTCCAGGATGAACGCCGCGGTGTCGGAGGCGCGGATACCGAGCTTGTGCTCGAGCCGGTCGAGTTTGAGCCCCGGGTTGTCTCGGTACACCACGAACGACTTGATGGCCGCGCGGCCCACGGTGGGGTCCAGGGTGGCCCACACCACCAGCATGTCGGCGCGCTCCCCCGAGGTCACATAGATCTTCTCGCCGTTTAGGACGTACTCGTCGCCGTCCAGCTCCGCGGTCGTGCGGATGGCCGCGGAGTCAGAGCCGGCCTCGGGCTCGGTGATGGCCATGCCGGCCCACTTGCCCTCGTAGCGCTTGGCCTGCTCTACGTTTGCCACCGAGGCGATGGCGGAGTTGCCGAGCCCCTGGCGGGGCATCGACAGCAGCAGTCCGACGTCGCCCCAGCACAGCTCCATGACGCCGAGCACCGTGGAAAGGTTGGAGCCGTTGCGGTTGCCGCCGTCGCCGTTGCCGTTATCGGACCGACGCACCCCGCCCGCGCCCGCTCCGGTGCCGCCACCGCCGGCGCCGTCGTCCATCCCGTCGAGCAGCGCGGCCAGCGCGTCGAGCTCCTTTGGGTACTCGTGCTCGGCCAGGTCGTACTTGCGCGAGATCGGCCGGAAGATCTCGGTGGCAACGGTGTGGGCCTGGCCCACGAGCGGCTTGAACTTGTTGGGTATCTCGAGGTTGATCATCAGACGAGCAGAGCTCCTTCCATGACACCGGCAGAGCGGAGATCGCGGTACCAGCGCTCCACCGGGTATTCCTTGACGTAGCCGTGGCCGCCCAGCAGCTGCACGCCGCTGGAGCCGATCTCCATGCCCTTGTCCACCGCAAGCTGCCGCGCGATTGCGGCCTCCTTTGCGAAGCCCTTTCCCTGGTCGGCACGTGACGCCGCCCGGTAAGTGGTCAGCTTCATGCCCTCGAGCTCGATGGCGATGTCAGACACCGTGAACGCCACAGCCTGGCGGTGGCTGATCGGCTCGCCGAACGCCTGGCGCTCGTTCACGTAGGGAATCACGTAGTCGAGCACGGCCCGCGCGGCGCCCAGCGACATCGCGGCCCAGGCAACGCGGCCGCGCTGGATGCACTCGGAGTACACCTTCGGGTCGGCGCCACCCAGGAGCGCGGCGGGCCCGAGCGCCACCTCCTCCAGCACCAGCCGGCCGGTGCCGGCGGCGCGGATGCCCATCGCTGGCTCTGGCTCGTGCGAGACGCCCTCGGTCCCGGATTCGACGATGAACAACGCCGGTCCCTCGCCCTGGATCTGGGCCGCCACAACGAACAATTCGGCGTCGGCCACGCGCGGCACGAGCGCCTTGGTTCCGCTCAGCGTGAAGCCGTCGGGGGTGCGCTTGGCGGTCGTCGCCAGGTCGAACGGGTCGAACAGCGGACGCGGCTCGAGCACGGTCAGCGCGGCGGCCGGAGCATCGTCCTCGGTGAAGGGCGGCAGGTACTTGGCCTGCTGCTCGGCGTCGCCCCAGAGCGAGATCGCGGTGCTCACCGCGCCGGGGGCCAGGATCGCCACCGCCAGTCCCATGTCTCCGTGGGCGAGCTTCTCGGACACCAGCACCGACGTCACCGCCGAGCGCTCGGTCATCGCGCCGCCCAGCGCCTCGGGGATGCCGAGCATCGTGGCGCCGAGCTCGTTGCTCTGCTTGAGCAGCTCGACGGGCGCGGCGCACTTGCCATCTGAGTCCTGGGCGATCGGGCGCAGCTTTGCGGCGGCGAAGTCCCCGAAGGCCTCCTGGAGCATCTGCTGCTCGTCATCGGGCTCGAGGTCGAACAGCTTGGGCGCCGAGGGCTTCTTCTGCCGAGCCGGCTTGCCGAGCTTGCTGGCCGCGGTGAAAGTGCGGCCCGCTGTTGCAGCGGTGCGAAAACCGTTCTTAGAGCTCTCATAGATCAGCTTCTCGACCGGCTTGCGCAGGCCGGCCCGATCGATGAGATCGGAGCTTGCGATGCCCCTCAGGGCGCGCAGGCCCATTCCCATGCTGCGGTCAGCGACGCTCACGACTTCGTCCTTTGTCCGGGGGATGTCTTGATGGGACGGATCGTGCCGTCCAGATGGGGCGCGTCCTTTTTGGATCGCACCGAGAACCTGGTGTCGTCCTTAGCGGCCGGCTCGGACCCGAAGGTCACCGTGGCTGGCAGCAGGATCGGCTTCTTGAATGCGACCTCGACCTCGTACCTCGAGGGCAGGCGGCCCTCGAAGGCCGCCAGGCAGCGGGCCTTTGTCCACATCCCGTGCGCGATCGCGCGTGGGAAGCCGAACAACTTGGCCGAGAGGTCGTGCATGTGGATCGGGTTGCGGTCGCCTGACACCGCGCCGTAGCGCCGGCCCAGGCCGCCCTCGAGCTTCCAGGTGGCGCTCACGGGCGGCGGCGACGCCTTCTTGCGGCCCTTGGACTGCGTATCGCCTGCGTCGTCGCCGCCGCCGAAGCGCAGGTTGGTGGAGAAGTCCTCCCACACCAGCTCGCTTCCGACGTAGGCCTCGCTCACCAGCGTGAACTGGCGGCCCTTCGGGTGCGGCTCCACAGGGGTCGCACGCACTCGCAGGGACAGCTGCTCGCTCACGTGCACCAGACGGTGCTGCACGATCCGGTTTTCGATGTGCACCAGCCCGACGGCAGGGAATGGGAAGCTCGAATCGGTCATCAGTGCCATCTGCAGCGGGAAGGCAAGCACGTGGATATAGGTCGAGGGCAGTGTGTCGGCCAGCCGGAAGCCACATACCCGCGCGTATTTGGCGAGGTCCTCGGCGTCCACTGATCGGTCCAACCGCAGCTCGAGATCGGGGATGTCCGAGCCGCGGCCGCCGACGAACGGCAGCAGCGACGCTCCGGGCACCATCGGCGCGGCGGCCCGCGCGTACAGCCCGACCGAGCCGGGGGCCTCGCTCAAGTCACGTGTTTCGGCGGCCATCGCTCAGGCCCCCAGCAGGTTCTGGCCGCACACGCGGACCGTGTTGCCGTTCAGGCCGCTGGATGCCGGGCTCGCAAACCACGCGATCGCCTCGGCCACGTCCACCGGCAAGCCACCCTGGGACAGGCTCGACATGCGCCGGCCGGCCTCGCGCACCGGCACCGGCATCGCCTGGGTCATCTGGGTCTCGATGAAGCCCGGGGCGACGGCGTTGATGGTGGCGCCGGCCTTGGCGAACACGGGGGCCATGGAGTCGACCATGCCGATCACACCCGCCTTCGACGTCGCGTAGTTGGTCTGGCCGTTGTTTCCGGCGATGCCGCTCATCGAGGACACCGACACCACCCGGCCCCCCTTGTTCAGAGCCTTGGCCTCCAGCAGCGCGTCGTCGATGCGCTCCTGGCTGGAGAGGTTGATGTCGAGCACCTGGTCCCACAACTTCTCAGACATCCCGGCGATGGTCTTGTCGCGGGTCACGCCAGCGTTGTGCACAACCACGTCCACGCCCCCGTGGGTCGTCACGAGGTGGTCGACGATGGTCCGGGGCGCTTCGGGATCGGTCACGTCGGCCTCGAGAGCCGAGCCGCCCAGCTCCGACATGACGGCGCGGAGGTCGTCGGCAAGCGGCGGCATGTCCAGGCCAACCACGTGTGCGCCATCGCGCGCCAGCATGGCGGCGATCGAGGCGCCGATTCCGCGCGACGCGCCGGTCACCAGCGCGACCCTGCCGTCGAGCGGCAGGTCCCAGTCGAACTTGGCGGGCGTCTTGACTCCTTTGCCGACCCGCACGACCTGGCCCGACACGTACGCGGACTTCGGCGACAGCAGAAAGCGCAGCGTCGCGTCGAGCTGGCTCTCGCCGCCCGGCGCCACGTACACCAACTGCACCGTGCCGCCGCCGCGGGCCTCCTTGCCCAGCGAGCGCGTGAAGCCCTCCAGCGCGCGCTGCGCCGTGGCCGTGCGCGCGTTGGGGCAGTGCTCGGGCGGGCTGCCGAGCACCACGATCCGCCCGTTGGATCCCATTGTGCGGATGGCGGGGTGAAAGAATCGATGAAGCTCGGAGAGCTCCGAGCTGTCGGTGATCCCGCTGGCATCGAACACCAGCGCCTTGAACCGGTCGCCCGCGGGCGCATCGGAGTTCCACACCGCGGCGTCGAGGTTGGCCGAGGCCGCGGAGCCGCGCAGCTCGTCGAGCATCTCGGTGGCCGTGTCCACGCCCGCGGAGGCAAGCGCGGTCACTGTCGGCGCTCCCAGGCGTCCGCCCGGGGCGGCGCCCACGAGCGCCTTGCCGTCGAGCACCGGGGCGCCGGGGGAGTAACGCTCCAGCGGTGTCGGCACCGGCAGCCCGACGTTGTTCGCGACGATCTTCCCGAGCGGGAAGTTGACGATCTGGGTGTAGAGGTCGGTCATCAGGAGCCTTTCGTCTCGAGGATTGCCACGACGCCCTGGCCGCCTGCGGCGCACACGGAGATCAGCCCGCGACCGCCGCCGCGCTCGTGCAGCGCCTTGGCCAGTCCCGCCACGATCCGCCCGCCGGTGGCGGCGAACGGGTGGGCGGCGGCCAGCGACCCGCCGTTGACGTTGAGCTTGCTGCGGTCGATCGAGCCGAGCGGCCGATCCTTGCCCAGCCGCTCCTTGCAGAACACCGGGTCCTCCCATGCCTTTAGCGTCGAGAGCACCTGCGCCGCGAACGCCTCATGGATGTCATAGAGGTCGAAGTCCTGCAGCGTCAGCCCCTGGCGCTGCAGCATCCGTGGCACGGCGTAGGCCGGCGCCATCAACAGCCCCTCGCCGCCGTGGACGTAGTCGACGGCGGCGGTCTCGGCGTCCACGAAGTGGGCCAGCACCTCGTGGCCGTGCTCGGCCGCCCATACGTCTGAGCCGAGCAGCACGGTCGAGGCGCCGTCCGACAGCGGGGTCGAATTGCCGGCGGTCATCGTTCCGCCCTCACCGCCGAAGGCGGGCTTCAGCGTCGCCAACTTCTCGGGCGTGGAGTCGGGGCGCAGGTTCTGGTCGCGCTCGAGCCCGAGGTAGGGGGTCATCAGGTCTTCGTAGAAGCCGCGGTCGTACGCGGCGGCGAGGTTTCGGTGGCTGGCCGCGGCAAGCTCGTCCTGCTCTTCGCGCGTGAGGCCCCACTCCTTCGCGGTGATCGCGGTGTGCTCGCCCATCGAGAGCCCGGTGCGGGGCTCCTCGTTGCGCGGGAAGTCGGGCACGATCTGGCCCGGTCGCAGCTTGGCCAGCAGCTTGATCCGGTCAGTCGTGGACTTGGTGCGGTTGACCTCGAGCAGCAGCTCACGTAGGTCGTCGTTGATTGCGATCGGCGCGTCCGAGGTGGTGTCAACCCCACCGGCGATGCCGGAGTCCACTTGGCCAAGCGCGATCTTGTTGGCAACCTGGATCGCCGACTGCAGGCCGGTGCCACACGCCTGCTGCACATCGTAGGCGGGGGTCTCGGGGGCCAGCCGGCTGCCGAGCACCACCTCGCGCGAGAGGTTGAAGTCGCGGCTGTGCTTGAGCACGGCGCCGGCTGCCAGCTCGCCGAGGCGCTGGCCCTCGAGCGAGTAGCGCTCGATCAAGCCCTCGAGAGCAGCGCTGAGCATGTCCTGATTTGACGCGCTGGCGTAGACGCCGTTGGAGCGCGCGAAGGGGATCCTGTTGCCGCCGAGCACGGCGACCTTTCGGCCGGATTTCATGTGGTGCTTCCTCCTGATGTGGTCGATGTGGTGAGGCGCCCGGCGGCGGCGATCGCGGCTTCGGAGCGCGCGCGCAGGCCGGGCGTGACGGTTGCGATGAGCAGCTCGGCGGCATCGGTGGCGGGGATCTCGCCCGTCCGCAGCCACCACCGGGCCAGCGCCTCGGCGGCGCCGAGCAGGGCGTGGGAGAGCGCCTCGACCTCGACGCGGACCTTTCGCCGGCTGCCTGGGGGCAGCTGCTCGATGAGGGTCGTGGCCACCAGCGCCGTGATCCGCTCGCGGTGCTCGGTGACCTTGCGGGCCACCTCGCCGCTGGCGGGCAGCGTCTCGTCGAACAGCACCCGGAACGCGCCGCGCTCGTCGCTCACGAAGGAGAAGAAGGAGCGCAGGCCGAGGTCGAGGGCGTCGGCTGGAGTGGAGGCGGCATTGACCGCGGCGCCCACGGTGTCCATCAGCAGCTCGGCGTCGCGCTCGAGGCAGGCAAGGTAGAGCCGTTCCTTATTGCCCCAGTAGGCGTAGAGGAGCGGTTTGGTCACCCCGACCTCGGCCGCGACACCGTCCATCGTGACCGCGGCGAAGCCTTCGGCGGCGAACCGCGCGTGGGCCACGTCGAGGATCTGCCGGGCGCGCTGCTCGCGGGGCAGGCGGCGCGGGGACGGGGCGGGAGCGGCCATCGCCGGGAGCTTATACAGATAGAAACTTCTATGCGGGTAACAAGCGCTGGGCCATCGGCGCGGGCGCCGCCGCCAGCGACGTGCGCAAGTGCTCGTAGACCCGCGGATGGTTCAGCAGGTGGAGATGGTTGAGCCCGCCGAGGTGGCGCGAGTTCTCAACCTCGAACGCGATCCGCCGGCCCGAGCGCGAGGTCCCGGCGGGGATAGAGCACCAGTAGATCACCGATCACCCGCCCCAGCGGATGCTCGGCATCCCGGTCAGCGTGGCGCCGATCACGTAGTGGGAGGCGGTCTCCAGCAACGGGATGTCGGCGCACGGGTCGGGCCCCCACGCGTCGGGGTCCCGCTCGGCCCAGTCCTCGTCGACGAGCGCGCCGTAGCGCAGGTCCTTGATCCCCACGCTGCGCTGGGCCAGGGCGTCGGCCAGCGGTCGCGACTCCGGCGTATAGCGCAGGGCCACCTGCCGGTCATCTGGCCTAGCCCCGTGGCTGCCAGCCCTCTCGCCGCCTGCACTTCTCGCGCCCGTGACGATTGCACGAACTGATGTAACACCGAATCATGAGCCATTTCAACCATAGGATCACAGAAATGGCGAACAGCGCTACCGAACGCCTGACCATCGATCAGCTTGCACAGCGTACGGGGATGACGGTGCGCAACATCCGTGCCCATCAGTCACGGGGGTTGCTCGCCCCGCCCGTGGTGGAAGGCCGCACCGGCTACTACGACGACGACCACCAGGCCCGGATCGCGCTCATCCTCCAGCTCCAGTCAGACGGCTACAGCCTCGACCTGATCGGCCGGCTTCTCGCGCGCTCGCGGGAAGCCAGCTCCGATGCAGTCGCCTTCGCGCGCGCCCTGCGCGAGCCCTTCGGAGAGGAGGAGCCCCAGATCGTGGACCTCGACGAGCTGGCCGAGCGCTACGGCACGACGGACCCTGAGCTGCTCACCAGGGCCAAGGAGCTCGGCCTGATCCGCCCGTTGGGAGACGGCAAGTGGGAGGAGCTGAGCCCGAGCCTCGGTCGCGCGGGCGCCGAGCTCACGCGCCAGGGCATCCCCGCGGCCAAGACGCTGAAGGTGGTGGCGCGGCTTCGCCGTAACTCCGACAGCGCCGCGCGCACCGTCGTGCGGCTGTTCCTCGAGGAGGTCTGGGCGCCGTTCCAGCGTGAGGGCGCGCCAGAGGAGCGCTGGCCCGAGGTCAGCGACGCCCTGGTCCGCCTGCGTCCCCTGGCGGCGGATTCGATGTTGGCCGTGTTCGCGATGGCCATGGACGAGGCGGTCGAGGAGGCATTCGGGCGGGAGCTGCGCAGGCTTCGCAGAGACGCCAAGCGTGCCCGCTGATAGACCGCTATCCTGACCTTCGAACCCTGCGGCCGGCGGGGTTTTTCCTTGTCCGGCCGGACATTCTTGAAGGAGTCGAGGAGCCATGGCTCGCGGAGACGTACGAATCGCCGCCACCCTGGAGTGCCAGGAGTGCAAGCGGCGCAATTATCAGACCCAGAAGTCCAAGCGCAACAATCCCGACCGCATCGAGCTGCGCAAGTACTGCCGCTGGTGCGGCAAGCACACGCCCCACAAGGAGACCCGCTGAGCGGGACCTGAAGGAGTATGGCCAGCAACCGTCAGAAGGCCAAGGAGCGTCAGGCCCGTCGCCGCGCGGAGCAGGGCGCGGACAAGTCCGCTCCGCCCCGGCGCTCGGGCGGCGATCCCATCGCCGACGACGTGGCCGACGAGGTCGAGCGCGAGACCGCCTTATCGGCCGGTGCCGATCCCGCCACCCCGCCGCCGCTGAGCGAATCCGAGCGACTGCGCGCAGGCGCTCCGCCCGAGGACGTCGGCAGCTCGGCCAGCGTCATGCGTTACGAGCAGGACGAGGAGTCCGTCGAGTCCGATCCCAACCACTTCGATCCGGCCGAGGACCAGCCCGAGGACGTCGAGGATCTGGTCCCCGCACCGCGAGGCCGTCGCGGCGACGAGGAGCCTGAGCACAAGGAAGGCTCCCGTCTCGTACAGTTCCTGAGGTCCGTGGTGGCCGAACTGCGCCGGGTGCAGTGGCCCGACCGTCAGACGCTCACCACACTCACCGGAGTCGTGCTTGGCTTCGTCGTCATCGCCGGCACCTACCTCGGCATCCTCGATGCGCTGTTCTCACGGCTCATCAAGGCCATCATCTAGCCGCACCCAATCCCCCACAGGAAGTCACTAGACAGAGTCTGAAATGTTTCGCTGGTACGCCGTCAACACTTATTCCGGGCACGAGAAGAAGGTCAAGCAGAACCTCGAGCACCGTGTTCAGTCTCTGGGCCAGGGTCCCTCCGTGCGCCAGGTCGTCATCCCCACCGAGCAGGTCCAGGAGATGAAGGACGGCCAGAAGATCCAGAAGGAGCAGAGGACCATGCCCGGCTACCTGCTGGTGAACATGAACCTCTCCGACGACTCATGGGGTCTCGTCAAGAACACCCCGGGTGTCACGGGCTTCGTCGGCGCTTCGCAGAAGCCGGTGCCGCTCAGCCAGGTCGAGGTCGATCGTCTGCTCAACCGCGAGACGGCCGAGCGCCCGCGGACGCGCGCCCAGTTCTCGATCGGCGAGTCGGTCAAGGTCGTGTCCGGGCCGCTCTCTGACTTCTCCGGCGAGATCTCAGAGATCAACGAGGACGCTGCCAAGCTCAAGGTGCTTGTATCCATCTTTGGCCGGGAGACCCCGGTCGAGGTCGGCTTCGACCAGGTAAAGAAGATCTAATGGCCAAAAAGGTATTGACACTCATCAAGCTGCAGGTGCCCGCGGGCGCCGCCAACCCCGCTCCGCCGGTCGGACCCGCCCTGGGTCAGCACGGCGTCAACATCATGGAGTTCTGCAAGTCGTTCAACGCGCAGACCCAGGGTGACAACGGGACCATCACGCCGGTCGAGATCACGGTCTATGAGGACCGCTCGTTCACCTTCATCACCAAGACGCCGCCGGCGGCCGTGCTCATCAAGCAGGCCATCAACCTCGACAAGGGCTCCGGCGAGCCCAACCGCAACAAGGTCGGCAAGATCAGCTCCGCGCAGATCCGCGAGATCGCCGAGAAGAAGATGCCCGACCTGAACGCCAATGACATCGACGCGGCCTCGAAGATCATCGAGGGCACCGCTCGCTCGATGGGTGTTGAGGTGGCGAAGTGAGGCGTGAAGCCGAACAAGATCATCAAAGCGCGGGGCGCGGATGCGCCGCGGAGGCAATCTCATGAAGCACGGCAAGCGCTACCGCGACAACCTCGAGAAGGTCGATCGCGAGCGCGAGTACACGCCCTCCGAGGCCGTCGGGGTCATCAAGAGCTTCACGGGCCCGAAGTTCTCAGAGACCGTCGAGGTGCACATCCGCACCGGCCTCAACGTGCGCCACGCCGAGGAGCAGCTGCGCGGCACGATCTCGCTGCCAAACGGCCTCGGCAAGGACGTCACCGTCGCCGTGTTCGCCAAGGGCGACAAGGCGCGCGAGGCCGAGGAGGCCGGTGCTGACATCGTGGGCGAGGACGACCTGGCCAAGCGGATCGAGGACGGCTTCACCGATTTCGACGTGGTCATCGCGACGCCCGACATGATGCCCGTGGTCGGTCGCCTGGGCCGCGTGCTCGGTCCGCAGGGAAAGATGCCCAACCCGAAGGTCGGGACGGTGACCGCCGATGTGAGCAAGGCAGTCACCGAGAGCAAGGCCGGCAAGATCGAGTACCGCACCGACCGCCACGCGATCGTGCACCTGCCGATCGGCAAGTTCGACTTCGACGAGATGGCGCTGCTCGAGAACTACGCGGCCCTGATCGATGAGATCAACCGGGCAAAGCCCGCCGCCGCCAAGGGCCGCTACCTGCACACCGTGACCCTGAGCACGTCGATGGGCCCGGGGGTCAAGGTCGATCCGGGCGCGCGCACCAGCGCCGAGGCCGGCGAGCCGGCCGCCGTGACCGCGTAGCCGCTACATTCTTTCGTCCAAGTAGTGCCCCAGACCACCGGCGGATTCGTCCATAAGCCCGGTGCAGGCGATACCTCGAAGAGCAGTTGTCTTCCGAGCCCGCCTGTGAGCGGGCTCTTTGCGTCTTTACGAGACATAGGTAGGCAACAACCGTGAACAGAGAAGAGAAAGCAGCCGTCATCGACCAGGTGGCCGGCCAGATCGAGGAGTCGCAGGCGATCTTCGCCGTCGACTACCGCGGGATCTCGGTCAGCCAGGTGGCGCAGCTGCGCGAGCAGCTCGCCGAGGCCGACGCCTCGCTGCGGGTGGTCAAGAACTCGCTCACCGAGCGCGCCGCCGACCAGGCCGGCGCCGAGAGCCTGAAGGACCTGCTCGAGGGCCCCACCGCGTTCACCTTCGTGCGTGGCGATGCCGCGCTCGCGGCCAAGGCCATCGACGTGTTCCGCAAGGAGCACGAGGTGCCCCAGTTCAAGGGCGGCATCCTCGACGGCGTGGTCGTGTCGATCGACGAGATCGAGGCCATCGCCAAGCTCCCCGCCCGCAACGTGCTCGACGGCCAGCTCGTCGGCGTGCTCGCCTCGCCGATCACCGGCCTGGTGCGCGGACTGAACCAGCTGATCGCGGGACTGGCGCTGCAGCTCGGTCAGATCGCCGAGCAGGGCCTGGTCACGGGCGAGGCGCCCGCGGCGCCCGAGCCCGAGGCGGCTCCTGAGCCCGAGCCGGAGGCCGATGCACCGGCCGAGGAAGCACCGGCCGAGGAAGCTTCGGGCGACGCGCCCGCAGAAACAGAAACCGAAGACGCGCCCTCCGAGGGCGACGAGGACAAAACCGATCGTGCGCAGCCGGCCGAGCCGGCTGCTTCGCAACAACCAGAGGAGGGCTAGAAATGGCCGCCAGTACCGAAGAATGGATCGACGAGCTCAAGGGCATCTCCGTGCTTGAGCTGTCCGAGCGCATCAAGGCTCTCGAGGAGGCCTTCGGCGTGTCGGCGACAGCCGTCGCAGCGGCCGCTCCGGCTGGGGGTGGCGACGCTGCCCCGGCCGAGGAGGAGTCCAGCACCGTGGACGTAATCCTCACCGGCTCCGGTGAGAAGAAGATCCAGGTCATCAAGGTCGTTCGCGCGGCCACCGGCCTGGGCCTCAAGGAGGCCAAGGCACTCGTGGACGAGGCACCGAAGCCCATCAAGGAGGGCATCGAGCGCGAGGAGGCCGACAAGCTGAAGGCCGATGTCGAGGAGGCCGGAGGCAGCGTCGACGTCAAGTAGCTCCCCGCGCCGGACAGACAGTTCTAAGAGGGGCCGCTGATTGCGGCCCCTCTTTCGTTCCCGGAGTCGTCGCAGTCCCGACTCCATGGCCGCCTATCTTCCAAGCTAGGAGGGCATAGGATCGCCAGATGGCTCGCTTCTCACTCCAAGGCAAAGTGGCGCTCGTCTCCGGTGCGGCGCGTGGCATCGGCTTCGAGACCGCTCGGCTCATGCACCAGCGCGGCGCGTCTGTGGTGATCACCGACCTCGACAAGGGTGCGGCCGAGCGCGCAGCCGCCGAGATCGGCGAAAGGACGGTCGGTCTCGGCGCGGATGTGACCGACCGCGAGGCGATGATCGCCGCCGTGGCGACCGCGGTCGACCGCTTCGGCGGCCTCGACGTTGTCGTGGCCAATGCGGGCACCGGCCCGCCTCCGTCGACGATGCGCGCGATGGGGGACGAGATGTTCGAGCGTGTGCTCGAGATCGACCTGCAGGGCGTGTGGCGCACCGTGTCGCCGGCGCTCGAGCAGATCGTCGCGCGCAAGGGCCAGGTCGTGGTCATCTCCTCGGTGTATGCGTTCTCCAACGGCGTCATGGCGTCGCCCTACGCCGTCGCCAAGGCCGGGGTGGAGGCGCTCGGGCGTGCGCTGCGTGTCGAACTCGCCCCGCACGGAGCGGGCGCGACCGTCGCGCACTTCGGGTTCGTGGACACCGTGATGGTGCAGCAGGCCTTCGACGACGATGCCCGGGGCTCGGGCCTGCTCGACACCCTGCCCGAGGCAATCAAGCGGCGGATCACCCCTTCTCAGGCTGCCGAGGCGCTGGTCGACGGCATCCAGAAGCGCGCGCCCCGCGTGATCGTGCCAGCCCTGTGGCGGATCCCCTACTTCACGCGCGGCCTGTTCGGGCCGCTGATGGACTGGGTGATGGCGCGCGACAAGCGCGTGGCCGAGCAGATCCGCACGGTCGAGGCTCCGGGCGCCGAGGCCGGGATCCCGACTCGGCCGGCGAGTTAGCCGCCGCCTAGGTGTAGAACCTGATCACGTTGTTCATCCGGGTCTCCTTGGAGGCTGAGTGGTGTCGAAGCCATCAGTCCCAAGGAGAACACCGAATGAATTTGCACGGTAGAGCGGAGCTCAGTCTGAACGCGCGGCGGCGGTTGGCGGCG
>JBBRYL010000083.1:0-13171 GCA_038237685.1 Solirubrobacterales bacterium | reverse complement strand
TCGAGGTCGGCGTCCATCGTGGCCTCCAGGCAGACGGTGTACTTGACACCGCCGACTTCGGCCTCTCTGCCCAAAACCCCTCAAACACGGCCACTCCCGTGGAATCAACCATCTAGGCGGCGCAGCAGGAGAGCTTGCTGACGTCGCGGGTGAAGGCTTGGGCGGCGAGGCGTAGGCCCTCGCCGATGGTCAGGTAGGGGTTCCAGCTTGCGGCGAGGTCTGAGACGGTCCGGTTGGCGTCGATGGCGTAGACGCCGGCGAGGATCGCGTCGCCGGCGCCGTCGGCGAGCATGTGCACGCCGATGACCCGGCCGCTGTCGCGCTCGGCGACGAGCTTGACGACGCCGCGGGTGTTGCGGCTGACGATCGCCCGCGGCACGTTGGTGAGGTCGAGCACGCGGCATTCGCAGTCGATGCCCTGCTCGAGCGCCCGCGCCTCGGTCAGCCCGGCGGAGGCGATTGTCGGGTTGGTGAAGGTGATGCGCGGCAGGGAGCGGTAGCTGATGCGCCGGCCCGCCTGCTCGAAGGCGTTGGCGACGACGAGCGCGCCGTGCTTGGCGGCGACATAGACGAACTGCGGATGTCCGGTCACGTCGCCGGCCGCCCAGACGCGCGGGTTGTGAGTGCTCAGGTCGTCGTCGACGACGACCTCGCCGCCCGGCCCGGTCTGCACGCCGACCGCCTCGAGGTCGAGTCCGGCGGTGCGGGGCCGCCGGCCAGCGGCAACGAGGAGGTGCTCGGCGCGGTACTCCTGCCCGCCGTCGCTGGTGACGAGGACGCCGTGGCGCTCTGTGCGTAGCGCGGACGCCTGGACACCTTCGCGGACCCGAATGTCCTCGGCCTCGAAGGCGGCCTTGAGCTCGGCGGCGATCTCGGGCTCTTCGCCGCGCGCCAGCTTCGAACGCACGAGCATCGTCACCTGGGTGCCGAGGTGCGCGAAGAGCTGGGCTTGTTCCATGGCTACGTAGCCGCCGCCGATGACGATCAGCGACGCGGGCAGGTGGTCGAGGTCCATCGCCGTAGTGGAGGTCAGGTAGCCGCTGTCACGGAGGCCCGGGATGTCGGGAATGGCGGGCTCGACGCCGGTGGCGATGAGGTAGTGGGCGGCCTCGACGCGCCGCGCGTCGACGTCGAGCGCCGGGCCGTCGACGAAGCGAGCGCTGCCCTCGATGAGTTCGATGCCGTACTCGGCCGCGATGTCGAGGTACTTCTCCTGGCGCAGCGTCTCGACGATCTCGTCCTTGGCGGCGATCATCCCGGCGAAGTCGACGGGACCGGCGGTCGTGCTGATTCCGGGGAACCGGGCGCCGTCGGCGCGGTGGCGGTTCTCGGCGGCCGCGAGCAGCGCCTTGGAAGGGATGCACCCGACGTTCACGCAGGTGCCGCCGACGGTGCCGCGCTCGATCATGACGACGCGTAGATCGGCGCGACATGCGGCGATCGCCGCGGAGAACGCGCCGCCGCCGGAGCCAAGAATGGCCAGGTCGTACTCGAAGCCGTCCGGTTGACGCGCGCTGCGCGCGCCCGGCTCGAGAACGCGCGTGACCTGGTACTTGGTCGCGTGCAGCGCGGCGCTCAGCTCGCGGGCACTCGCGCCGTTGGGCACGACGAGGGCGCGGCCGGTGCGCCAGTCCACGTCGACGTGTTGCGCGCCGGCGCCCTGCAGCGCGTCGCGCACATGGCGTGCGCAGGCGTCACAGGTCATGCCGGTGATCTCAAGCTCCTGCTGTGCGCGTTCAGAGCTCAAGGCTCTCCACCCCCGTCAGGTAGGCCTCGGTGAACGTGGGGAACTGCGCGACGGTGTCACGCAGCACCGAAATGGGCGTCTTGGTCTTGATGGCCAGCGCGGCGTAGTGAATCCACTCGCCGGCCATCGGCGCGACCGCCCACGCGCCGACGAGCACCTCGCGGTCGCGGTCGGCGATCAGGCCAAGCTCGCCACGCGGGCTCGTCTCATAGGTCCACGGCCGCGCGATGGCGTCGGCCAGGGTGACCCGCGCGGTCGCGACCTCGAGGCCCCGCTCGCGCGCCTGCGATTCCGTCAGTCCGACGGCCGCGACTTCCGGGTCGCAGAACACAACACGTGGGATCGCGGTGTAGTCGGCGCGGACGGGGTTGCCGGCGATATCCGCGGCGGTGATGCGCCCCTGATACATCCCGACGTGGGTGAACGGCAGGACGCCCGTCACGTCACCGATCGCCCAAACGCCGTTGGTCGCGCGGCAGCACTCGTCGATCTTCAGGCCCTTGGCGTCGGGCTGGATGCCGACGCTTTCCAGACCGATGCCGTGCACGCGCGGGGCGCGACCGGTCGCGACGAGCAGCTCGCGGCCGCTGACCTCTTCGCCACCCTCAAGGCGCACGACGCGCTCGCCCCCTCGACGCGACACGCCCACGGCCTTGGCGCCCAGGCGCAGCTCGATGCCCTCATCGCCGAGCGCCCGGGCGACCAGCTCACCGACCGCGGGGTCCTCGCGGGCGAGCAGCCGCTCGCCGCGCTCGACGATCGTCACATGCGCGCCGAAGCGGCGCATGAACTGGCCGAGCTCCACGCCGACCGGCCCGCCGCCGAGGATCACGATGCTCTCCGGGACCTCAGCCAGCGTCGTCGCCTCCCGATTGGTCCAGTAGCCCGCTTCCTCAAGCCCGTCGATCGCGGGGATCCGCGCGTCGCTGCCCGTGGCGACGACGATGCGCTCCGTATGAAGCGTCTGTCCGCCGACCTCGACCTGGCCGGGGCCAGCGATGCGCCCGTCGCCCTTGAAGACGTCGACTCCCTGATCGCGGTAGCCATCGACCTGGCCACGGTCGTCGAGGTTGCGGATCATGAAGTCGCGGTAGGCCGCCACGTCCGCCCAGGCGATCGCGGGCGCCGAGACCCCCGCGGCACGCTCGGCCTCCGAGCGGGTCTCGGGTGGGCGCAGCAGCGTCTTCGAGGGAATGCACGCCCAGTAGGCGCACTCGCCCCCGACCAGCTCACGCTCGACGAGCGCGACCTTCACACCCTGTGCGTTCAGCCGGGAAGCCGCGACCTCGCCAGCGGGCCCGGCGCCCATCACGACCGCGCCATAGCGCGCCACGTTCACAATCCACCGCCGCGGCGCGGCTGAGCCCCTGGAGTCTGACCGTGGGGCACGGTGCGGGCCCGCCGGTGGCGGACCCGCAGGACGATCAAGGCGCTCACGGCAACCACCGCGAGGACTCCGGCCCCCACGCCGAGTATGCCGCCGATGGCGATGCTTCCGAACGCGCCGGCGATCAGCGGGCCGCCGGCGCAGCACACGACCGCGAGCACCCCGAGCCCCGCAGTCGCAAGACCTGCCTTCGGGCCGGTCGCGGACCCCTTCGGCTCCTCGTTCATCAGCATCCCTTCCCGTCGACTCGCCGACAAGCTGCGACGTGTTCGGCGTTGTCGCCCAGAAGGGCCCGACCGAGCGCGAGCAGCTCGCTCACTCGCGGGTCGGTGACCCGGTAGTGCACGGTGCGGTGCTCACGCCGGGTGTGCACGAACCCACACCAGCGCAGACACGCAAGATGGTTGGACAGGTTCGTCCGCCCCAGACCCAGCGCCTCGGTCAACTCGCCGACGGACAGCTCGCCGCGCTCGCGCAACAGCTCGAGCACCCGCACCCTGGCAGGGTCGGAGAGCACTTTGAAGTACTTGGCCACAAGGTCGGGCTCGGTCGGCTGCTGCGGGAGCAGGAACGGGCCCTCGATGACGGACTCAACAGACAAGTCATGTCAGTGTAGCCTGACACGACGTTGCCATGCGTTGGTGGGACCACCCGGCTCGCATGGCGCGTCGAGGTGCTCCCGGCTCGCGCGGAACCCCCGCTTCAGTCCCTCTACAGCGGGCTCGCGCGGCGTTCGGCGCCTCGAGTTACCAGACCGGCGTTGACGCGTTGTCAAGGCGAGGGATCCAACGGCGCCTCGTCCCGCGCCGGTGTGACGATCCAGTCCCTCCCGGGTGGTCTCCCGCTGAGCACCGGCGCAGGACCGGGAGGCTGGGCCTCGCACAACGCGCCTGGGGGTCGGATCTGCGTCAACGTCGGCGGTCAGGGCGCCAGCACGGAACGCCCCACCACACGGCCCGCCGCCAGGTCGTCGAGGACCCGATCAGCGTCCTCCAGCGGCGCCACCTCGTGCACGATGGGACGCAGGCGCCCGTCCGCCGCCAACGCCAGCGCGTCGACAACCTCGGCATGGGTGTTGCCGACCGACGTCCGAATGCTCAGCTCGGGGACCACGAGCGAGAGCGGGCTGACCTCAAGCGCATCAAAGCTGTAGCCGACGAACACCAGCCGTCCGCGCTTTGCCAACGCAGCCATGGACTCACGCATCGTCTCGGCCGTCCCGACGAGCTCGAAGACGACGTCGGCTCCGCGGCCGCCGGTGGCGTCCCTGACCTGCTCGCCCACCGCCCCCAGCGATGCGTCGATCGCCACGTCAGCGCCCAACTCGCGAGCTGCGTCCAGCTTGGCTGCCGACCGGCTCACCGCCAACGTTCGCACGCCCGCGAGCCTTAGCACCTGCACAAGCGCCAACCCGACGCCGCCAGACCCGTAGACGACGGCGCTGTCTCCGATGGCGAGCTCAGCGACGCCGAACGCGTGAAGGGCGGTGGTGGCGCTGCAACAGAGGGGCGCGGCCTCCGCCGCGCTCAACCCGTCCGGGACGGCGACCAGGGCGCTGGCCGGGACGCTCACGTACTCGGCGAAGCCCCCGTCGGTCACGAAGGCGAGGAAGCCCTCCGGCTGATCGCAGAGGTGCTCGAGCCCCGTCCGGCAAGGGCGGCACCGGCGGCAAGAATGCAGGTAGTGCACCGCGACGCGGTCACCCTCGCTCCAGCCGATCACCCCGCTGCCCAGCTCGCTGATCGCGCCCGCCACCTCGTGGCCCAGCACGATCGGCGTCTTGGCCGGCGCCAGCAACCCGTCGCGGAAGTGCAGCTCCGTCCCGCACACTCCCGCCGCCTCCACAGCGACAAGCACGTGACCCGGCACAACGACCGGCCGCTCGATCTCCTCGACGGCAAGGGGCTGCTGGGGCCCGACGAACTGGACGGCGCGCATACTCGCTCCCTTCGCTGGCGTGACCCAGATCAGGTTCGACGGGTCGGCGCTTTAGAAGCGCCCTCTCAGCTCCTCAGTGCAGGGACTCCCCGGGTGGACGCGTCGGACGCTATCGCACCGCGATGACGCGCGTAGGCCCACAGCTCGCGAACAGGCACAGCGCCGCACGCCCAGCGGTCTCCGAGGCAGACCGTCGCGGTGGCGCTGGTCCATGAGCCGGGCCTACGGATGTGGAGGGCGCGTGGTGGATGATCACCGCGTACCGGCGACGCCATATCAGTAGCACCGCGGCAAGCTGCTCGACCCCGCGACCGGGCGCCCCGCTTACACCGGTGTCGCCGAAGTCACTGCGGTCGCCCCGACGGCACTCAGCCGCTCCCCTCGGCCCGATGCAGCCCGTTCAACGAAGGCGCGGTTGGCGGCGTAAACGACAAGCCAGAGCAGCGCGGGGACGGCCGGCAGCGCCATGCGCGGCTCGGCGGAGGGGATGACGTGAATGACCAGCGCGCCTGCTGCGAACGTGGCGAACGGCAGGGTCTCGCGCGGCAGCCCCGGGCGCCGGCGGGCAAGTAAGACCGCAGCCCAACCGACTGCGGCTAGGAACAGCGAGTTCACGGCCAGGTACGCGATGACCGGGACGGGGGGCGGCCGCGGTCGAAACGGCTCGAGAAACCACAGGCGCACGACATTTGCGGCCAGGTTCCTCAGGTAGAGGACTGGTCGCGCCCGGACGTTGGCTGCCGCGGCGCGTCGGAGAGCTTGATCGCGCTGAGCCGGGGAGAGTCGGTGCAGCCTTGTGAACAGTTCTCGATACCGAGACAGGGTCGGGTCCTTGAACACGCTGTGTTCGGCATGCCACTGTCCGGTCTCGATCCGGCTCCCGGTTGGCGACATCCAGTAGAGGGAGCTGCCGCCCGAGTTTCCCCAGTAGAGCGCGTGGCCGGTCAGGTCGTAGGTGTAGATAAGCCACGGGGCGCACGTCGCCAGCGCCACGGCGCAGACGCAGACCATCCGCCTTGCGGGACCGCGGTCGGTTGCGAGCAGCCACCACATAGCCGACGCCGTAAGGAGGGCGATTGTCAGCCACCCGTACTCGAGCCGGACCATCGCGAGCGCGCCGAACGCCAGCCCGGCGAGGGCGATGTGTCGGCGGCCGCCGCCCTGGAGCAGTCGGCTTGTCCATAGGAGCCCCGCCGTGACGAGGAGTACCGCGAGCGGTTCCTTGTGGAGCGTGGGCAGCCCCTCGTAGAACGGTAGATAGAGCCCGAACGCGTAGGTGCCCACCAGGGCACCACGCGGACCAACGCGCGGACGGAGAAGCTGGTGAAAGGCGAGCGCTGCGGCGAACAGGAGGACGGGACCTACGAAGCGTAGGACCGATAGGGGAACGTCGAGCGCCACGAACGGCGTGAGCAGCAGCGGCATACCCGGCCCGTGCCACAGATAGGCGACCGAATCCATCGTCCCCGGCGCTGCGTAGTGCCCGTCGAGCAGCCGAGCGGAAAAGCTCAGCAGGGGAGCCTCATCGCCCGTAGGCATCGGACCCGGCTGACCGACGGCTGCTATGCCCACATACAGGACAAACAGAGGCAACGAACGAAGCGACGCCCGCCCGCGGAGACGGAGGTCGACGGTGCGCCGCGAGGCGGCGCGGTTGCGCTTAGTGAGGGCCCAGACCAACACGCGCGAAGCTCAGCGGTCGGTAGGGGTGGTCCACCACGACGGTGGGACGCGCTTGGTCAGGACAGGTGTTCCGACGGCCGGATCGTTCATCGTCGCGCAACGTAAGCCTGCCAGGATGAACTCAACATGACCACGCGGCTGCCGGGCGAAGCGATGCTGGGCGGCGGTCCTTCAAAGCAGCTACGCGCCGTCAATGCGATCCGAGGCTTGGCCGAGGGCCCAAGCCGAGCGCACCCCTGACGGGGAGCCGGGTTCGACCGGTCCGGCCTCGACGGGCTCAACAGGTGTTCGAGACCGCCGCACCGCCCGTCTCGCGGCCGAGCTTCGCGCGGTCACAGCCAACATGGCGGTACCTGACCGCACCCGGGAACGGCGACCGTGCAAGCTTGCTGGCCGCGCTGCTGAGCAGCCGTGGCATTGGGTCGATCGGGGTTCCGTTGAGGCGCACCTCGAAGTGCAGGTGCGGACCGGTCGAATGACCGGTCGAGCCGACGTCGCCGATGTGCGTGCCGCCGGTCACCGCCTCGCCGGGGGAGGTGTTGATGCGGGAGAGATGGGCATACCAGGTCTGAAAGCCCAGCCGGTGGCGGATGATCACGAGATTGCCGTAGCCGCCGGTGTTGAAGCCGGCCGAGATGGTGACACCGCGCCCCGCAGCGCCGACGCGGGTGCCATAAGGCACGGGAAAGTCGATCCCCTGGTGCGGCCGTCCCCAGCGCATGGCGAACCCGTCGCCAACCGGTCCGCGCACCGGGCGGAAGAACAGCACCGGACCGCCGGGCCCGCCGCCGCTGCGCACCGTGCGCCGGCGCGCCGTCTGCCGGCGAATGCGGTGACGCCGCAGCGCACGGACGGTGCTCGGCCCCGCGATCCCGTCGGCGTGCAGCCCGGCGCGGCGCTGGAAGCGCGCGACGGCGCCACGGGTGCTGGGCCCAAAGCCGCCATCGACGGACCCGGTGGGTGCGCCACGCCGCGCGAGCAGGAACTGCAGCGCTGCCACGTCCCAGCCACGCCCGCCGAGGCGCATCGGCCGGCTGCCAAAGGATGGGCGGCCACGGCGACCGAGAGCGCGGCGTGTACGCGGGCCTGGAACGCCGTCCGCGGCCAGGTGGTGACGCCGCTGGAAGTGACGGACGCCACGTCGCGTACGCGGACCCGCCACTCCGTCGATGCCGCCTCGATAGGCATGCACCGCCTTGAGGGCGACCTGGAGCGCGGCCGTGTTGGCGCTGCGGGCATCCGCGGCAGGGGCCGAGATCAGCGCGACCACCACCGCGGCCATCAATATCGAAGATCGCCGCATGGTCAGCCGAGCTTTGGCGGTCAGGACCGATCGCGAGAGACCCTGCACGAATCGGTGCAGGAATTCGCGATCGCGTGTCGACGGCCCCACGCCGGGGCGATAGATTTCGCCGCGATGGCACCCACACAGATCAACGGCATAGACGAGCTCAAGGGCCTGGTCGGCGAGACCCTCGGCCCAAGCGAATGGCGAGAGGTCACCCAGGAGATGATCGACGGCTTCGCCGAGATCTCCGGCGACCACCAGTGGATCCACGTGGACGTGGAGCGCGCCAAGAAGGAGAGCCCGTTCGGCATGCCGATCGCCCACGGCAACCTCACGCTTGCCACCATCGACGGCTTTCGCGACAGCGTCATGGAGCAGAAGGGCTTCAAGCTCGGCGTCAACTACGGCTGGAACAAGGTGCGTTTCCCAGCTCCGGTGCCGGTCGACTCGAAGATCAGGGCGTCCATCGAGGTGCAGTCGGTCGACGACGTCGGTGACGGCTGGTACCAGGTCGTTCAGCGCTGGACGGTCGAGGTCGAGGGCGGGGAAAAGCCCGTCTGCGTCGGCGACTCCGTCACGCGGGTTCTGGCGTAGCCCCGCCCATCTGGTCTGCCGCGTCGCCGGGACGCGGCATCCGGTGAGCGGTCGACACCAGCTCGTACATCCGCTCGGCGTCGAGCGGCCGCGCGAAGTAGAAGCCCTGGCCGATGCTGCAGCGCATGTCAGAGAGGTGGTCGCGCTGCTCGCGGTGTTCGATTCCCTCGGCCACGATCTGCATGCCGAGCGCCTCGCCGAGCTCGACCACCGAGCGGACGAGCGCCTGGTCTCCATCGCCAACGGAGAGGTCGCTGACAAAGGACTGATCCATCCTGACCATGTCGATCGGGAAGTCGCGGAGGTAGGACAGCGCCGAATACCCGGTGCCGAAGTCGTCGATGGCCACCCGCACACCCAGCTCCTGGAGCTGCGAGAGCTCGTTCCGGACGGCCTTGCGGTCCTGCATGAGCACCGATTCGGTGATCTCGAGGACGAGCAGGGACGGCTCGATGCCGCTGGCCTCCGTGGCCTCCCGGACCTGCTCGACCACTGCGCCGGCCTGTCGAAACTGGCGGGGGGACACGTTCACGCTCACATAGACCGGATCGCCGGGGCTCTGGTCCTGCCAGATCCGGGCCTGGCGACAGGCCTGATTCAAGATCCGGCCCCCGAGAGGCACGATGAGGCCGGTGTCCTCGGCTACCGGGATGAAGTCGCTCGGAGGGATCTCACCAAGCGTGGGGTGGTGCCAACGCGCCAGCGCCTCGGCCCCCACCACTCGCCCGGACTCGAGGTCGACGAGCGGCTGGTACTGGGCGAAGATCTCGTCGTGCAGCAGCGCCCTGCGCAGGTCCCCGCTGAGTTGGAGCCGGCGCTGGACCTCCATGTGCATGGTGGGCTTGAAGATCTCTGACCGGCCCTTGCCTCCGGCCTTCGCGGCATACATGGCCGTGTCGGCGTTGCGCATCAGATCCTCGCTCGTCGAACCCGATTCGGACTTTGCGATGCCGACGCTTGCGTGCATGAAGAGCTCGTGGCCTTCGATGTCGAACGGGAGCTCCATGCCCGCGTGGATGCGTTCGGAAATCACCCGGCCCTCGTCCGGGCTCTCCGCCTCCTCGACGAGCACGGCGAACTCGTCGCCACCGAGCCGGGCGACGGTGTCGGCGCCGCGCACCAGCCCGTCCAGGCGCTCGGCGACCTTGCGCAGCATCTCGTCGCCTGCAGCGTGACCCAGCGAGTCGTTGACCGTCTTGAAGTCGTCGAGGTCCACGAACAGCACGGAGATCGGACGGCCGTGGCGGCGGGCGCCGGCTACGGCGTGTCGCACGCGATTCTCGAACAGCAAGCGGTTCGGCAGCGCAGTGAGCGGGTCGTGGAAGGCCTGGTGGCGAAGCTGATCCTCGAGGTCGGTGCGCTCGCCGACGTCGCGGACGGTCACGACGAGCCCCTTGACTGAGGGGTCGTCGCGGAGATCGAGCCAGGTCGCCTCCACGTCCACCGACCCTCCGGCGCTGTGCAGGGCACGCCAGCGACCCGTGGGGCGGCTATCCACGTCGTCGACCGTTGCCCGCAGCCCCTCGGTGAGCGCTGCGCGGTCGTCAGGGTTGGCCAGCTCAGGGAAGGGGGTGCCGGTGACCGTCTCGGGCCGGTACCCGAGCATGCGCTCGACAGCCGGTGTCACATAGCGGATGCAGAACGTGACGGGGTCGATCACGACCACGAGGTCAGACGAGTCGCGAAGCAGCGCGCGGAAGCGGCGTTCCCGCCGCTCGGCGTCCGCGGCGCTGCGGCGCGACCAGAAGGTTCCGAGCAGAAGGGCGACCAGCAGGAGGACGGCGATCATCGTGAGGATCAGCCTTTGCCCGGCGCGATGGTCGGCCGCGGCGGCGGCGGTCGCGAGATCGTCGCTCAGAGATCGCGTAGCCGGTTGCAGCCCTGCCAGCAGTCGCTCCGCGCGTCGGCGGCCTGCCGAGCCCGCATGTCCGCTCCTCGTGGCGATGCCGAGAGCGCGAACGGTGGCGTTCGCCTGCTCCTCAATGCCGGCGGCTGTTCCTTCGCCGGAGTGCTGACGCTCGATCGCGGCGGCGGCCGTCGTGACCTGTCGGCGGGTGACGGCGAGCCCATCCGAGCGGGGCCGGCTCCGTGACGCGAGCGCGGAACGCTCGAGCGGCGCCATCCGGTCGACCGCAGCGGCCAGCTCCCCACCAGCTGCGGCTCTGGCGGTGGCATCCGCGGCGTCCTGGCTGGTGGCGCGAACGTTGAGGGCGGCGAACAGGACCGCGACCACGGCGAGGGCGGGAATCAGAGCGCGCCACCAGCCGCGGTCTCCACCCTCGGCCACGCGGCGTCCGGACAGATCCTTGAGGCGTTGGAGGGCCGACGGGCGTGTACGGGCCCGAGGAGAGGCCGAAGATGCCATTTGAGGGTGATCGGCCTCGTAGCGGCCGGTCTTGAGTCGACAAATGTCCAGGTGGACGACTCGAGGGTGGCCGCCCCTAACCTCGGTCACCTACCTTGAGCACCCCGAGCCCGCAAGACCCCCAGACACGCGCCCAGCGGGTCCGCGAGAAGCGGCTGTCGCTGCCCGACGCGCCCGGGGTGTACCTGTTCAAGGACTCGCGGGGCAAGGTCATCTACGTCGGAAAGGCAACGTCCATCCGCAAGCGGGTGGCCGGACACTTCTCAAAGCCGGGCACGCGCGGCGCCGCGGAGATGACAGCCACGGTGGCCGACTTCGACTTCATGGTGACCGAGACCGAAGCCGAGGCGCTGCTGGCCGAGCAGAACTTCATCAAGCGCCACCGCCCGCGCTTCAACGTGCGGCTGCGCGACGACAAGTCCTATCCCTACATCGCGATCTCGCTGGACGAGGACTACCCGCGGGTCTACTTCACCCGGGAGCGCCATCGGCGCAACCGCGCGTACTTCGGGCCGTTCTCGAGCGCCAAGCGCGTGCGCGAGACACTGGAGCTTCTTGGCAAGGTGTTCCAGTACCGCACCTGCGACGGCAAGGAGCCCGGCCGCCAGACAGGCAACCCGTGCCTGGACTACTACATCAAGCGCTGCCAGGCGCCCTGCGTGGGCTACGTGTCCAAGGAGGAGTACCGCGAGAACATCGAGACCATCATCTCGTTCCTCTCGGGTCGTTACCGCCAGATCGAGCGCGAGCTGGAGGAGGGCATGAAGGCCGCGGCCGAGGACCAGGAGTTCGAGATCGCGGCCCAGATGCGCAACAAGCTACGCGCCGTGAAGTCGCTGCTGGAGCGCCAGCGGGTGACCAACGAGTCGGTGGGCACCCTGGACGCGATCGCCGTCGCGGCGGAGGAGACCGACGCCAACGCCCAGGTGTTCCAGGTGCGCGACGGGGTGCTGGCCGACCGCCAGAGCTTCTACCTGGAGAACGAGGCCGGCCGCGACGAGTCCGAGGTGCTCGAGGAGTTCCTCCTCCAGTATTACGCCAGCGCGATGTCGATTCCGCCGCGCGTGGTGGTGCCCCACGGGCTCGAGAACGTCGAGGCGATGGAGGAGGCGCTGGGCAGCAGGCGCGGCGGCCGCGTGGCGGTCCGGCCCGCCGAACGCGGCGACAAACGCCGCATCTTCGAGCTGGCCGAGCGCAACGCCCGGCTGGCGCTCGACCAGGACAGGCTGCGGTCGGAGCGCACCCGCACGCGGCGCGTCGAGGCGCTCGAGGGGCTCCAGGAGGAGATCGGCATGGACCAGCTGCCGATGCGCATCGAGTGCTTCGACATCTCCAACCTCGGCGAGACACATACCGTCGCATCGATGGTGGTGTTCGAGGGTGGCGCTCCGAAGAAGTCGGACTACCGCCGCTTCGGCGTGCGCGACGCCGCCCAGGACGACTTCGCCGCGATGGCCGAGGTGCTGTCGCGCCGCGTCGCTCAGTTCCGCACGCAGCAGGAGCTGTCTCCGCACGAGAAGGCCTACGACGTGAGCTTTGCCTCGCTGCCGACCCTGATCGTGATCGATGGCGGCAAGGGCCAGCTCTCGGCGGGGCTGAAGGAGCTCACCGAGCTGCGCGAGCTCGGCACCACCGTCGTCAGCCTGGCCAAGCGGGTCGAGGAGGTGTTCGTGCCCGGGCGGCGCGCCTCGATCGTGATGTCCCACGACAGCGCGCCCCTGCAGCTCCTGCAGCGGGTGCGTGACGAGGCCCACCGGTTCGCGATCGAGTTCCACCGTGGCCGCCGTGACAAGGCGATGACCCGTTCGGTGCTCGACGACCTGCCGGGCGTCGGTCCAACGCGCAAGCGCGCGATCCTCGCCCACTTCGGCACGCCGGAGCGCGTGCTGGCGGCCAGCCGCGAGGAGCTCGAGGGAGTGAGCGGGCTACCCGGGAAGGTGGCCCGCGAGATGCATCAACACCTGCACAGGGTCGACTAGAAGCGCCAGAGCACGGCTTGCCACCGGGCTTCGAGGCAACGTAGCGGTCGGCGAGCTCAACCGGTCCTCGCAACAGTGTCCGTGAGATCAACCTACCGACGGTAGGCCACGGTGTGTGGGCTTCTACCGCAGTGACCCGCGCGTGGTGACGCGGCCGTCGTCGCGGAGGCTCGCCCGGAGGGCGGGCCGG
>JBBRYL010000082.1:0-13297 GCA_038237685.1 Solirubrobacterales bacterium | reverse complement strand
GATGGAGGTGACCGCGTTGGTCTTGCTGATCTTCTTGGACTCCAGCCGCTCGCGCTCGAGCATGTTGTAGAAGTCCATGTTGCCGCCCACAGTGAGCTGCGATGTGCGCATCATCTTCACGCCGCGGTCGCCGAACAGGCGAGCCAGCTGGCGGTGGACGATGGTGGCGCCGACCTGTGACTTGATGTCGTCACCCACGATCGGAAGCCCCGCCTTGCGGAAGCGCTCGCCCCAGTACTGCTCGCGGGCGATAAAGACCGGGATGCAGTTCACGAAGCCACAGCCGGCCTCGAGCACCTGCTCGACGTACCACTTGGTGGCGTTCTCAGAGCCCACCGGCAGGTAGGAGACGACCACGTCGGTCTTCGTGTCCTTGAGGATCTGGACGATGTCGACGGTCTCGCCGTACGCCTTGGTGATCTTCTCCTTGAGGTACTTGCCGAGGCCGTCGTGGGTCATCCCGCGCTGCACCTCGATGCCGAGCTTGGGCACGTCGGCGAACTTGATGGTGTTGTTCTGGCCCGACCAGATCGCCTCGGACAGATCCTTACCTACCTTGTCCTGGTCGATGTCGAACGCCGCGGTGAACTCGATGTCGCGCACGTGGTAGCCGCCGAGGTCGACGTGCATCAGCCCAGGCACCTTCTGCGACGGGTCGGCGTCCTTGTAGTACTCGACGCCCTGCACGAACGAGGAGGCGCAGTTGCCTACGCCGACGATGGCAACCCGCACCTTCTCGCTCTGATAGCGGGATGCGCCGTTGCTGGAAGCGTTTTCTGTCACAGAGGACCCTCCTGGAAGTCTCATGAAAACGGCCCCGGGGCGGGGCCGCGTCGTCCTACGAAAGCTAACCCGGGAGCGTCTCCGAGTTACGGCCCGCGTGCAGTGCGACTCGGTGCGGCGGGCTCTCGATCTTAGCGTTTCGGGCGCGAACTTTCAGGCGGCCGCTGCGGCGTTCAGCTCGCGACGCACGTGCGCCATCCGCTGAAACGTGGTGAACACCGTGAGCGCGGCGAGCACGTAGACGGCCGCCTCGAGCAGCTCGAAGTCGCCAAGGCCCGCGCCCTTGGCGAACAACAACCCGATCGCGATGATCACCACGCGAACGGCACGCGTGGCCAGCCCGACCTTGCACTCGATCCCGAGCGCCTCGGCGCGGGCGCGGGTGTAGGACACCATCAGGCTGAACAGCACCGCGAGCGTGACCGCGGCCACCGCGACCTCGTTGCCGCGGTGCGCGAAGTAGGCGCCGACGGCGGCCAGGACGATGCCCTCCTCGATCCGGTCGAGGCTGGAGTCGAGGAACGCGCCGAACGGCGTGCCCTTTCCCGACATGCGCGAGTAGCGGCCGTCGAGGGTGTCCATCACCGAGCCGATGACGAAGGCGAGGCCCGCGAGGAAGAACAGCTCCTGGGTGATGAGAGCGGCGGCCACCAGGTTGCCAACCAGCCCGGCGAGCGAGATGGCGTTCGGGGTCAGGCGAGACTCGATCAGCCGGTTGCGGGCGGTCTCGCGCACCTCCGCGCTGCTCATCCGGCCGGGCCCCCCCGTCGCGGCCATGGATCAGGCCACCGCTTCGGCGTGGGCGGTGCGCCACGCCCACGCCTCCGGACGGGCCCGGGCAAGGGCGAGCGACGACGCCGAGGCCGACACCGCGGCTACGCCCGCACCGAGCGCGGCGTCCATCCAGAAGTGATTGGCGGTGACCACCACGACGAAGGTCACCACCGGCGGGTAGCACAGCCACAGCACCTTGAGCGGCTTGAACTTCACGATCCTGCTGGCCGGTATCCCGATCATGAGCGCGAATGCCACGTGCATGCTCGGCACGGCCGCGAACGGGTTGTAGAGCACGTTGGCGCTCTGCTCGGCCTTGATGCCCACGGCGTTTGCCACGGTGTCGGTGAAGCCCCACTCGGGCAGGAAGCGCGGCGGCGCGGCGGGGTAGGCCACGTAGCCGACGAGCGCCAGGAACATGGCGACCATGAACATGTTGCGCACGTAGTAGAACGACTCGTTGCGCATGATGTAGAGCCAGACCAGGAACGTGGTGGTCACCACGAACTGGGAGTTCACGTACATGAAGTTCGCGCCGTCCACGAGCCAGTGGGCGCTGCCTTGTGCCCACGATTGGAGGTTGGGCTCGAAAAAGAGGCCGAGGGTGCGCTCGAAGTCGACGAGGTGGCGGGCGTTCTCGAATGCGAGAGCGGCCTGGCCGTCGACGAAGCCGCGCACGATCCGGTAGGCGTAGTAGGCGCCCGCGAACAGCATGAGTTGGCGCAGCGCATCGGCCCAGCCCTGGGGCAGCCAGCGCTGGGTCATGTTCCAATAGCGCCGGAACTGGGCGAAGAAGTCTTGGGCCACCTGCTGCACGACCGGCACAGCGTAGTGCCTGGCTCCAACCACTGGCGATTTCGGCCGGTCAGATCTACTCGCTCGCGGCCACCTCCCGCCCGTGCCCCGATCTAGAAGGCGAGGATCGTCAACCTGGCTAAGCCCTCCAAGCTCCCTGAGCAGTTCCTGTTCGCGTTCAGCATCGGCGGCGGCGCCTTCGATTTCAGCGACGGCAAGGTGGCCACCAAGGGCACCGCCGCCTGCAAGGGCTGACGGCCCCTTAGGTGTTGCAGCGCCTGCCGCGCTCGAACACGCGCTCGACCCCGAAGCGGGTGACCAACTTCAGGAAGCCCTTTTTCTTCGCGGTCACCCGCGTCCAGTCGCCGTCGCGCTGCACGCAGCCGCCCTTGGCCAGCCAATAGGGCGTGTAGCGCACCCGGACCAGCGCCGAGCCCGGCTTGCGCACACGCAGCAGTACCTGGTCTGACCCCAGCTGTTCGAGCTGGATGTTGGCGTCGCCGCGCGGGATGACCAACGGCGTGGGGAGCGTCACCTCGTAGATACGCCAGTGCTCGAACCTGGCCCGCAGCCGCAGGTAGGGCAGGCCGTTCTCGATCAGCGCGCGCTCGCGATAGGCGCTGCGGTCGGGCTTCGCGTCGGGCAGCGCCACGTAGCGCACGGCGTTCTCCGACAGCCAGTTGGCGTAGGTCAGCTCGTTCAGCCCGCCCTTGTAGAAGATCGGGTTGCGGCCGGTGTCGAGCTGGCGCAGCCACCCGCGCGCCAGCGGGAAGTCGAGTCCAACCTCGGCCCCCTCCCAGTGACCGAGGGTGAATGGGATCTCGACGCGCCGCTGGTCTGGCAGCAGCTTGAGGTACTCGCGTACCGGGTCGAAGTAGGACGCCTTGGCCACTGGGTCGGTTGCCGCCTTGTACAGGTCGCGGCTCGCCGCGGACCACTGCCAGACCATCAGCAGCGCGAACAGCGCGACCACCAGGGGCATGGCCATCCGCCGCGTGCGGCCCGAGAGCGCGCACGCCACCAGCGGGCCGCCCATCAGCGCGCCAAGCCGCACGGCGTTGCCGCCCATCGCGGTGGGCACGATGAGCGCCAGCGTGGCTCCCAGCGCGTAGAGCACCGCGGCCACGCGCAGGGTGTGCTCCCTGCGCGGCAGGATCACCAGCGCGGCGATGGCGAACGCCGGGATGGCCACGTAGGCGGTGAACGGAAACGGCGCGTATCCGCCTTCGGGGAAGGCGAACGTGAGCAGCACCGGTGGCACGAGCCCGCCGGCGGCCAGCGCCAGCCCGTCGCGGCGCTTGATCGGCACCCCCTCGCCGCGTGCCGCGATTGCATAGGCCGCGCCGCCCATGGCCACGAACAATCCGGCCACTGGGCTCGAGATCGCCGAGAGCACTGCCAGGAGCGGTGCCACCAGCCGCCGCTCGCGCTGCACCGCGAGCACGCATGCCAAGCCGAATGCGACGCCGAGCGCGAACGGGAGGCGGTTGGTGGCCATGAGGGAGGCCGATCCGAGACCGAACCACAGTGCGCCCCACCGGTACTGGGGGTTGCCGAAGTGGCGACGCACCAGTTCGGTGAAGCAGATGGTCGCGCCCACCGAGGAGATCGCCCCCATCAGTTGCGGGCCCAGGAGCCAGACCAGCGGTGGCGAGAGCACCGAGTAGGCCGGCGTGTGGTGGCCGCCGTACCACTGGCCGTTCCAGATGGTGAAGCCCTCGCGCCCAAACAGTTCGGCCCGGAAGACGTGCGCGGCCAGGTCGGGCGACCGCGGCTTGACGATGACGTAGACCACCGCCAGGACAAGGGTCAAGAGGGTCGGAGCGACCCTCCACCAGTCGATCCTCTGTCTCAGGCGACGAACCTTGCCGGGCGGCGGCGCGACCTTCGCGGACGCATCGCCAGCGGGCCTCGGCTGGCTATCGCGTGCGGGGGTCGCGACTGAGAAGACGGGTCGCGGCACCGGCTCAGGCTAGCGGCTGGCCTTCGCCGGGAGGGGCCCGGACGCCTGGCCCAGCGCCGAGTAGTGCCTACGCGAGCGTTCGCGCTTTGGGTCCGTGTAGAGCCGCCGCCCCCAGCGCGAGTTGGGACGGCCGAGGCGTAGCGCGCCGACCAGCGCGACCACGGGCACGAAGATCCCGATCAGGGCTGGAAAGCGTTTGCCCTTGAGGAGGCAGATGCCGGCCAGCAGCGCTCCGGTCGACTGCACGGGCACGAGGACCGCGGTGCTCTCGCCTGAACCCGAACGACGCGAGGAACGAGAGCAGGATCAGGAAGTGCACCTCCGTGCCGTGCGCCTCGATCCCGGTCGGGTAGGCGTGTTCCAGCCGGCGCCCGAGGGTCGTCGAGCATCAGACGGCCAGGAAGCCGGCCACCGAATCGATGACCGACGGGTCGCCGTGCCACGTCCAGTGCCCGCCCCCGGGCACCGTCATGACGGTGGTCTCCCCGCCCAGGGCGGCGGCGTAGTCGTGGGCGAAGTGCTCGGGGAGGTAGGGATCGGCACCGCCCCACACCACCAGGCTCGGGCACGTCAACTCGCCCAGCTGGGCCCCGGCCCCCTCGAGTACCGTCGGCGGCGCCGACCGGTACAGGCGCAGGATCGCCCGCTGGGTGCCGTGGTCGAAGTGGCGCCAGATCTCGTCGAGCTCCGATTCGGGATACGGGCTGCCGTCGGGCAGGCGCAGCTCGCGCCGCAGGATCCACTTGAACGTGAAGCCCATCGCCATCTCGCCGACCCCGAAGCGGCGCCAGCGACGTGCCCACGCGTGCCACTCATAGCCCGGCAGCAACGGCACTGCGTCGAGCAGCACGAGACGCTCGACCCGGTGTGGCTGGCGCTGGGCGAGCGCGAGTCCGACGGCGCCCCAGTCGTGGCACACGAGTGAGTACCGGTCGATCCCGTGCGCGGAGATGAACTCGCCCAGCCAGTCGGCGTATCCCTCGATTGAGTGATCGAAGTCGCCGGGCTTGCCCGAGGCACCGAAGCCGGGGAGGTCGGGCGCCAGCCCTCCGGTTCGCGCCAGAAACGGCTCCCACATGCCGCCGGTGTTGGGCACGCCGTGCAGGTAGAGCACCGGCGTGCGTGCCGGCGCCTCCCACCAGTGGCATTCCACGCCTGCGACGGTCGCCGTACGTTCTATGGCCTCGACGCTCACGCGCGCCATCCTCGCACCTCCGCCACTACGCTCGGCCGGTGGAGCAACTGGTCCAGATCGTCGGTGCGTTGCTGATCCTCGTGGCCTTTGCCGGCGTCCAGTTCGGTCGTATGGATCCGGCCACCCGTGGGTACCTCTGGCTCAACTTCGTGGGCTCGCTGATCCTGGCGGTGCTCGCCTACACCGGTTCCCAGTGGGGCTTTCTGATGCTGGAGGGCATCTGGGCGATCGTGTCCGCGTGGGGGATCGTCCAGCTCGCGCGCGGGCGCCCGCCAAGCGGCGCCCACTGAAGCTGATGGCCGCCCCCGCGTTCACCCGTCCACCTCCCGCCCGCCTGCACAAGATCCTTGGCCGGCTGGCCGAGCGCTACGGCCGGGCGCACGGGGTGCCCCACCACGCCCCGATCGACGAGCTCGTGCTCACCGTGCTCTCTCAGAACACGAACGACCGCAACCGCGACGTGGCCTACGAGCGGCTGCGCGAGCGCTTCGAGTCGTGGGAGGAGGTCCGCCAGGCACCCGCGGAGGAGGTCGTGGAGGCAATCCGCCCCGGAGGGCTTGCGCCGTCCAAGGCGCCGCGCATCAGGGCGATCCTCGAGGCCCTCGACGGCGACGACCTCACGCGCATGGAGCACGAGCCGCTCGCCCAGGCGCGCGAGGAGCTGTGCCGACTACCGGGCGTAGGCCGCAAGACGGCGGCCTGCGTGCTGTTGTTCGCCTTCGGCCGCCACGACGTGCCGGTGGACACCCACGTTCACCGTGTAGGCCAGCGGCTCGGCCTGTTCCGGCCCGGCGGTCTCCTGGAGGAGGCTCACGACCAGATGCTCAGGCTCTCCGTGCGCGAGGACCCGTTCGAGTCGCATATGGCGTTGCTGCGACACGGCCGTCGCCTGTGTGGCGCACGATCCCCGCAGTGCGGCATCTGTCCCCTGCGGCGGATGTGCCCGTACGCGCGCGGCGAGCTTTGACCGACGCGCGCGGCGCCGCAGCAGCGGGGCTCGTTGTCACCTTTTCCGTGCTGGAGCACTGTGAGATGCGCCCACCACCGCGATCGGGAAGAAATGGGCGGGACAGAGATGATCTGCCATAGTAAGACTTAGATTTTCTACTGACGCTGAAACGAAGCAAAGGAGATGCAGCGATGGCAAGAACCATCGGAATCGATCTTGGCACGACCAACTCGTGCATGGCGGTACTCGACGGCGGGGAGCCCACCGTCATCGAGAACGCCGAGGGCGCGCGCACCACGCCGTCCGTCGTGGCCTTCACCGAGGGCGGTGAGCGCCTCGTGGGCGCCCCGGCCAAGCGGCAGGCCGTAACCAACCCCGAGAACACCATCTTCTCGGTCAAGCGCTTCATGGGCCGCAAGGAGGCCGAGGTCAAGGAGGAGGAGACGATCGTGCCGTACGCGGTCGTCCGTGGCCCCAACGGCGACGCGCGTATCAAGGCGGGTGGCAAGGAGTACGCCCCGCCGGAGATCAGCGCCATGACGCTGCAGAAGCTGAAGGCAGACGCCGAGGCCTACCTCGGTGACACCGTGGACTCCGCGGTCATCACCGTGCCGGCGTACTTCAACGATGACCAGCGCCAGGCCACCAAGGACGCCGGCAAGGTCGCCGGGCTCGACGTCAAGCGCATCATCAACGAGCCCACCGCCGCGTCACTTGCCTACGGGCTCGACAAGGAGGGCGAGGACCAGACGATCCTCGTGTTCGACCTCGGTGGCGGCACCTTCGACGTGTCCGTGCTCGAGATCGGTGACGGTGTGTTCGAGGTCAAGGCCACCGCGGGTGACAACCACCTGGGCGGGGACAACTTCGACAAGGCCATCGTCGACTGGTTGGTCGACGAGTTCAAGCAGGCCGAGGGCCAGGACCTGTCCCAGGACAAGATGGCCCTGCAGCGCCTGTACCAGGAGGCCGAGAAGGCCAAGGCCGAGCTCAGCTCCGCCCAGGAGACCCAGATCAACCTGCCGTTCATCACGGCGGTGGACTCGGTTCCCAAGCACTTAAACCAGCGGCTGACCCGCGCCAAGCTCAACGAGCTGGTCGCGGATCTGCTCAAGCGGGTAGAGGGCCCCACCAAGCAGGCGTTGAAGGACTCGGGCGCCAGCATCGACCACGTGGTGATGGTGGGCGGCATGACGCGCATGCCGGCCGTCCAGGAAAAGGTCAAGCAGCTCACTGGCAAGGACCCGCATCGCGGTGTGAACCCGGACGAGGTCGTGGCCGTAGGCGCCGCCATTCAGGCAGGCGTGCTGGCCGGCGACGTCAAGGACGTGCTCCTGCTCGACGTGACCCCGCTGACGCTGGGCATCGAGACCAAGGGCGGCGTGATGACCAAGCTCATCGAGCGCAACACCACGATTCCCACACGCAAGTCAGAGGTGTTCTCGACGGCTGAGGACAACCAGACGAGCGTGGAGGTGCACGTGCTGCAGGGTGAGCGCGAGATGGCCACCTACAACAAGTCGCTTGGCAAGTTCCAGCTCACCGGGATCCCGCCCGCGCCGCGCGGCGTGCCGCAGGTCGAGGTGGGCTTCGACATCGACGCAAACGGAATCCTGAACGTGTCCGCGAAGGACCTGGGCACGGGCAAGGAGCAGAAGATCGAGATCAAGTCCGGTTCCGGTCTCGAGGACGCCGAGGTCGAGCGGATGGTCAAGGACGCCGAGACGCACGCCGACGACGATCGTCGCCAGCGTGAGCTCGTCGAGGCTCGTAACAACGCCGAGAACGCCGCCTACCAGGCCGACAAGCAGCTCGAGGAGCTCGGTGACTCGGTGGATGCCGCCTCCAAGGAGGAGATCACGGCGGCGATCGCCGACGTGCGCGGGTCGCTCGAGTCCGAGGACCCGGCCGAGATCAACGCGAAGGCCGAGGCGCTTCAGACCTCGTTCCACAAGGTGTCCGAGGCGATGTACGCCAACGCCGCGGCCCAGCAGCAGGCCGACGCCCCCAACGGTGGCGGCTCTGAGAATGGCGGCGAGGCCTCCGGCGACGCCGAAGAGGTCGTCGATGCCGAGGTCGTGGACGACACCGAGGCGCGCTAGTGGCTGACGATCGCCAAGAGGGCAAGCCGGCACAGGCGGGTGAGAGCGTCCCGGGAATCGACGCTCTCACCGGTCGGCCGGTCACCCGCTACTCCTCCGAGCCAGGCGAGAACACCGCCAAGATGGCGGCGGTCTCGCCCGACGAGGTGATCGACGAGGTCGAGGACGGGGAGGTCGTGGAGGTCGAGGACGGGGAGGTCGTGGAGGTCGAGCCCGAACAGGAGCCGGAGTCCGAGCTCGACATCGCCGTCCGCGAGCGTGGGGAGTTCCTCGCGCTCGCCCAGCGCACGCAGGCGGACTTCGAGAACTTCCGCAAGCGCGCCACTCGCGACACGGCGGCTGCGGGTGAGCGTGCCCGCAGCGGCGTCGTAAAGGAGCTGCTCGCCGTGGTCGACAACCTCGAGCGGGCGCTTCAGTCGGCCAACCCCGAGGAAGGGCACCTGGCCGGCGGGGTGCAGCTCGTGCACTCCGAGCTGCTGGGGATCCTCTCGCGAAACGGCGTGGAGCAATTCGATCCAGTTGGCGCGAAGTTCGATCCGGCCCAGCACGAGGCGCTAACGGTGCGCACCCAGGAGGGTGCGGATCCGGGCGTGGTGCTCGACGTGGTCGAGAAGGGCTACCGCGCGGGCGAAGCGGTGCTCCGTCCCGCGCGCGTGGTCGTATCCGGTTAGGAGCCTCTGCACATGCCAGCCGTCAAGAATCCCTACGAGGCACTCGGCGTCGATCGCAAGGCGTCCGACGACGAGATCAAGAAGGCCTACCGCAAGCTCGCCCGGCAGTACCACCCCGATCACAACCCGGGTGACGAGTCGGCGGAGGAGCGTTTCAAGGAGGTTCAGAACGCCTACGGCATTCTGTCCGACCCCAAGAAGCGCAGCGAGTACGACTCCGGCGGCGGCATCTTCGGCGGGGGTGGCTTCGATCCCGGCTCCTTCCGTACCGGTGCTCCCGGTGGGTTCGGTGGCGGGATCGGCGACATCCTCTCCGACCTGTTCCAAGGCGGCGGCCGCGCCGGCGGCCCGGGTACACGCCCCGAGCGCGGCAACGACCTCGAGACTGAGGTCCACGTCTCGTTCGATCAGGCGATGGAGGGTGCGCAGGTCCCGGTGAGCGTGTCGCTCTCCGCGCCGTGTCCCACCTGTCACGGAACCGGCGCAAAGCCTGGCACCACCCCGAAGGTCTGCAGCCGCTGCCACGGCCGCGGAGTCGAGGCCGAGTCTCAAGGGTTGTTCTCGATCTCCCAGCCGTGCCGCAAGTGCGGCGGCACCGGGACCGAGATCACCGATCCGTGTGTCACCTGTCACGGCGCTGGGTTCACCCGCCAGGTCAAGCGTTACAAGGTGAACATCCCAGCGGGCGTGCGCGACGGCAGTCGCGTGCGGTTGGCCGGCAAGGGCGAAGCGGGCCGGCGCGGTGGGCCCCAGGGCGACCTCTACGTGGTCACGCGCGTGGCGGACTCCGACCTGTTCACGCGCAAGGGCGAGAACCTCGAGATCGAGGTGCCGATCACCATCCCCGAGGCGATCCGGGGGTCGACGATCGAGGTGCCGACCCTGAACGGCTCGAAGCGGATCCGCGTCTCGCCCGGCACCCAGCACGGCACCGTTCAGCGGCTCCGCGGAGAGGGCCCACCCAAGCTCGGTGGTCGCGGCCGCGGCGACATCCACTACCGCCTCACCGTCGACGTGCCGAAGTCGCTGTCGCGTGAGCAGCGCGAGGTCGTCGACGAGCTGGCCACCGTCCTTGGCGAGAACCCGCGAGAGAAGCTCCTCAAGGGCAAGGGCGCGTGATGGCCGACGAGCGTGAGCGCGGCGTCTACATGATCTCGGTGGCGGCCGAGCTGGCGGGGATGCACCCGCAGACGCTGCGGATCTACGAGGCCAAGGGGTTGATCCAGCCCAAGCGCTCGCCCAAGAACACCCGGCTCTACTCCGACGAGGACGTTCAGCGGCTGCGCCGCATCCAGGAGCTCACGACCGAGCTCGGCATGAACCTCGCGGGCGTCGAGCGGGTCTTCGAGCTCGAGCAGGAGGTTGCACGCATGCGCCGCCGCCTGGGCAACATCGAGCGCGCCGCCGAGCGCGCACGGGAGGAGATGGAGACCGAGATCAGGCGCATCCGACGTTCGGTAAAGGCCGAGCTCGTGCCCTACAAGCCGCCCGGGCAGGCACTCGTGGCGCCCTCCAAGCCGCCCGTGCGAATCCGGGTGCGGCGCGGCCGCTGAAGTACCGCAAACTTGCGGCTGACGTAGGTTTGACGGACCCGGTGCGTTGGGAATGAACCTTCCGCACCGTCTTCGACCGAGGCTCTCCACGGATGGATCACACCCTTGACCCACTCGCAAGCTCCGAGCTGCAGCGGGCGCTAGCGTTCGCGCGCGCTCGTGAGTCCTACCCTGGCATCCCCAGCGAGCTTCTGCTGGAGCTGTGCGACGCCGCTTGGGAGCGCGCCGCAGGCGAGGCCGGAGACGGTCGCGCCGTGGACCGCTTCGAGCGGGCGATGCAGCTGGTTGCCCGGGGATATCGCGTGGGTGGGGGGCGTATCAGCGTCGCGGAGGTCGCCGAGCAGGCGATACCGCGCGCTGCGCTACGGCGCTACGTGCGCCCGGCAAACGCCCGCCCTGCTCCCGTCGAGGAGGAAGAGCCGATGCGCGAGCGCCGGCCGCTCAGCGAGAGGCTCGCGCGCATCCCGATGGCGCGGCCCGCCCCGGTGGGTGCCTCGGTGGCCGCCGGTCTCTTCGGCTTCGTCGCGGCCGCGCAGGCCGGTGTGCTGCCCGCAGGGCCGCTTGGCTTCGCCGGCGTCGGTGACGACGGGTCGAGCTCGCACGTGCGACCCGAGGGCGACCACGCACAGCAGTCGTCGAAGCGCGCCGGCGCGCCGACCACGCTCGGCCAAGCGGCCTCGCCACCTCGAACGGCCCCGCCAGCAACACCTTCGCTCCAACATCCGGGCCTGACGCGGCGCACCGGACCGGGGCCGGCGGCGAGACCGTCGCCGACGATCAAGCGACAGCGCCCCAGTCATCCGGCGACACCGTGGCCGGCGCTCCGGTCGCGGCGCAGCAGATCAGCTCGCCCCAGGTGGCTCCCGCTCCCGCACCGGCAGCGGCACCGGTGAGTGCCCCCGCGCCCGCCATGACACCCGCAACCGGACCGGCCGTCGCACTCGACACCCCCGAGGGCGACGTCGAGGTCAATGTGCCTACCGAGGCTCCGCAGCCCACCGGTGAGCGGGCCCCGCACGGCGATCACCATGGTCATGATCACTCGGATGGCGGCGATCACGGCGGGCCTGTCCAGCCGGTCACCGACCTGCTGACGATGCTTGTCGGTGCAGGCGACGGCCAGCAGAGGGACCCGGCCGCGGACCAGCAGGGCGACGGAGGAGATCCGCCCCCCACGGCCAGCGACGGAGACGACACCAGCGCGACTCCGACAACGCCCGTTGCCGACGAGGTCGACCAGCCACCGGCCGACGCGGCTCCGGCAGCTCCGGCGGCGCCCGCAGTCCCGGCGGCTCCCGCGGCGGCTCCGGCAACGCCTGTGGCTCCGGCAACGCCTGCACCCGCGGCGGCTCCGGCAACGCCCGCACCCGCGGCGGCTCCGGCAACGCCCGCAGCTCCGGCAACGCCCGCAGCTCCGCAACGCCTGCAGCTCCTCCGGCGCCCGCAGCCCCGGCGGCGCTGACCGCTCCTCCGGTCGGCTAGCGCCCCCGCCGCCTCAATCCAACGCCAGCTCGAAGCGGTGTGGCCCGGCCCCGACGCTGAGCTTGGTGGCACCCTGCGACACCGCGGGTACGAACGCGGTGTCGCCGCGCAGGTGCTCACCGGCCAGCCAGCCGCCGCCCTGGGGGGTGTACGCCGTACCGACGTCGTCCCACAGGGTGAACGACTCAGGCGGTGCGTGGCCGGCGCGCTCCGCAGCGGGTCCGCGGCCGCGCGGGGCGACGAAGATCCAGCGTAGGAGCACGCCGTCGTCATAGAGCTCCGCGGCCAGCAGATGCAGACCCGGCGCGTCCGGATGATCGCGAGCCACCACGGTACGAACGAGTTGCAGCCCTTCGAACGGAGCGTACGTGGTGCTCGTGATCTCGCGCAGGCGCTCGAAGAACTGGTCGCGGTCGCCGTCGGTCACCAGTCCGAGGCTGGCGAGGGTCTCGAAGGCCACCGTGACGTTCACGACGGCCTGGTCGGCCTCGGTCCGGACGAGGTTGGGATCCAACGGGCGCCGGGGTGTGCTCTCGACGCGCGCGACGTTGTCGCGCAACAGGGCGAGGGCCTCCCGGCGGAGCTTCTCGCGGTAGACGGCTGCGGGGTCGGGAGCCTGCGACATCGCAGCGGGGCTTCAGGCGGCCGGAGCGGGCTCGGTGGCCGCGGCGGGATCGGCCTCGCGCAGCTGCCTGTCGATGATCCGCGCGGCGCGGCGGCCGTCGGCGATGGCGTTCACGATGAGCGACTGCCCCATGCGGGCGTCGCCCGCGGCGAACACCCCCTCGCGCGAGGTGGCGAACAGGGGGCCCTTGATGTTGCCCCTGGCATCGAGGTCGAGTGCGAGATCCGAGATCACGCCCTGGTGCATTGGGTGGGTGAACCCGATGGCCACCAACACGAGGTCGGCCTCTTCGACGAACTCCGATCCCTCGATCGGCTTCAGATCCCGCGACGACTTGCCCTGCACGCGGCGGCCGTGCACGCGGGCGACCTGGCCGTCCGCGCCCTCGATCTGGGTGATCTGGGT
>JBBRYL010000081.1:0-13527 GCA_038237685.1 Solirubrobacterales bacterium | reverse complement strand
GCCCTGACGCTCGGCGAGGAGGACAAGATCGCCGCCTACGAGCAAGACCGGGAGCGCACCGGCCCCGACACGCTGCTGTTCAGCTAGATGACGGAATCGGTGCGGTACTCGCCGGATCACCGATCCGGCTCCGTTCCTCCCACGATGGCCACGCGCGACTGGGACGGCGCCACCTACGACCGGGTCTCGAGCCCGCAGGAGGCGTGGGGCGCGGTAGTGCTCGACCGGCTGCCGCTGCGCGGCGAAGAGACCGTGCTCGACGCCGGCTGTGGCAGCGGCCGGGTGACCCGCATGCTGCTGGACCGGCTGCCCGGCGGGCACGTCGTCGGCGTCGACGCGGCGCCAGGAATGATCGCCGAGGCCCGCCGCAACCTGGACGAGCGGGTCACCCTGATCGCCGCGGACCTGGCCGAGATGCGACTCGATACGCCCGTCGACGCCGCCTTCTCAAATGCCACCTTCCACTGGGTCGGGGACCACGATGCGCTGTTCGCGCGACTGTTCGCGGCGCTTAAGCCGGGAGCGCCGTTGGTGGCCCAATGCGGGGGAGAGGGCAACATCGATGCCTTCCATGCGGTCGCCCGGGAGGTCGGGCGGCGCGAGCCCTATCGGAACCACCTCGGCGATTGGGCCGGACCGTGGAACTTCGCCGGCCCCGACATCACGCGCGAGCGGCTCGAGCGCGCCGGCTTCACCCACGTCGAGACGTGGCTGGAGCCCTCGCCCGTTCACCCGCCCGAGCCCGAGACCTACATCGAGGTCGTGTGTCTCGGACACCACCTCGCGACGCTCCCCGAGCCGCTTCGCGCCGGATTCGTACGGGACGTCTTCGCCGGCTGCGACCAACCGCTCGAGCTCGACTACGTTCGGCTCAACATCGTGGCCCGGCGCGGCGATGGGTAGCGCTCCGCGTGTGTAGGTTTTCGCGCGAGCGGGGATAGGCCGAACGGCCCTGGCAGGGGCTGCGTGCGATCCCGGAAGGGATCCGCGGGACCAGCACTCGTTTCGGGAGAGTTTCTGTTTATGCGTAGACGTACCTCGGCAGCGCTGGCGGCCACCCTGGCCGTCGCAGTCGTCGCCCTGGCCCCATCGGCCGCCTCCGCGTGGGGGCCGGCAGACCAGGCCACCATCCACCCGGGCATCCAGACGAAGTTGGCAGTGCACCGCCAACTTCGTCTTCACGCGCGGCGCGGATACGTTCCTCGGCCAGGCCGCCCACTGCTCCAGCACGGGCCAGGCCACCGACACCAACGGCTGCACCTCCGCCTCGCTGCCCATCGGCACGAGGGTCGGCCTGGTCGGGTCGGGCGCGACGGGCACCATGGTCTACAACAGCTGGCTCACGATGCAGGCAAAGGGCGAGTCAGATCCCGACACCTGTGCCTACAACGACATCGCACTGATCAAGATCGACCCAGCCGACGTCGGCAAGGTCAACCCGTCGGTTCCCGGCTTCGGGGGTCCCACCGGTGTCGGTGGCGCGAGCGCGGACCTCGCCGATGTCTACTCCTACGGCAACTCGTCGCTGCGCGGAGGAATCACCCAGCTGAGCCCCAAGCAGGGCAAGGTCATCTCGACCGACGCCAACGGCTGGAGCCGCACCGTCTACACCGCCACGCCGGGCATTCCGGGTGACTCGGGCAGCGGGTTCCTCGACGCCACGGGCAACGCCATAGGCGTTCTCAGCACCGTCGCGATCGCTCCGACGCCGCTCTCCAACGGGGTAGGCGACCTTTCCCGCGAGCTCAATTACCTCAACGCCAACGGCTTCAGCGGCACGGCGCTGGCCACCGGTACCGAGCCATTCAAGGCCGACACCGTCGGCGCCATCCTCGGCGCCGGCTGAGCGCACTGACATCCGCGGGGCCATGACCGGGCGATAAGTTGCCGCTCATGACCCCGCGAATCGTCACGCTGCCCGGAGATGGCATCGGTCCTGAGATCATGGCCGCCGCCACCCGAGTTCTAGATGCCGTCGGGGAGTTCTCCTACGACGAGCAGCTCATGGGCGGCGTCTCGATCGACACCAACGGCACCGCGCTGACCGACGACGTACTGGCCGCCTGCAAAGGCGCCGACGCCGTGCTGCTAGCGGCCGTCGGCGGACCCAAGTGGGATACCACCGATCCCTCCAAGCCGCGACCGGAGCAGGGCCTGCTCGGCCTGCGCAAGGGCCTCGGCCTGTTCGCCAACCTGCGGCCGGTGCGGCCAAGCCCCGCGCTGGTCGATGCCAGCCCGCTCAAGCCCGACCGGATTGCGGGCACCGACCTGCTGGTCGTGCGTGAGCTCACAGGCGGCATCTATTTTGGCGAGTCGGGTCGCGACGGCGACACCGCCCACGACGACTGTGCCTACAGCGTCTTCGAGATCGAGCGGATCGCCCGAGTCGGGTTCCAGTCGGCCCGCACCAAGGTCACAAGCGTCGACAAGGCAAACGTGCTCGAGACCTCGCGGCTGTGGCGTGAGGTGGTCACACGCGTGCACGCCGAGGAGTTCCCCGACGTCACGCTCGAGCACCTGCTGGTGGACAACACCGCGATGCAGCTGGTCTCCCAACCCTCGTCATTCGATGTGATCGTGACCGAGAACCTGTTCGGCGACATCCTCAGCGACGAAGCCGCGATGCTCACCGGCTCGCTCGGCATGCTCCCAAGCGCCTCGGTGGGGGGCGGCGGTCCCGGCCTGTTCGAGCCTGTCCACGGCTCAGCACCCGACATCGCCGGGACGGGCCGGGCCAACCCGCTCGCCATGTTCCTCTCGGCCGCGCTCATGCTGCGACACGGCTTCGACTCGGAGGAGGCCGCCGCTGCCGTAGAATCGGCGGTGGATCAGGCTCTGGAGGGAGGCATCCGCACCGCCGACCTCGGGGGATCGCACACCACCGAGGAGGCCACCGTGGCCGTCCTCTCCCACCTTTAGGAAGAAGGGTCGAGACGTGAGTAGCGCTGGCACCATCTGGCACAACGGGGAGTTCGTGGCCTGGGAGGACGCCAAGGTCCACGTGCTGACCCATGCCCTCCACTACGGGACGGGGGTGTTCGAAGGCATCCGCGCCTACGACACCGAGCGTGGCCCCGCCATCTTCCGCCTTCACGACCACCTCCGCAGGCTCGAGGAGTCGTCCAAGCTCTACTACATGGATCTCCCGTTCACGCGCGAGCAGATCCGCGAGGCCACCCACGACCTGATCGTCCGAAACGGGCTGCGCAGCTGCTACATCCGCCCGCTGGTCTATCGCGGCCACGGGCCGATGGGCCTCGACCCGGAAGCCAACCCGGTCGAGATGAGCGTGGCCGTCTGGGAGTGGGGCGCCTACCTCGGCAACGAGGGCAAGCGCGACGGGATCCGGGCGAAGGTCTCCTCCTGGCGCCGGATAAACCCCGAGTCGCTTCAGCCGCACTCGAAGGCCAGCGGTCAGTACCTGAACTCGGTGCTCGCGAAGATCGAGTCAAAGCGCGGGGGCTATGACGAGGCGATCCTGCTCGACGACCACGGGCGGGTTTGCGAAGGCTCTGGCGAGAACATCTTCATCGTGAAGAACGGTCAGCTGATCACGCCTCCGCAAACCGCCAGCATCCTCGACGGCATCAGCCGAAAGTCGATCATCCAGATCGCCCGCGACCACGGCCACGAGGTGCTTGAGCGCGACGTCGCGCGCGCCGAGCTGGCGCTGGCCGACGAGGTGTTCCTGGTCGGCACCGCGGCCGAGCTGGTGCCGGTGCGCGAGATCGACGACTTAGCGATCGGCCCGCCCGGCCACATCACCCGCGAGCTGCAATCCGCCTACGAGGACGTCCTGCACGGTCGCGATGCGCGCTACGCGGACTGGCTGGACGTCGTGCCGGTAGCATCCAAGGCATGAGTCGCAGCAGTTGCCGAATTACGGGCGCGTCGCCGCAGTAGCGGTGGCGCTCTCACGCCCGTAGTTCATTCGCAGCACCGCAGAAAGGCGTCTCAAATTATGGCCGAGCAGGTCCTCCTCTATGACACGACCCTCCGCGACGGGATGCAAGGTGAGGGAATGTCGCTGTCGGCAGACGAGAAGGTGCGTGTGGCCCACGCGCTCGACTCCCTCGGGATCCACTTCATAGAGGGCGGGTTTCCCAGCTCGAATCCCAAGGAGGTCGAGCTGTTCGACATGCTTTCGCGGGAGCGCTTCGAGCACGCCGAGTTGGCCGCCTTCGGCATGACCCGCCGGCGCGACAAGCGCGCCGATCGGGACGAGGGGCTGCGGGTGCTGGCGGACTGCTTCGCCCCGGTCTGCACGCTGGTGGGCAAGACGTGGTCGCTGCACCTCGAGAAGGTCACCCGCGTGGATCCGGAGGAGAACCTGGAGATGATCGCCGACTCCGTGGCGTTCCTGCGTGCCCAGGGCAAGCGCGTGATCTACGACGCCGAGCACTTCTTCGACGCCTACACAGACGACCCCGCCTACAGCCTGCGCTGCCTGCGCGCCGCCGCCGAGGCCGGCGCGGAGAACCTGACCCTGTGCGACACCAACGGCGCGACGCTGCCCACGGCACTGAGCGCGGCCGTGGCCGACGTGGTCGCCCAACTCGGCCCAGACGTCGGGGTCGGCATCCACACACACGACGACGCCGGATGCGGGGTGGCCAACAGCCTCACGGCGGTCGGCGAGGGCGCCCGGCTGGTCCAGGGCACGATGAACGGCTATGGCGAGCGGTGCGGCAACGCCAACCTGGTCACGATCCTTGCCGACCTCCAGCTCAAGCTCGGCTACGACTGTGTGGCGCCGGACCTGCTCGCACACCTCACGACCACATCGCACTTGGTCGACGAGCTCTGCAACGTGGCTCCCAACGCCAATCAGCCGTATGTGGGAAGCAACGCCTTCGCGCACAAGGGCGGGATGCACGTGGCGGGCGTCAACCGCGACGCGCGTACCTTCGAGCACATCGACCCCGCCGAGGTGGGCGCCGACCGTCGCCTCCTGATCTCGGAGCTGTCGGGCCGGGGCACGGTCCAGGCCCGGGCCGATGAGACCGGCGTCACGCTGGACGGCGAGGGCGCCGCCCGGGTTGCCAACCGCGTCAAGGAGCTCGAGAGCCGCGGCTACCAGCTCGAGGCCGCCGACGGCAGCTTCGACCTGCTGATCCGGCGCGAGTCCGGCGACTACCAACCGCTGTTCACGCTGGAGTCGTGGCGGGTGATCGTCGAGTCGAGGCAGGACGGCACGGGCGAGGAGCGGAGCCGGACCGGCAGTCCGGCGAGCACCGGAGCGGTCGTCTCCACCGAGGCCACGATCAAGATCGCGGTGGACGGCACCCGCTATGTGCGCACCGCCGAGGGCAACGGCCCCGTACACGCGCTCGACAGCGCGCTGCGCGACGCGATCGGTGAGACCTACCCGCACCTGCGCGACATCGAGCTCGTGAACTTCAAGGTGCGAATCCTGGACGAGGCCAAGGGCACCGGAGCCGTCACGCGCGTGCTGCTCGACGCAAGCGACGGCCGCGACAGCTGGGGCGCCATCGGCGTGTCTGAGAACGTGATCGAGGCAAGCTGGGACGCCCTGGTCGACTCCCTGGAAGCGGGCATGCTCAGATGAGCGACGCTCCGATCCCGGTTGCCCGCCCCCAGATCGGGGCACGCGAGGAGGAGCTCGTGCTCGAGACGCTGCGCTCGCGTCACCTGTCGCTGGGTCCCCGCCTCGGTCAGTTCGAGCGCGAGCTCGGGAAGTTCATCGGTGCCGACCACGTCTCGGCGGTGTCCAGCGGCACCACTGCGCTGCACCTCGCACTCAGGGGCCAGGGCATCGAGGCCGGCGACGAGGTGGTCACCTCCCCGTTCAGCTTCGTCGCATCATCAAACTCGGTGCTGTTCGAGGACGCCACCCCGGTGTTCTGCGACATCGACCCTGTCACGTTCAACATCACGCCCGAAGCCGCGGCCGCCGCGGTCACCGGGCGCACCGCGGGCCTGCTGCCGGTGCACATCTTCGGCTATCCGGCCGACATGCCCGGCTTCGAACGGCTGGCCGCCGAGCGCGGGCTGTGGATCGTCGAGGACGCCTGCGAGGCGCTGGGCGCCGTGCACTCCGACGGCGTGATGGTGGGCGCCCGCTTAAATCCGGCGACCTTCGGCTTCTACCCCAACAAGCAGCTGGCCACGGGGGAGGGGGGAGCGCTCACGAGTCCCACAGCCGCGTTCAAGGCCGCGGTGGACAGCGAGCGCAACCAGGGCCGCAGGCCCGACATGGGCTGGCTCGATCACGACCGCCTCGGATTCAACTACCGGCTCTCAGACATCGCCTGTGCGCTGGGCATCGCCCAGCTCGAGCGCCTCGAAGGCATGCTCGCGGCGCGCGCGCGGATCGCCGCGTCCTACTCCGGGTTGCTGGCGAGTGTCGAGGGGCTGGGGCTGCCCTGTCTGGACGCGGGCGGCGACCGGCGCAGTTGGTTCGTCTACGTGGTGCAGCTCCCCGACGGGGTCTCGCGCGACGACACTATCGTCGCCCTGCGCGAGCGCGGCATCGACTCCAAGCCCTACCTGCCGGCGATCCACCTGATGAGCTTCTACCGCGAGCGGTTCGGCCACACAGAAGGCGAGTTTCCCGTCTGCGAGCGCGTGGCCGCCCAGTCGGTGGCTCTCCCGTTCTTCCCGGAGCTCGCCGAAGGCCAGATCGAGCGGGTATGTGCGTCGCTAGTAGAGGTCCTTCACTAGCGACACCCCGCCGGGCAGCGCGCCCATCGCCGGTGTGAAGGCGACCTCCTCGAACCCGGCCTCGAGGTACAGTGAGCGGGCGGGGTGGTTGTCCTGCCAGGTGTCGAGCGCGAGGGCACGCAGGCCCGAGCGGCGCGCCATCGCCTCGGCCTCCTCCAGCAGAGCCCGCGCGACGCCGCGCCGGCGGTAGCGCTCGTCGGTGGCAAGTGAGTCCACGTACAGGGCGGTGCGGGGCGGCTCGGGCGCCATCCGCCCGCTCGAGCGGTAGAGCCAGAGGGCGGAGGGCCACCGCCACGGCGGGATGCTGCGCAGCGTCGTGCGCAGGAACCGGTGCGCCCGCGGAGTCCACTGCTGGTAGGGCATGGCCGCCATCGCACCGGCCAGCTCGCCGTCGAGGTCGGCCACCCACACCACGTCGGCGCTCGCGGTGGTTTGCTCGCTTTCGAGCGCCCGGGCGATGGTGCGCTCGGCCAGCACGCGGTTGCCGGTAAAGCGGTCATACATCCCGCCGGAGCTCTCGTACAGCAGATGTACCGTGCTTGCCTCATCCCCCGGCGCGAACGGGCGGACGATGACAGGACTTCGCACGCGGCCATCCTATTCGCGGCGCGTCCGGGCTTTGGCGGCGGGGCCGTAGACTGCGCGGCCATGTCACGGTTATCAGAGCCCCAGGATCCGCTGTTTAAGGCGCTCAACACCTCGGTGGGCTTCGACTTCAGGCTGGCGCCCTACGACATCCAGCAATCGCTCGCCCACGCGCGCATGCTGGCCCACTCCGACATCATCTCGGCCGAGGATCTTGCGGCCATCGAGCGCGGACTCAACCAGGTGCGTACCGAGGTAGAGCACGACCGCTTCGCGATCTTGCCCGGCGACGAGGACGTCCACATGGCGATCGAGCGACGGCTCACCGAGATCGTCGGCGACGCCGGCGCCAAGCTGCACACCGCGCGCTCGCGCAACGACCAGGTGGCCACCGACGTTGCGATGCTGGTGCGCGCCCACACGCTCGGGGCCCAGGAGCTGGTGCGCAAGTTGATGGTCACGCTCGTCGACCTCGCCGAGGCCCATCTCGACTGGCCGATGCCGGGCTACACCCACCTCCAGCGGGCCCAGCCGGTCTACCTCGCGCACCACCTGCTCGCCTACTTCTGGAAGTTCCGTCGCGACCTCCAGCGGTTTCGCTTCTGCATGACGGGAACCGACGACCTCCCACTCGGCGCGGGCGCCCTGGCCGGTGTCAACTTCGGCACCGACCGGATGTTCGTCGCCCAGGAGCTCGGCTTCGGCGGCATCTCCGAGAACTCGCTCGACGCGGTCTCGAACCGGGACTTCATCCTCGACTACCTCTCGGCAGCCGCCACGTGCGCAACGCACCTGTCCCAGCTGGGAGGCGAGCTGGTCATCTGGTCAAGCGAGGAGTTCGGGTTCTGCGAGGTGGCCGACCGGTTCGCCTCGGGCTCGAGCCTCATGCCCCAGAAGAAGAACCCCGACGCGGCAGAGCTGCTGCGGGCCAAGGCCCCGCGCGTGGTCGGGCGCCTCACCACCCTGCACGGCGTGCTCCACGGCCTCCCGCTCACCTACAACAAGGACCTCCAGGAGGACAAGGAGCAGCTCTTCGACGCGATCGACACCGTGGAGCTGTGCCTTGAGGTTGCCAACGCGATGCTCGCCACGATCACCTTCGACCGGGAGCGCATGGCCGCGGCCGCGTCTGACGAGTTCCCCGCGGCCACCGACGTCGCCGATCTGCTGGTGAAGCGTGGCGTCCCGTTCCGCACGGCGCACGGGATCGTCGGGACGCTTGTGCGGACCGCCGTCGAAAGCGGCCGCACCCTGTCGGAGCTCACCATAGAGGAGCTCGCCGAGCTGTCTCCGGAGCTCGACGGCGCCTTCTACGACCTGCTGCGCGACGGCGCATGGCTGGAGTCGAAGGCGTCGGAGGGCGGCACTGCCACGGTGCGGCTGCGCGAGCAGCTGGCGCAGGCGCGCCGCATCGTCGACTCCCCCGGGTGAGCAAGGCTTCCTCAGGTCCCCTCGGCGAGGACTTCTACTTCCGGCCGGTGGTCGAGGTCGCGCGCGACCTGGTCGGATGCATCGTCTGTCACGGCGAGACGTCAGGGCGGATCGTCGAGACCGAGGCCTACCACCACAGCGAGCCCGCCTGTCACGCGTACGTGGGCCTTACGGAGCGCACACGGGTGCTGCACGGCCCACCCGGCCTCGCCTACGTCTACCGCTCCTATGGCATTCACGCCATGCTCAACGCGGTGGCGGAGGCCGAAGGCATCGGCGCGGCCGTGCTGGTGCGCGCGCTTGAACCGCTCGACGGTGAGGCGCTGATGGCCCGCCGCCGGGGCCGCGACCGGCGCACGGAGCTCTGCAGCGGGCCCGGCAAGCTCGCCCAGGCGCTGGGAATCGGGCTCGGCCTCAACGGCAGCCGGCTGGACGGGCCCATCGAGGTCAACGCGCGGCCCGCCGGCGACGACGCGCCCGACATCGTCGCCGGAGAGCGCGTCGGCATCACGAAGGCCGTCGAGCTGCCCTGGCGGTTCTGCGACCGCGCCAGCGACTGCGTGTCGCGCCCGCGTCCACCTGCGATGCGGTCGCCGCGGCGGGCGCGCTAGTTCGGTGCGGCCCCGCCACCCGGGGCGCCGCCGCCGGGGCTGGCGCCCGGGGCGCGCGTCTGAGGCGCGGGCGTCCGGCGCTGAGGCGCGGCCGGCTGGGTGGGCGCGGGGGCCTGCTGCTGGGGTGTCTGCTGCTTCGGCGCCGACTGCTGCGGCGTTGTGGTTGGCGCCGAGGCACTCGGCTGGGGAGCGGCCGTCTGACCCTGCTGGGGTGCCACCGGGGTCGGCGCCGCGGGGACCGTGGTCTGATCGGCTGCGCCGGGATTCTTGCCGCGCTCGGCGCCGCGACGATCGCGCACCGAGAGGAAGCTGATCATGAAGTCGTGCCAGATCTCGGCGGGGAACGTGCCGCCCGCCACGGGACCACCGTGGTATTCGGTCTTCATCGGGGTGAGCTTGTCTGGATAGCCCACCCATACCGCGACGGTGATGTCGCGGTTGAAGCCCACGAACCAGGCGTCGCCGTAGTTCTCGGTCGTGCCCGTCTTGCCCGCGGCGAACTCGGGGATCTGGGCCGCCTTGCCGGTGCCGCTTGCCACCACGCCGGCCAGTAGCTGTTGTGCCACCTCGCCGACCTTGTCCGGGAACACCCGCTGGCTCGTGGTCTTGTTCACGTCGTCGCGGCCGCCGCCCTTGACGCTGTCGATGGCCACGGGCCCATCTGGTGACGCCGCAAGCGACCCGGTCACGCGCCTGCCCTTGTTCGCGATCGTGCTGTAGGCGTAGGCCAGCTCGAGCGGTGTCAGGCCATCCTTGAGGCCGCCGAGCGTCATGGCGGGGTTGTCGGAGACCTTGGTGCGGATCCCCATTCGCTGGGCCAACGCGGCGATCCGCTTGGTGCCGGTCTTCAGCCCGAGCTCCGCATAGACCGAGTTGTCCGAGGTCGTGGTTGCCGACGCCAGCGACGCGACGCCGGCGTACTCATCGGCGTAGTTGTTCACGTTGAAGTGTTCGCCGGGGGAGCCGGGCACCGGGAAAGACTTCTTCTGCGACGTGAAGGTCTGGTCGGGACTGACGCCGTCCTCGAGTGCTCGTATCAACGTGAACGGCTTGAACGCGGACCCCGGCTGTCGGTGCCCGTTGGTGGCGAGGTTGAACGGCCGGGTGTCGTAGTCGGTGCCACCGACCATCGCGCGGATCTTGCCCGTCTTGTTGTCGATGGCCACCAGCGAGGCACTGGGACCGACGCCCGAGAGCCGTCCTTCGATCGCCTTCTGGGCGGCCGCCTGCAACTCGGGGTCGAGCGTGGTCTGGACGTCGAGGCCGCCGCTGAACACCGCCGGGGCCTTGTACCGGTCCACCAGTTGTTGGGTCAGCCAGCTCGTGAAGTATGGCTGCTGGGACTCGGGCCGCGGCGGGGTGACGTCGCGCTCACTTGGAAGGGCCTCGGCCAGGCCGTCGCGCAGTTGCGACGCCGTGATCATCCCCTGGTCGCGCATGCGCGAGAGCACCTCGTTGCGGCGCTGCTTGGCCTTGCGCGGGTTGTCGACCGGGTCATACAGCGACGGCGACGCGATGATCCCGGCCAGCAGGGCCGCCTGCGCCGGCCGCAGGTTGCGCGCCGCCCGGACCTTCAGGCTGGCGTCGCGTGCCCCGTTTGCGGTCGCGGAGCTTGACTGGAGCCCCGTGGCGGGGTCGGTCTCGGCCGCGCTGCCACCGAAGTAGGTGCGCGCGGCGGCCTCGACGCCGTAGGCGCCGTTTCCGAAGTAGATGCTGTTCAGATACTGGGTGAGAACCTTCTGCTTGGTCCACTTGCGCTCGAGGTGGTAGGCCAGCGCGGCCTCGCGCAGCTTCTGGAAAACCGAACGGTTGGACTGGGCGGCCAGAGCGTTCTTCACGAACTGCTGGGTGATTGTCGAGCCACCCTGGACGGCGCCCCGGTGGAGGATGTCCTGGCTGAGGGCGCGCCCGATCCCGCGGTAGTCGACGCCGTCGTGCTGGTAGAAACGCCGGTCCTCGATGGCTATGACGGCGTTCTCCATGTTGGCGGAGATGTCTGGCTCCTTGAGCAGGATCCGGTTCTGGTCGCCGGTCAGCTTGGCCAGGTCCTCGTGCCGTTTGCCCTTGCCGGTGGCCTCGGCGAGCAGGGTCGAGTTCGCGGCGCGACGGTATTCGGCGCGGTTCTCCAGCTGGGGCAGGTCGCTGGCGACCGCCATCATCATCCCGAACACCGTCGACACCATCGCCAGGATCGAGAGGCCGGCCAGGATCAGGAGCAGCCTGAGCTTCTTGACCTTCGGGCGCGCGCGGGGAGGCTTGGAGCCTGGCGGACCCTCAGCCGCGTCGCCTTCCGGGACGTGCGAGGGCGTGAGTGTGGTGGGCGGCTCTGACATACGCTTCGGTCCGGCGGACCAGCCGGCACCACCGAGCTCCCGAGCATGGGCGCGGGGCGGGATGGGCCTATGGAGCGGAGAATGCGAGGCATTCGGCTCCTCTGAGCGACGCGGCGGCAGTCTAGCATTGGGGCCATGTCGCAAAGCGCGGGAGAGGCGGCCCGCTTCCTCACCCGCAATGCCGTGGAGGCGTTGCCCGACAATGCATTGGAGGCCCAGCTCGAGCTAGGCCGGCCGCTGCGAGTGAAGCTCGGCATCGACCCCACGGCGCCGGACATCCACCTGGGCCACACCGTGGTCCTGCGCAAGCTCAGGGAATTCCAGGACCTCGGCCATACCGTCGTGCTCATCGTCGGCGACTACACCGCCCGCGTCGGAGACCCCAGCGGGCGGTCCAGCGTCCGCCCGATCCTCTCGGGGGCCGAGATCGACTCAAATGCCGAGACCTTCCGGCGCCAGGCGTTCGCCGTCCTCGATCCCGAAGCCACCGAGGTGCGGCGCAACAGCGAGTGGCTGGACATGAGCATGGAAGAGCTCTTCGCGCTCGTGCGGACTGCCACGGCAGCCCAGATCCTCGAGCGCGACGACTTCGCAAGGCGCTGGTCGCGTCAGGAGCCGATCTCGATCCTCGAGCTGCTCTACCCGTTGCTGCAGGGGTATGACTCGGTTGCCGTACAGGCCGACGTCGAGCTCGGCGGCACCGACCAGAAATTCAATCTGCTGCTCGGCCGCGATGTGCAGCAGGCCTACGGACAGCCTTCGCAGTCGATCCTGACCACCGCCATCCTTCCTGGCACCGACGGCGAGCGGCGCATGTCGAAGTCCTTGAGCAACTATGTCGGGGTCACCGAGCCGCCAGAGGAGATCTTCGGCAAGCTCATGCGGGTCCCCGACGCCGCTATGGGCACCTACTACGACCTGTTGCTCGACGAGCCGCTCGACGGCGACCGGCCGGCGATCGAGGCCAAGCGCGCGATGGCGCGGCAGCTCACCGCACGGTTCCACGGCGATGGCGCCGCAGAGGCGGCGGAGGGCCACTTCGACCGGCTGCACGTCGCCCACACCATCCCCGATGACGTCGAGAGCATCGATGTCATCGGGGAGGGCGGGCACGTGCACATGCCGGCACTGCTGCGCGATGCGTTCGGGGTCTCGGGCTCCGAGGGTCGGCGACTGCTCGCCCAGGGCGGCGTCAAGCTCAACGGCGAGCCCGTCCCAAGCGGCTCCCTGGACCTCGACGCCCGGGCGCTCCACGGCAAGGTGCTCCAGCTGGGCAAGCGCCGTTTTCGCCGCCTCAACGTCGTTTAGGAAGCGATCTTCCATTCCGCCGGCGCAGCGCTATACTGCCGGACCCCGGATGATTCAGACCACCACGGAGATGGCCTGGCGCTGATTCTTCGTCTTCGGACGGAGCCAGAGCCTGCAGGCCTCTGCGGAGGCCTTTTTCATGCGGGAAGCGTCGTTAGCCAAGCGGAATCCCCGCGCGGAGAGCGAGACGGTCTTTGAAAACTCAGCAGCATGTTCGATCGAGGGCTCTCTGAGCTCTTGGTCGAGTCCAGAGGTTCGACCCTCCATGCACGGTTCGCCGTGGGGTGGAGGGCATAACTGAGTACAAGAAGTGAAACCCGTCGAGTCCGAGGTGCGTCGCCATGTGTACGCGGCGCCCGCGAAGTTCGGAGATCGACAGCTTTCCATTGAGGACAGTGACGCCGTCGCCCTCGGGTGGCGGATCACAGCAGGTCTTTCACGGAGAGTTTGATCCTGGCTCAGGACGAACGCTGGCGGCGTGCTTAACACATGCAAGTGGAGCGACGAACCAGGGCTTGCCCTGGGGCAGAGCCGCGAACGGGTGAGTAACACGTGGGTAACGTGCCCCGATGACT
>JBBRYL010000080.1:0-13560 GCA_038237685.1 Solirubrobacterales bacterium | reverse complement strand
GCCCATCGCGGCAGCCACCCGGGCCGACTCGCGGTAGGCGCGGCCGGTCATCAGCGCGGTGAAGGCGCCGGCCATGGCGCGGCCCTCGTCGGAGTCATAGGGCAGGCCCTCGGACATGAGCAGCGCGCCCAGGTTGGCGTAGCCCAGCCCGAGCTGGCGGAAGTCACGCGCGTTCTTGCCGATCTCCTCCGTTGGGTAGCTCGACGGGCTGACCACGATCTCCTGCGCGAGGATCATCACGTCGACCGTGTGCTCGAAGGCCTCGGTGTCGAACGTGCCGTCGTCGAGGCGGAACTTCATCAGGTTGATCGAGGAGAGGTTGCAGGCCGAGTCGTCCACGTGCATGTACTCCGAGCACGGGTTGCTGGCGTTGATCCGGCCCGAGTTGGGGCAGGTGTGCCACTCGTTGATCGTGGTGTCGTACTGCATGCCCGGATCGGCGCAGCGCCAGGCGGCGTCGGAGATCTGGCGCAGAACGTCGGCGGCGTCGTGGGTGTCTACGACCTCGCCATCCTTTCGGGCGGTGAACTCCCACTCCTCGCCCTTGTCGGCGCGGTCCATGAACTCGTCGGACACACGCACAGAGTTGTTCGCGTTCTGGTACTGGATCGAGGTGAAGCCGTCACCGTCGATCGACATGTCGAAGCCGGCGTCGCGCAGCGCGGCCGCCTTCTCCTCCTCGCGCGCCTTGCACCAGACGAAGTCCAGGACGTCGGGGTGGTCGACGTCGAGCACGACCATCTTGGCCGCGCGGCGGGTCTTGCCGCCGGACTTGATCGTGCCGGCCCAGGAGTCGGCGCCGCGCATGAAGGAGACCGGGCCCGAGGCGGTGCCGCCCTTGGACAGGTGCTCCATCGAGCCGCGGATGTTGCTCAGGTTGATGCCCGCGCCCGAGCCGCCGCGGAAGATCTTGCCCTCCTTGGTGTTCCACCCGAGGATCGACTCCATCGTGTCCTCGACGCTGAGGATGAAGCAGTTGTGCACGGCGACGTTGTTGGACAGGTACTCGCCAGACTCGGTTTGGATGTCGTAGACGTTCATCTCGCCGAGCGGCTCGATCGCGACGATCTGCTCCTCGCGCAAGTCAGGGCAGGCCTTGAGGCCGCGCAGTCTCAGCGACTCGCTGAGCTTGGCTCGCTTGGACCCACACACGAAGCCGACCAACTCGGCGAAACGAGCGCGCTCGGAGCCGATGGAGATTGCGATCTCGTGCAGATCAGAGCGGTCATGACGCGGCTCCTGCTTGTGCAAGCGGCGGGAGTAGATGCCGAGCACGTTGAGCAAGAGCTGGATGTCCTCGGTCCAGCGCTCCGAGATCACCGCGAAGCCGACCCGACCGGCTTCCTGACCGTTCTCCCGCCGGACGGTCACGTAGCCATCTGCCTGAAAGACGCTGCGCAGGTAGGCAGAGATCTCGTCGTGCGAAGCCGTCCACAGGCGCTGGGGCACGCGGATGTCGTGCCGGCGCCCAAGCAGCTGCCAGCGCTCAACAAAGTCCCGGAGGCATTCTCCGTAGAGACGGATCCGCTGCACGCGCGTCTCCTGCGTGTCCGCGTCGCGGACGTGACGGTGTAGCTCCGGCATGGCGATGTCGAGGTTCTCGATGATCCAGGCGTACTCGTCGTCGTTGGCGACCTGGAACTCGATGGTCAGCGAGCGATTCGTGCCGTGGTCGTACTGACCCACGAAGCCGTCGCCCTGCAGCCATCCGGCCAGCGCCGCCTCGGCGACGGCCACGCGGTCGGCGGCGTCCGGCTCGTCGGTCTCGGGGAGCCCATCGCCCGTCCCCGCCGCCACGAGCGCGGGCGCCGCCACCTTGGCTCGGTGCGGGTGAAGATGCATCCGCATGCCGGCTTCGAGCTCATCCACACGAAGCCACTGCGGCTCGGTGCGACGCTCGCGCGCGGCCTTGACCACATGATCGGCGGTCGCCTCGACAAACTGGCCGTTGCGCAGGCGGACCCGGTACACCGGCTTCACGCCGTTGTCCTTCACGGCCATCACGCGGGTGACGCCGTTGGCGTCGTAGACCTCACGACCGACTTGATCCTCGGTCACGAGATCCCCGATGGGAACCATTCCTTCTGGAGTGGACACGAGCGCGTGGTAGGGCTGGCAGGCCGAGCACTGCGGGTGCTCCTCGAAGCCGACGTTGAACCAGACCGGCGAGTTGAACGCCGCGATCTGGTGGAGAAGGATGTGGGTGAGCTCGGCCTCGAAGGTGTCGGCGTCCTCGGGCGTGGCGAAGTAGCCGGAGTCGCGGCCCCAGCCGGCGATGGTGCCCGACACGCGGCCGATCATCTGCTTGACGCTTGACTCGCGCTCGTCGGAGCCGAGCCGGCCGCGGAAGTACTTCTGGGCGACGATGTTGGTCGAGTTCTGGCTCCAGGTGAGCGGGAACTCCAGACCGCGCTGCTCGAAGACCGGCTTCTCCGGGTTGCCGATGACGGCGTCGCGGATCTCCCACTCCACGGCGTCGAAGGGATGCAGCCCGGGTTCCGTATACCGCCGCGCGACGGATACCCCGTCGGTGTTGATCTCGGCTGCGGCGGTGCTACGGCTGTCAGGCATCTACGACATCTCCTCGGCTGTGTCTGGTCTGTTTTGGGGGCCCGTCGAGGGAGCGACGGGGGAGGCCATGCTGCTCTTCGGGTCGGACAGATCTATGGGTTCGAGGGGCATCTGGTCGACCCCCGGCGCGGGGTCATCCCGCAACTTCCGCACAACCGCTTCGAGCTCGCCCAGATCGGCGATGCGGCGATAGACCGAGGCGAACTGAATCGCGGTGACCGGGTCGAGCCGCGCGAGGCCGCGCTCGGCCAGGTCGCCGATCTGCTCGGCGGTCACCGTGGCCCCTCCGCGGCGCACCTCCGCGGCGATCGAGTCCGCAAGCCCTTCGAGCTGCTCGCCTCCCACGGGCCGGCCACCGGCCGCCCGCACGAGCCCTCGAAGCAGCTTGCGGCGATCGAATCGCTGCGTCGTGCCGTCGCGCTTGACCACGTCGATCGGCACCTCCTCCGCCCGCTCATGCGTGGTGAACCGATTGCCACAGCTCGCGCACTCGCGGCGGCGGCGGATCGAGTCACCCGGGTCGGCCAGACGCGAGTCCACCACGCGAGTCGAGTCGAATGAGCAGAACGGGCAGCGCACTGCCTTCATTCTACTACGGGTAGTGGTGAAATCCTGCGGAAGGCACTAGATGTTGTGGTCGGCGTTTGCGGGCGTGGCCGAGGAATCGTGAGGGGCTAACCGGGGCATACTGAGAGCCATGAGCGAACCGATCCACACCGACATCCCTATCACCACGGCGCTGGAGCTGCCCGGGAGCCCACCGATGGAGAGCCTCGGCTTGGTTTTCGGCCTGGTCGTGCGATCCATGGGCTTCGTAAAAGGCTTCACCGCGAGCTTCAGCGCGATGCGCAAGGGCGAGGTGTCGCAGTACACCGAAGTGCTCGAGGACTCCCGCCGTCACGCGGTGGACCGGATGGTGGCCAACGCGCACCTGATGAACGCGCAGGCCATCGTCGCGGTCCGGTTCGACTCCTCCGAGATGGGCCAGAACCTCACCGAGATCCTGGCGTATGGCACCGCGGTCAAGCTCGGCTGACGTGGACCGCGAGGCGGTTGCTCTGGAGCTCGGTCGCCACTACGTGGCCGAGCACATCGAGGCCGACGAGCTCGACCGCCGCCTGACCGTGCTCTACGACGGTGCCGACGTCGAGGGCGCGCTGGCCGACCTGCCCCAGCTCCCGCGCGAGCACGTGCCCGAGGCGCGCCGTGGTGGCTGGTGGCGCAACCGCCATGGCGAGTCCCTGGCGGCACAGGCCCACTGGCTGCCCACCACCGAGCGGTTCGTGGACCCGACCACCCAGCGGGTCATGCGAGTGTGGACGGACCCGGGCAGCCGAGCGCGCCACTACGTGGCGGAGCGCTGAGGGCGGCGCTCGGCCAGGTCGCCTAGCTGCTCGGCGGTGACGGCGCCCGCCTAGCCGGCGCGCCACTCCTCCGCACGCGCGGGGCTGGCCTGGTCCAGGGCGTCCCGGAGCCCGGAAGCGGTCAGCTCGAAGGTGTAGTGCGGCGAGCCGGGCTGCTGGCGCCAGGACTCGTCGATCGAGCCGGCGTCCACGGGGTCGAAGCCGAGCTCGTCGACCAGGGCCATGACCCGCTGCTTGGCCGCGGCGTCGTCGCCTGCGACGGGGAGTGCACGGCGCTCGGGTGCGCCGGCGGGCTTGGCGGTGCCGATGATGTCGGCGGCGAAGATCCCGTTGAAGGCCTTGACCACCTCGTGGCCCAGCTGCTCGGAGACCCAGCGGCTCTCGGTCTTGCCGTCCTCGATCTCAGACAGCTTGCCGTCGCGCCCCGGGTAGTAGTTGTTGGTGTCAAGCAACGCCACATCGGGCGCGGCGCCGGTCAGGAGGTCGTCTGGCAGGTCGGCCACGGCCGCCATCGGGACAGTGACCACGGCGATGTCTGCGCCCTCGGCGGCGGCGGCGGCCTCGACGGGCGTGGCGCCCGTGCGCTCGGCCAGCTCGGTGAGGGTGTCGGGACCGCGCGAGTTGGCGATCCGCACCTCGTGCTCGGTGGGCTGAAGCGCCTCGGCCAGTGCGCTGCCGATGTTGCCTGCGCCGACGATTCCGATCTTCATCTCTGCTCCTCGGTGGACGGGTATTCGACGTTAGTCGCCCCCCCACGACGCCTCCGGGCGCCGGCGGCCCGTCAGCCCCAGGACTCGCTGAGCAGCCGCTCGGTCGCGAGCCGCATCACCTTGGTGCGCGACTTGCCCCCGTGCTCGGCCGCCACGAAGTTGCTGCCTACGAACAGCGAGAAGGCGAGCATGCTGCGGGCCTCGGCATCGTCCCTGTCCTCGCAGAACTCGCCGAAGAGCGAGCGCATGTAGGTCATCCGACGGTTGTCGACGCGCCTGAGGCGCTTGGCGACCGCCTTGTCGCGCCGGGCCCAGTCGCGAACGGCGAGCTCGATCGGCAGCAGGTCCTCGATCGAGCCGGCGAGCGTGAACAGCCGCCGCAGCTTGGCCCGGCCGTCTCCGGGCTCGCCCTCGACGCGCTCAATCACGTCGTCGAGCATCACGCGCTCCCAGGTGTCGAGCATCTCCTCGAGCAGGGCGGGGCGGTCGTCGAAGAACCAGTAGAAGCCGCCCTTGCTGACGCCGAGGGCCTGGGCAAGCGTCTCGATCCGGACCGCGTCGGGGCCGCCGGCGGCAAGGGCCCGCAGTCCCTCCTCGATCCAGCTCGTGCGTGGTGTGCGGGTGGGGGCGGCCATCGTTGACGGACCTGTATCCATACACTACCGTATGGATACGCTGCCGTATGGATGGCGGCGAAGAGATGACGCTACCGACCTCAGCCCATACCTCCCGCCCCTGGCGCATCCACGAGATCGCGCCCGACTTCCGCGTGGAGGACGTGTGGGCGTTGCCCACGCCGGGCGGACCGGACACTTTCCCCGGCTGGTGGAGGTGTTCGCGTCGTTCGACCCGGGGCAGGGATCCTCGACCGCGGCGCGCACGCTGGTTGCGATCCGATGGAACATCGGAGAGCTGCTGGGGCTCGACAAGCCGGATACCGGTCTCGGCGCGCGGGTGCCCACGCTGCGCGACCGCCTGCCGGCCGACCTGCGCGACGGTCCATCGGGCCCGGACCCCGACCAGGCTCCCTTCTCCCCGCTGTATCTGACCGACGACGAGTGTGCGCTGGAGATCGCCAACCAGACCGTGCACGGCGTGCTGCACCTGGGCTGGGTGCCCGACGGCTCCGGCGGCTACCGCGGGCAGATGGCCGTCCTGGTGAAGCCCAACGGGATGCTCGGGGCCGCATACATGGCCGCGATCGCGCCGTTTCGGCACCTGGTGGTCTACCCGCCGATGCTGCGCGACATCGAGCGGATGTGGCGGAGGGTCGCGGCATGACGCTCCCGCCCGGCCAGCACGCGATCGACGGGTTCCCGCGCTTTGGCACGCACTTCGCCGTGCCCCCGCCCGCAGTGCCCGACCATCCCGTCATCAAGATCTCCGGCGCGGTGACCGCTCCGTTCGAGCTGCCGCTGGCCGCCCTCGCGGAGCTCCCCCGCCGCGAGCTGACCGCCGACTTTCACTGCGTGGCCGGCTGGTCGGCCACCGGCCTGCGCTGGGAGGGTGTCGCGTTCGAGGGCTTCTATCGCGCGATCATCGAGCCGGCGCTGCGGCCGGACGCGTCGATCACCCACGTGATGTTCGTAGGGCTCGACGGGTACACGCCGGCGCTGCGGAAGGTGGGTGACATCACCACACCCGCAAGTATCGGAGGGCCGGGGGTCGGCACCCCGGCCGCGCCTACGTGCAGGCTGTGAACCTGCTGTAGAAGGTCGTGAAGTAGGAGGGGTTGAACGCGCGCCCGACCGGCTGGGACACCGCGGCGCCGTACTTCACGCAGGTGCGCACCGCGTGCACGTACACGGGCCCGGCGAAGTACTTGAAGTAGCCGTGGTCGGTGACGGCGTCGTAGGGATTGCCGCTCTTCTTCTTGATCGTCGCGGTGGTGTAGGTGGCCCTGCCGATCGCCCGGTTCTTCATCGTGACCGCGCAGTTGTTGCCCTTGGAGCGGTTGTAGAGCAGATAGGAGGTGGCCAGCAGCACGTTGTGGTTGCTGTTGGCGGTGAGCGGATGGGAGCGCACCACGGTGTAGCCCGCGCCGCAGGCCTGGCCGGGCGTGTACGGGTTCGACCGAGCCGACGCTGGCGCTGCCGCGGTCAGGATGGCCGCCACGATGGCGATGGCGATGGGCAGGCGCATGTGGCTCCTCAGCTGGTTGATCACGGGGTCATGAACTCGCTACACACGCGGGAGTTGCGGCGGTTAGATTCCCAGGCGATGAACACCGAGAGCAAACTGATCACCGGCGTCGACTTCGCGATGGTGCCTACCACCGACATCGAGCGCAGCGTCGACTTCTACGAGAACACGCTCGGCCTGCCGTGCACCGCCCGCTACGGCAAGGTGGACGGCGCGGAATTCGACGCCGGCAACCTGACGGTGGCCGCGTTCGACTTCAGCAAGGTGGCCAAGGAGGCGCCGTCGTCGAACAGCGGTCCGATCGCCTTCCAGGTCGACGACGTCGCGGCCGCGCGCGAGGAGCTCGAGTCGCGCGGGGTCCAGTTCCAGGGCGACATCGTCGACTCCGGCGTGTGCCACCAGACCTACTTCTCAGATCCCGACGGCAACTTCCTGATCCTGCATCACCGCTACGAGCCGAAAGGGGAGTAGGCCGCCACCCCCGCTCAGACGAACGCCCCGACGCCGGTGATGTCGCGGCCCACGATCAGGGTCTGCATGGTCTCTGTGCCCTCGTAGGTGTGGATCACCTCGATGTCGCCCATGTGGCGGATCACATGATTCTCCAGCAGCAGCCCGTTGCCGCCCATCAGGTCGCGTGCGGTGGCGATCACCTCGCGCGCCTTGCGCGTGTTGTTGAGCTTGGCCAGGCCGGCGATCGTCGGTGAGAGGCGGCCGGCCTCCTCGAGCCGCGCGAGCTGCATGCAGTAGAGCTGCATGCCGGTGACCTCGGCAAGCATCCTGACCAGGCGGTCCTGCACGATCTGGAACGAGCACAGGGGCTTTCCGAACTGCTCGCGCTGCTTGGAGTAGGCCAGAGCGGCGTCGTAACAGGCCACCGCGTGGCCCAGTGCCGACCACGCGCACGAGGTGCGGGTGGACATGAGCACCGCGCCGGTGTGCTTGAACGACGACGCCTCGGGCAGCCGGCTGGCCTCGGGCACCTTGACGTCCTCGAGGGTGATGTCGGCCTGCCAGATGGCCCGGGAGGCGCCCTTGCCGGTCATGGTGGTTGCGGTGAAGCCGTCGCTGTCGCCCTCCACGAGGAAGCCCTTGACCTCGCCGTCCTCGTCGTCGCGGGCCCAGACCACAGTCACGTCGGCGATCGAGGCGTTGCCGATCCAGCGCTTGGCGCCGTTGAGCACCCAGGTGTCGCCGTCGCGGTGGGCGCTGCACTCGAGGGCGATGGAGTCCGAGCCGTGCTCGGGCTCGGTGAGCGCGAAGGCCCCGATCTTGTCCATGTCGGCCATCGCGGGCAGCCAGCGCTCCTTCTGCTCCTCGGAGCCGTGCATGGCGATCGACTTCATCGCGAGGCCCGACTGCACACCGAGGAAGGTGCCGAGGCTGCCGTCGCCGCGGTGCAGCTCCATGTTCACGAGGCCGCGCGCGAGCGGGCTCATGCCGGGACAGCCATAGCCCTGGATGTCCTCGCCGAGCAGGCCGAGCTCGGCCAGGCGGCGCATCAGATCCCAGGGCAGCTCCTCCTTCTCCCAGAAGTCGTTGATCACCGGCAGCACCTCGTGGTCAACGAACCGCCGCGTCTCCATGAAGAGGTTCCACTGCTCGTCGTCGAACTGCTCGCGGACGAAGAAGTAGTCGGTGGCGAGCGCCTCGCCAAGGTGCTCGTACGGCATGGCCTTCGTCGACATCGCTCTCCTGTCTTTGGCTGGCTGGCCCCGCGGCCGGCCGGTTGGCTCTACTTGCCCGGGCGCGGCGTGATGCAGTCCTCGTGGGATCCGCCATACAGTCCGGTCGATGGAGAAGATCGACGAGTTCCTAATCGCCGAGCGCACTTACTGCGACGACGAGTCAAAGCTCTCGGTGGGTCTCGCCAACATCCACGCCGAGGTGCCCGACCTCGAGGCCAACAAGGACAAGATCCTGCGAGCCGTGAAGGTGTTCAAGGAGCGCCGCGTGAACGTGGCGGTGTTCCCCGAGTTTTGCCTGTCGGGCTATTTCTGGGATGCGCGCGAGGACTGCCTCGACTACATGCACACGGCGGTCACCGAGGCCAACAAGGAGTGGATCGACTCCGAGCTGGCCCCGCTGATCGGCGACGACCTCGAGATGGTGCTGCTGAACAACCTGACCGCCGTTGGCGGCAACGACAGCGAGCGCTTTCTCAACCGCAGCTTCGCAATCGACGGCAAGAGCGACTACCTGGCCAACGAGAACACCTACGACAAGGTGTTCCTTCCGGGGATCGAGAAGGACTACACCGACAGCGGCCGCGACGACCGCCTCGTGATCAACACCCCTCACGGCCGGCTCGGCTTCACCACGTGTTACGACTACCTGTTCAGCGAGCTGCTGCGCGAGTACGCGATGGTCGAGGAGGTCGACGCCGTCGTCCAGATGGCCTCATGGCGCGCCGCGGGCGGGCGCGACTACCCGGGCATGAACCTGCGTACCGATCACTACTACGGCGATCTGTGGGACAAGGTGATGCCGGCGTCCTCGGCCACCAACCAGTTCTGGACCATCGCCTGCAACGCGGTCGGGGCACACGGCGTGACCGGCGCGTCGTTCTGGGGCGGGTCGGGCATCTGGGCGCCGTCGGGCATCTGCCTGCTGCAGGCCTCCCGCGTCAGCGAGGAGCTCGTGATCGTGCACAACGTGGACATCGAGGGCGCGCAGGCCTACGAGAAGGAGGACTTCGACTACGCCTTCGACTTCAAGCAGATCTACCGGCCGATGGAGAACGGAAAGACCTTCTCGCGCGACGTGTCGTGACGGCGCGCCGCTTCGCACAGGTAGACGTGTTCGGCTCCGGGCCGTTCAGCGGCAACCCGGTCGCGGTGGTGCTCGACGCGGATGGGATCGACGACGCGGCGATGGCCCACTTCGCCAACTGGACCAATCTCTCCGAGACGACGTTCGTGCTGCCGCCGACCACGACGGATGCCGACTACCGCGTGCGGATCTTCACGCCGACGCTCGAGCTGCCGTTCGCGGGCCACCCGACGCTCGGCACCTGCACGCGTGGCTGGAGGCCGGCGGGGTTCCGGCCGACCACGACCGGATCGTGCAGCAATGCGGTGCTGGTCTGGTGGACATCCGCCGCACCGACGCCGGCCTCGCGTTCGCCGCGCCGCCGGTCACCCGCAGCGGTCCTCTGGAGGCCGAGCTGCTGGCTGACGTTGTGGCCGCGCTCGGGATCGCCGACGATGGGGTGGTCGATTCCCAGTGGGTGGACAACGGCCCGGGCTGGCTCGCGGTGCTGCTGGCGTCTGCCGAGGACGTGCTGGCCATCGAGCCCACGTTCATGGAGCAGGACATCGGCGTGGTCGGCCCGAGCGCGCCGGGTGCCGAGGAGGCGATCGAGGTGCGCGCCTTCTTTCCAAAGGACGGCGCGCTGCATGAGGACCCCGTGACCGGGAGCCTGAACGCGTCGCTGGCGCAATGGCTGACCGATAGCGGCCACCTGGAAGCCCCCTACGTAGCCCGCCAGGGAACCGCGCTGGGGCGCGCGGGGCGCGTACACGTGACCCGCGACGATCGCGGGGTATGGGTCGGAGGGGCCACCGAAACCGTGATCGAGGGTTCCCTAGACGTCAGGCGCGCTTGACACGCGCCTGCGGCCTACCTGTAGGTCAGGTCAGCGGCCCAGCCGCACGCGGTCCCACAGCTCGGCCATCGAGTCCGAGGTGCGGCCGCCGGCCTCCGTAAAGGAGGCCCCGAGCGGGCGCGTGAAACGAGCCAGGTTCGCGCCGCGGAGTCGCAGGAGCGCGATCACCACGGCCACGGAGAGCAGGATCAGCAACAGCGGCGTGACCCAGCCGGGCGGGCCCTGGTCGATCTGGGATGGCACGCGCGTCGAGCCCGCGCCGGCCAGGCGCTGCCGCGCGGTGATCACGGGACTTGGCGGGTCGGGCACGGTCGGCGCGGCCGCCCCCGCGGCCGCCCCCGCGGCCGTCCCGCCGCTCGTGGCGCCGCCGCCGCCGCCGTTGCCGGGCGCGCTTGGCCCCGGCACGGCCTCGGACTGCTTCCGGTTGTTGGACCCGCCGGAGCTGCAGCCCTCGCGACCCCCGTTGAGCTGGTCGGCAAGGCCCGGCGCGTACTGCTCCACGTCGGGCGGCAGGTTCTTGAGGCCCTGCTTGAGCTGGCCGTCGCTGTACTTGCAGGCATCGATCGAGCCGTTGCGGCGATAGTCGTCGATCGGCCCAGCCAGCGCCGGCGCGGCGACGACCAGCATGGCCAGCGCCACCACCGCGGTTGAAAGCGAGCGCCTCACCGCGGCCAGGGTAGCGCCCTACGACCTCGTGTCGCGTAACAATGACCCTCGATGGCGGCCACCACCACACGGCGCCCGGCAGTCGCGCAGCCAAATGCGCAGACCGGGTCCAACGGGCACCCGCGCGTCGCCGTGGCCACTCCGCGCCCGGCCGCGGCGCTCGGCATCGCGCTTGCCGTGGTGGCCCTCTACGCAGCGTTTGCCAGCGGCTCGATCGGCATAACCGAGGAGAGCCGACTTCAGGTGGTCGTGGCGGCGCTCGCCTTTACGACCCTGGGCGGACTGCTCTACGGCAGAGGCCTGCGCGCCGATGTGCCCGCCGCCGCCAAGTGGGGCGTGGCCCTGCTGGTCGGTTTCGCCGCCTGGGCCGCGTTGTCGATCGCCTGGTCGGTGGCCCCCGACGACAGCTGGCAGGTGGCCAACCGCTCGCTGGCGTTCGCGCTTCTGGTGGCGCTCGGCATCATCCTCGGCTCCAGCCTGCCCCGGGCGGCCGAGCGCGCCGCGGTCGCGCTGCTCGGCGTGATCACGCTGATCGCGCTCTACGCGCTCGGGGGCAAGCTCTTTCCGTGGGTTCACGTCGGCGGCCTCATCGACCTCAACCACACCGATCGCTTCTCGCGCCTGCGCGCGCCGTTGGACTACTGGAACGCCCTGGCCATGGTGTGCGTGCTGGCCGTGCCGATCGCGATGCGTGTGGCCACGCAGGCCACCTATCGGACCCGCACCAGGACGGCCGGCCTGCTGTCGCTCGTGCTCGTGCTCACCACGCTGGCGCTCACCTACTCGCGCGGCGGGTTGCTCGTGGCTGTGGCGGCCGTCGCGCTGGTGATCGCGGTCGGCCCCGCACGGCTGCCGTTGGCCGCCGCGCTGGCCGCGGGCGTGATCGGCATGCTGCCGCCGACCATCGTGGTGCTCTCGCTCTCGGACCTGACCACCGACGGCGTGCCGGTTGGCGACCGCACCGGCGACGGGCTGATCCTGCTGGGCGCGCTGGTGCTCGGGCTCGTGCTTGCCGGGGTGATCGGCACCTTTCTGGTGCGCGCCGCCGCCCGTGTGCGGCTAGGGCAGAAGGGGGTCGCGCGCGCGCGGCGGGCTGCGCTGGTCGCGGCCATCGGTGTGGTCGTGGTCGTCCTCGCGGGCCTCGCGCTGTCGGACCGCGGCATCGGTGGCACGATCTCGCACCAGGCCGACGAGTTCGCAAAGCCCAAGCTCGACCGCCAGAACGACCCCGCCCGGGTACTGCGCACCAACTCCGGCAACCGCTGGGTGTGGTGGACGGAGGCGGTCAGCGGGTTCCGCGACCGGCCCGTGGCGGGGTATGGCGCCGGATCGTTCGCCACCACCCACCGCGCCTACCGCACCAACTCGCTCGAGGTGCGCCAGCCCCACAGCGTGCCGCTGCAGTTTCTGTCAGAGACGGGGGTGATCGGCGCGCTGCTCGCGCTCGGTGGACTGGCCGCGCTCGGCTTCGCGGCTGCGCGCAGCACGCTCGCGCGCGCCGAGGGCACCGACCGCGGCTTTGCGGTCGCGCTCTTGGCGGGCGCGTTCGCGTGGTCGCTGCATCTCTGGGTGGACTGGGACTGGGACATCCCGGGAGTGACCGTCCCGGTGTTGGTGGTGCTCGGCCTGCTGAGCGCACGCCCTCTGGTCGCGGCGGCCCCCGTGCGTCCTGGTATCGGCGGCCGCGCGGGAATCCTGGCGGGGGGGGCCGCGCTGGCGGCCGTCGCGGCGGTGCTTGCGGCGCTTCCCAGCATCTCGGCCGGCCTCAGCAGCGACGCCCTCAGCCGTGCTGCATCGGGCACGCCCTCCGCCCTGCGCGCCGGGGAGGAGAAGGCGGCGCTGGCCAAGCGCCTCGATCCCCTCGCGGTTCAGCCGTTGTTCGCCCAGGCCGCGATCGCTCAGCGCGCCAACCAGTCCGCCGCCGCGGGTGCGCTGCTCGTCGAGGCCGTCAATCGCCAGCCCGACAACCCCGATGCGTGGACCAGGCTGTTGCGCTTTCAAGTGCTGGCCAACGACACGGTGGGCGCGCTGCGCTCGATCAGTTCGCTGTTCGCGCTCGATCCGGTCACCGCCGTGCGGTCCGGCTTCTACGGACAGCTGGCGGTGTATGACCCCGCCCGTTCGGCGAGCGCCACCGGCACGCCGCTGCCCGAGAAGCTGGTGGCGCCCAGGCCGGCGCCGCCCCAGAAGAAGAAGTCGACGACCGCGAAGCCCGCGCCGACGCAGGCCCCCGGCACGACCCAGCAGCAGACCCCCGCGGCCCCAGCCCCCACGCCCGCACCGACCCCGGCTCCAACACCGACACCCACGCCGACGCCCAAGAAGCAGGCCCCCGCGGGCGACCCGTTCCGCCTGGAGGGCTAGCTGTAAGAACCGATCAGGTTGTTCCCGTTCAGCTGGTGTAGTCGGCTGGTCGGGGGCTGGTGGCTGAGGGAGCCGTGTTTGCGGTGGTGATTGTAGAAGTCCAGCCAGCCGGTGAGGGCTGCGGTGCGTTGGTCTG
>JBBRYL010000079.1:0-13588 GCA_038237685.1 Solirubrobacterales bacterium | reverse complement strand
TGCCCAAGGCCCTCTGGACCCGGCCCAGCGCTCGCGCGGACGGCCCGGGGACTCCTACGGCGCGCTGGTGCGCTCGATCACCGGCCAGCAGCTGTCGGTGAAGGCCGCCCACACCATCTATCTGAGGGTGTGCGACCTGTACGGGGGACGCACCCCAACGCCGGCCGAGCTGATCGAGACCGACCCCGAGCAGCTGCGCGCCGCGGGCCTGTCCTATTCGAAGGCCGCCTACCTCTCAGACCTCGCCCAACGCGTGCAAAGCGGCGAGCTAGACCTCGAGCACCTCGACGATCTGGACGACCGCGCGACCGCCGAGATGCTGGTGGCGGTCAAGGGCATCGGCCAGTGGACCGCCGACGTGTTCATGATGTTCCATCTCGGGCGGCCCGACATCCTGCCCGTGGGCGACCTGGGCATCCGAAAGGCCGCCGAGACCAACTACGGGCTGCGCAAGCTGCCGAGCCCGGACCGCCTCAGGCGCCTGGCACGACCGTGGCGCCCGTACCGGACGCTGGCGTGCGTCTACCTGTGGGAGTCGCTTGGAAACGCGCCGGACTAGCGGGTCAAGAGCCGCAGCTTGGATCTTCGTCCGCGATGCGGAACGAAGAGCCGCAGCCGCAGGATGCGACGACGTTCGGGTTCTTCACTTCGAATCCGGCGCCCATGAGGCTCTCGGTGTAGTCGACCTGGGAGCCGTCGACGTAGCGCAGGCTGGCGGGATCGACTATGAGGGGAATGCCCTCGTGCTCGAAGATCACGTCGTCGTCGCGCTTCTCGTCCAAGGCGAGCGCGTACTGGAATCCGGAGCAGCCTCCGCCGCGAACCCCGACCCGCAGGCCGACTTCGCCTTCGGACTCCTGTGAGGTCAGGAAGCCCCGAACCTTGTCCGCCGCGATCTCTGTCATCGTCACCATGCTTCACGAAAGATAGCAATGGGATCAATGTTGGGGAAAAACGCGGAGATCTTGGTGCGGTGCTCGCTATCTTCAGGGTGTGCCGAACGCAGATGACCTCAAGGGACGCATCGAGGACGCCTTCCCTGGCTCCGCCGTCGCGGTGGAGGATCTGACGGGTGGCGGCGACCACTTCCGCGCCGAGGTGGTGTCCGATCGCTTCGAGGGGCTGAGCCGCATCCAGTCCCACCAGCTCGTGTACGGCGTGTTCGGCAACGAGGTGGGCGGCGCGATCCATGCCCTCTCGATCAAGACTTCGACTCCGGGAGGTTGACCCCGTGGACAACGCAGAGATCCGTGACTTCATCGACCAGTCCATCAAGGAGAATGAGGTGATGCTCTTCATGAAGGGCACCCCCGAGGCTCCCGCGTGCGGTTTCTCGATGCGCACCTCCGGCGCCCTGAACCAGCTGGGCGTGCGCTACGCCGCCCTGGACATCCTGCCCGACCCGCGCATCCGCGAGGAGCTGTCGGGGGTGTCGGGATGGCCGACCATCCCCCAGCTTTTCGTCAAGGGCGAGCTGGTTGGCGGCTGCGACATCGTGATCGAGATGTATGAGAACGGCGAGCTGGCCCAGCTGCTCGACGTCGAGATGCCCGAGGGTGACGACGAGCCGGCCCCGGCCCAGCAGCTGACCGAGGACGAGGTGCCCGCCCAGCAGAGCAACATCCAGCTCGAGAACAACCTGAAGGGTTAGACCTTGCGGCCATCCTGGCCGCGCTTTTGATGTTCCTGCCGCCCTCCGGGCGTCGAGACCGGCGGCTTCGCCGCCTCTTAGAACTGCTCGGCGCGCACGGGTGCGCCGAGCAGCACCCGTCCCGCGAAGTCCCATGTGGACGGGTTGACCAGCATGTGCTGGGTGGCCACGTGGACGTCACGGAAGCGCCGCTGCAGCGGGCTCTTGTCGTAGACCGCGCTGCCGCCGGCGAGCGAGTACATCTCGTCGACGACGTAGGCGGCACGGCCCATCGCGTGGCTGGCCGCCAGCCGTAGGCCGGCCCGGCGTTCGATGTCGACCTCGCCGGCGTCGATGGCCTGATCCCACGCCTGCCCCACCGCGTCCTGCACGAGCGCCCGGGCGGCACGCAGGTCGGCCTCGGCGCGGGCAACCCGTACGCGGGTGTCGGGCTGCTCGGCCAGGCTGTGGGCGGCCATGGCCGGCGTCTTTGAGTCGGCCAGCGCGACCAGGTCCTGGATCGCCCCGCGCGCGATGCCCATGCCCACGCCGGCGATGGCCAGCGCCAGCAGGCCGAACGAGGGGAAGGTATACAGCGGTCCCTGTTCCCGGGGCGCGTCGGAGATCAGGGAGACCGAGCGCGCGGCGGGCACCTCGACCGCCTCGACGGCGAAGTCGTGGCTGCCGGTGCCGCGCAGACCGCTCACAGCCCATGTGTCGATCACCTGCGCCTGGGCGGCGGGGATGAGCACCATGCGCACATCCGGTGCGCCGCTGGCCAACCGGCGCACGTCGTCGCCCTCGGCAACCATGCAGCCGCCGAGCAGCCAGTCGCAGTGCTGCACGCCGCTGGCGAACGACCACCGTCCGGTCACAGTGAGCGCGTGGTCGTCGTGTGGCGTGGCACGCCCCTTGGGGGCGAATACCCCTCCCGCGCAACTGAGCGGATCGCCGAAGACCTCGGCGGCGTGCCCGGGGGCGAGGTAGGCGGCCAGCATCCCGCTGGTGGCGGCCACCGACACGCACCAGCCGGCCGCGGCGTCCCCGCGAGCGAGTTCCTCGACGGCCGTCACCATCTGCCACGGGCTGGTCTCACCCCCGCCGAGCGATGCAGGCACGAGCATCCGAAAGAGCCCGGATTGGCGGAGTGCCTGCACCAGCTCGGGCGTGAGTCGCCGGTCGCGATCGCTGCGGGCGGCAAGCGAAGCGGCCAGCGGCGCAACCGCGCGCGCGGCTGCCAGCGGATCGGCGGCCTGGGAATCGGGGTCGATGCCGACGGCCATGGCTTCCTAGCGGGTGGGCCCGCCGGGGCGCCTGCGGCGCGCGTCGATCAGCGCCATGCGGCCCCGCTCGGCGTACTCGCGTGCCTGGCGCCGGTAGCGCTGCTTGTCGGCCTCGGGCAGCGCCTGCCAGCGCTCCCACGCCATCAGCACGACGGGCCACGCGCGCTTGGCGGTGGGGCCTGCGCGCCTGATGCGGTCCACGCGGCCGCGACGCCTGCCGGGTTGGGCCATCAGGCGGGCTCCGCGGTAGCCGGGGCGACCGCCTCGGTCACATGGTCGAGGTACTCGACGATCCGATGGGAGTCGTGGATGACCTCTTCGCCGTGCACCAGCACGGGCACCCAGCGCTGGCCCGTGAGCTCGTCGACCTCGGGGCGGTCGCGCTTGAGGAAGGGAACGCGCACCTCGTCGTATTCGATGCCGGCCGCACGCAACCTGCGGGCCACGCGGCCACAGCGGCAGACGAGGTCGGTTGGCGCCTTGCAGCGATAGAGGGTTGCCATCCAGCTTGAGCCTAGCGCCGGCGCAGCCCCAGCCCACCGAGGATCCGGCGCCCGGTGGCGGCCATGCCCTCCCCCACGCCGATCATCGCGCCGGCTGCCCGGTACTGCAGCTCCTGGGAGTGGCGTGAGCGCGCGATCCGGTCGCCCTCCTGGTCCTGATACCAGGCCACGGTCGCCTCGAGCGTGTCCTCGTGGTTGCGCGCCGAGAATCCGAGCTCGCGCTTGGCCTTGTTGGAGCTGTAGGTCCAGAACTGGCTCGCGGCGGCGACCTCGGCGGGGGTGAGCAGGCTGCGCCCGGGCCCCAGACCCATCACGCCCGTGGCCACGGCGGCCAGGCCCCGCGGGACCTTGACGGGAGGGGTGATCCCGGTCAGCCGCCCGAGGTCGGCGAACAGGCGATCGAAGGTGTAGTTGCGACCGCCGAGTATGTAGCGCTCGCCCACCGCGCCGAGGGCGTCGGCCTGGAGATGGCCCTGGGCCACGTCGCGGACGTCCACCACGTTTAACCCGCCGTCGGCGAAGGCGGGCACGTTGCCGAGAAGGAAGCTGCGCACCAGCCGCGTCGAGGTCACGTGGACGTCGCCCGGGCCGAACGCGACGGCGGGATTCACGCACACCAGCGGCAGCCCCTGGGCGGCTACGCGCAGGGCCACCCCCTCGGCCTCGTGCACGGAGCTGACGTAGGGAATGCCCAGATGCGCGGCGGTGAACAGCTGCCGCTCGTCGGCGGTCTCTCCCCGTTCGGCGGGACCGAGCGCGGCGGCGCTCGAGGTGAACACCACGCGGCCGACATCTGCCCGCAGGCACTCCTCCATCACGACCGTGGTGCCGCCGACGTTGACACTGAACAGGCGCTCGGCATCGCGCGGGCGCACCGAGGTCATCCCCGCTGCATGGAAGACCCGGTCCACGCCCTTCAGGGCCCGCCGGACGGCGCGGCGGTCGAGCACGTCGCACCTGACCGGTTCGAGCTCGAGACCCTCGAGCTGTCGTGTGTCGGACGCCTCGCGCACGGTGATCCGTACGTCGTCGCCGCGAGCAACCAGGGCCCGTGCCAGGTGGGAGCCGATGAAGCCCGTGGCTCCCGTGAGCAGCGTCTTTGCCATGCGCTGGGATTATGGCGTCAGCCCACGAACGTGGCACGAACCGGCGGTAGGGTCGTGCCATGCCCTCCGTCGCCGTGGTGGCCGACACCACCTGCTACCTGCCGCCCGAGCGGATCGAGCGCCATTCGATCACCCTGGTGCCGCTCTACGTGGTGTTCTCGCCCGAGCGCATCGAGCGCGAGGACGCGATCACCGATTACGACGCGTTCTTTGACGAGCTACGCGGAGCGGACTCGCTTCCGGGCACCTCTCAGCCGTCGGTGGGCGACTTCGTCGAGGCGTATGAGCCGCTGCTCGCCGACGGCTTCGACATCGTCTCGGTCCACATCTCCGAGAGCCTGTCGGGCACCGGTGGATCGGCGCGCCAGGCCGCCGAGCAGCTCGAGCGCGACGGCAAGGGCGGCGAGCGCATCCGCGTGCTCGACTCGCGCACCGCCGCGGGTGGGACGGGCCTGATGGTGCTGGCCGCGGTCCGCGCCGCCGAGACCGGTGGCGACCTCGACTCGATCGCCGACGCGGTGGACCGGGCACGGGCCAACTTCAAGATGTGGTTCGCCGTCGACACGCTCGAGTTCTTCAAGCGCGGGGGCCGTATCGGTGGCGCCAGCGCCTGGATAGGGTCCGCGCTGAAGGTCAAGCCGATCCTGACGGTCGAGCGCGAGCTGGTGCCCGTCGAGCGCGTGCGCACGAGCAAGCGGTCGTTCGAGCGGCTGGTCGACTACGCCCGCCAGCGTCACGAGTCGGGCGCCGACGGCTGGGTGGTCCAGCACATCTCCGCGTCGGACCAGGCCGAGCGCCTGGCCGAGCGCTGCTACGAGATCTTCGGATGCGACCCCGCGTTCGTGAGCGAGATCGGCCCTGTGCTCTCCACCCACGCCGGCCCGGGCCTGCTCGGCGTTGGCGCGGTGCCACGCGAGCTCGTCCCGTAGGTGTATTGCTCGCCTGGAAGGTCACGCCGCGGCGACTCGACGAGCTCCGTTGCCCTCGCGAGACCAGCGAGCCCACGTACTCGGAGGTCGGCGGGACGCTTCAAGCCGGACCTCCGCCCGGCTATGGCGTGATCGAGGACGTCGCCGTGGTGGGCACGGGCGCGCCACGGTGGGAGCTGGCGGCGACCCAACTGCGCGGGTGGGGCCTGCACCGTGCCGCCGGGATGTGGTATCGAGCACGACCGCCCACGCGAGCGTCGGCGCGACCGTGCTCAATGCTGCGCCGTTTGGCCGGGTGAGCGTCGTTGTCCCGTGCCGGGTCGTCGGTCTCGTCGACGAGCCCACTCGGAGCGGGTTCGCCTACGGGTCGCTACCGGGTCATCCGCTGGTCGGAGAGGAGCGCTTCACAGTCGAGCTGGGCGACGACGACGTGGTGCGGTTGCGCATCTGGTCCTTCAGCCGGCCGGTGGGACTCGCCGCCGCGCTGGCACCACTGGCGCGCCGCGGGCAGGCGCTGGTCAACCGCCGCTATTGCGCCGCCGCCGGGAGTCTTGGCACGTGACCGCTCACGCCGTCGTCCGTCAGGAGGTTGCCGCCTCGTGCGAGGTAGACCTTCGACCTCTTGCACGACTACCACCGCCGGCTGGAGTGGGACACGTTGCTGCGTGGCGCCTACACGGTGGACGACGCACCGCCGGCCGGGGTGTAGAGGCCGTCTGTACCGCACGCCGCGGGCTCGGCGGGCTGGCCTTCCGCACCCGTTATGTCACCTTCCGTCGGCCGCACCTGGCGGCGGTCGTGCTCGTCGGTGACCCGCCCTTCTTCGCAAAGTGGGCGGCGTCCATCCGCCACGAGGCGCTGGAGGGCGGCCGCAGCGAGCTCGTCTACACGCTGACCTTCACCTGCTCGCCCCCGCAGCTCGCGCCAATCATCGAGCCGGTCGCCCTCGCCGCGTTTCGCTGGGAGACCGCCCGACGGCTGCGCGCACTGGAGCGCTTCCTGCGCGCGTGAGGCTGCGTCCTCGGGGAGCGTCCGGGGCCACGCGCACAATCTCCCGCGATGGCCGACCAGGAGACCCCGTCGTATTCCGCTGCGGCTCCGCGCGTGGTGGCGCGCAACGTGCTGGTCATCGTGATGGTGGTCGTCGCGCTGTACCTGCTGTACCTGCTGCGCAAGCCGATCGGCTGGATCCTCATCGCCTCCTTTCTGGCCGTCGCACTATCGGGACCGGTGAAACTGGTCGAGCGCCGCATGCGACGCGGCCCGGCCATCGCAATCGTGTTCGTGGGCATGCTGCTCATCCCGGTGGCCATTGGGGCGCTCGTACTCCCGCCGATCGTGAGCGGCACCGACGATCTGGCCCGCAACGCACCCTCCTACGCACGCGACGTCACGAAGTACGTGGAGGACAACAAGCGCCTGCGCAAGCTCAACAACGACTACGACATCACGTCGAAGCTCCAGAAGGAAGCGACCAACCTGCCCTCGCGCCTCGGCGACGCCGCCACGGTACTGCGCGACGTGGGCTTCGGCATCGTGAACTCGATCTTCTCGCTGGTGACGATCCTGATCCTCACGGCGTTCATCCTCGGCGGCGGCAGACGGTGGGTGGCCTCCGGCCTGCGCTATCTGCCCCAGGACCGCGCCGAGCGGATGGAGAAGGTGCTCCAGCGCTCGGCCAAGGCCGTCGGCAACTACGTGGCGGGCGCGTTGTTCCAGGCGGCGCTGGCCGGAGTGCTGACCTATCTCGTGCTCTTGGTGCTCGGCGTCCCGTTCGCCGCGCCGCTGGCGGTGGTGATCTTCTTCCTCGACCTGATCCCGCTGATCGGCGCCACGATCGGCGCCGTGCTGGTGGGCGTCGTCACCGTCTTCAGCGACTTCCCGACCGACACGATCATCTGGGTCGTGTGGGCGATCGTCTACCAGCAGCTCGAGAACAACCTCGTCCAGCCTCAGATCCAGAAGCGGGCCGTGGACATCAACCCGTTCCTGGTGATCGTCTCGGTGCTGTTTGGCGGCACGCTGCTCGGCATCCTCGGCGCCCTGGTGGCGGTGCCCGTTGCGGCCTCGATCCAGATCGCGGCGCGCGAGTACGCCGACATGCGCGGCATCAGGCCGCGGGCACATCCCGACCACGATCCGCCCGAGGGCTCGCCCCCGGCGCCCGCCGGCCCGATCGAGCCGGCGCCGGCCTAGAGGGGGGCCGCGTCCTAGCGCCGGCGGCGGCGCAGGAGCGACACGGTCGCGGCGATCCCACCGCCGATCACGAAGCCGGCGACCGCGGCGGTGGCCAGAGCGGCCTCACGGTTGTCGACCAGCTGGCGGCGCCAGTTGGTGATCTCTGTGACCTTCGAGCGCAGGTCGTCGACCGAGAAGGCCAGATCCTTGCGTGTGGCCTCGATGGAGCTGCGGATCTGCTCCGGTGTGCGGTTGGCGGGTACGCCTGACATGTCTAGGAGGTCTCCTGGCCGGTCTTGTCACGGTCGAGCGAGCGCTCCTGCTGATCGCTCTCGACCCTCGGGTGCTCGAACTGCAGCTTGGTGGCCTTGGCCTCCGCGATGGCGAGGTCGGGCGTCGGCGGCCCGGAGCTGAGCCACTTCTTCGCGAGCAGCCCGGCCACGGCGCCGAGGGCCGCGAGAATGAGCGTGGTGATCAGGAAACCCGGCCAGACGCTGTTGAAGTCGAACAGGTCGTTCCAGAACCACGACAGCGCCTCCAGGAAGGTCACCAGTGCGAACACCAGGAACACGCCCGCGGCGGCGCCGACGGCGGCGCCCTTGCCCAGCGTCTTGACCTTGGTCGTGACCTCGGCTTTGGCGAGCTCGATCTCTTCGCGGACCAGCAGCGAGGCCTTCTCGGAGACCTCGGAGACGATTTCGCCGACGGACTTGTCGACGTTCTCGGGCGGCGGGGTCATCGGCCGATCCACCTGAGCAGGCCGGCGACGACGAGGCCGCCGGCGAACGCCGCGCCCACGTAGACCTCGGGGCGCTCGGCGAAGGCATCCGACTCCGCCGTGTTGGCGTCTTTGGGCGACTGCGCCGTGGCCGAGACTGTGCCGGACTCCGGCGCGGGCGCGAACTCCGGCTTTGACCAGGGTGTCCCCGTGCTTTCGGAGGCTTCCATCAGGAGTCCGGCGGATCTTCGTCGAAGAGGCGGATCCAGAGCGCGGTGGCGACGCGGTTGGCGACGATGGTGGTCACCGCGCCGACGCCCGCCAGCATGCCGCTCCAGAGCAGTCGCTTGGTGAGGTCGTTATCCATCGGCCAGATTCAACCAGACACGGCGCGGTCGTCGGCCACCGGTGCCTCCAGGCCGCCGCAGATCGCGTCGGTGACCAGCCCCTTGGCCCGCTCGAACGCCTCGTCGGTCTGGGGCAACAGGTCGAAGATCCAGCTAGTGAGCAGCTGCTCGATGGCCCCGTAGAAGCACATGGCGGCGAACTCGGAGGAGATCCCCTCCTTGAACTCGCCCCGGCCTCGCCCGACCTCGACGATCTCGGCTATACCGGTGTAGGCCTCGCGGATCTTGTCGAGATGGATTCGCCCGAACGAGTTCGCGGCCCGGGTGACCTCGACGATGATCACCTTCATCAGGTTGGGCTCGTTGCGGTAGGAGTCGATGATGAAGCCGGCCACCATGTAGAGCTTGTCGCGCACCTCGACGTCGTCGCGGGCGTCGATCGCCGCGATGGCGTCGAGCATGATCTGCCAGCGCTCCAGGAACAGCTCGTTGAGGATTTCGTCCTTGGAGTCGAAGTAGTGGTAGACGAGGCCGTAGGCCACGCCTGCCTCGTCGGCGACATCGGACACGCGACAGTGGTGAAAGCCCTGGCGGGCGAACACGGTGACCGCGGCGTCGAGGATCAGGCGCCGCTTGTCGATTGCGCGGGTGCGCGGGGAGGCCATCAGGCGCCCACCTCCTGCTCCCAGCGGTAGGCCGACGGCATGCGGTTGGCCAGGCTCGGCAGCTCGGCCCGCACCTTCTCGAGCCGCCCGAGGTCGATGTCGGCTGCCACGAAACAGGGCTCGCCGACCGCTCCCGCGGCATCGGGCGCCCGTGCGAGCACGTCGCCCCACGGGTCGATGATCTGCGAGGCGCCGTAGGTCTGGGTACCCGGAGGCGACGGGCCGAACTGGTCGGCCGCAACCACGAAGCACTGGTTTTCGATGGCGCGGGCGCGCAGCAGGGTGTCCCAGTGCGCGGCACCGGTGGCGGCCGTGAACGCCGACGGCACCGTGAGCACACGCGCGCCGCGGACCGCCAGGATCCGGTACAGCTCGGGAAAGCGCAGGTCGTAACAGACCGTCAGGCCCAGCAGGGCATCGTGGGCGGGCGACGTGACGATCTCCTCGCCGGGCTCCTGCGACTCGGACTCGCGAAACTCGGTGCCCTCCACTGTGACGTCGAACATGTGGATCTTGCGGTAGACGCCGTGCAGCTCACCGTCGGGGCCGATGTGCACGCTGGTGTTGGCCAGGCGATCGTGCCCCTCCCGGCGCTCGGCGAACGATCCGGCCACGATCTCGATTCGAAGCTCCGCGGCCGTGCGCCTGGCCCACTCGACGCTAGGTCCATCCAGCGTCTCGGCGCCGGCGCGTAACTGCTCATGGGTGCCGAGCAGGTTGAACTTCTCGGGGAGCACGACGAGGTCGGCGCCGTCGGCGGCGGCCGCGCGGGTGAGACGGTCGGCGGCGACCATGTTGGCCACGACGTCCTCCGTCGAATTCAGCTGTACGGCTGCTGCGCGCATCGTCTCTCCCGGCCCTCCGGCGCAGATTGACTGGTCAGTCAACGAGTGTAGAGCGCCGCGACGCTTCCCGCACCGTCATGGGCAGGCCGTGGCGCGGGCTCAGCGTGGGCATCTGGCGGATGTCCAAGGTGTACCCGGCCCGAAGCTCGAGGCGGAAGCGCCGGAGGATCATCGTCGCGATCGCACGCACCTCCATCTGGCCGAAGCGCATGCCGATGCAGGTGCGCGAGCCGCCGCCAAAAGGCACGTAGGCGCCCTTGGCGAGGGCCGCCTTGGCCGCGGGCGCGAACCGCTCGGGCACGAACGCCTCGGGGTCGGGCCACACATCGGGCAGCCGGTGGCTGACCCAGGAGCTGTAGTTCACGAGTGCCTCGCCGGGCACGTGGCGTCCGAGCAGCTCGAACGGCTCGGTGCAACGGCGCGGGCCGACCCACGCCGGTGGATACAGGCGCAGGGTCTCGTCGAGCACCATCTCAAGCCGCGGCAGCCCACCGGCCAGGTCGCCCGCGCCCGGGACGCGGCCGTCGAGCAGCCGGTCCTGCTCCTCGAGCAGCAGCTCCTGCTCGCGCGGGTGGCGCGCCAGCTCGTAGAACATGAACGAGATCGTCGAGGTGGTGGTGTCGTGGCCTGCGAACAGCAGCGTGATGGCCTGGTCGCGCACCTCGCGATCCGACAGCGGCCGCCCGTCGTCGTCGGTGGCCGCGAGCAGCATGTCGAGGATGTCTGACTCGCCCACCCCGTTCCGGCGGCGGCGGGCGATCTCGGCGTAGACGATGGCGTCGAGCTTGTCGCGGGCGCGGAGCATCTTGGCCCATGGCGAGCCGCGCCCACGCAGGATGCGCAGGTGAAAATCGATGCCGAAGAAGTGCAGCGCGTTCTCGAACTCGATCGCGGCCCGCGCGCCTACGCCCTGGCCGTCGGGGTCGAGCCCGAGCAGCGCGCGCATCGCGATCCGCATCGCCAGCGTGCGCGCCCAGCCGTAGACGTCGAGAGCCTGGCCGGGCTTCAGCCTGTCAAGCGCCCCCTCGACCTCTTCGACCATCACGCCGGCCGAGGCCGCGATCTGGGTGCGGTGGAAGCCGGGCAGCATGATCTTGCGCGCCTGCCGGTGGTAGGCCCCGTCGATGTTGAGCAACCCGCTGCCCAGCAGGGGCGCCAGCTCGTCGAACCCGCCGTCGCGCCAGCGGAAGTTGGACGCGTGCGAGACCGTCACGTAGTGGTTTGCCTCCGGGCCGAGCACGAACACCTGGAGCGCGTGAAGGATGCGCACGCTGAAGACGGGACCGTAGCGCTCGTAAGAGTCGAGCAGGATCGGCATCGGGTCGGAGGCGAACTGCTTCGTGAGGGCCGGGCTCAGGCGGGTATTGCCCGGCGGGAAGTGCCGCCCCTCGCGGGCCTGGTGGCGTAGGTCCCCCCCGATTCGCGCCAGTGGATTCTGGCTCGGCGCGGCGGGGAGCGAGGCCGACACGCCGTCGAGCATAGACTGGCTGGCCAGCCAGGGTCTGCTCGACGGCTAGGCCCCGCGTCGGGCAAGCTGCCCATGCGGTCGCCGGTTGGGCGGACACACCGCGATCTCGCCCCAGTGCCCATCGCCCGCGTCGATCCAGCTGCGCAGGCCCTGTCCCGAGTCGACCCGCGCGCGCGACACCGGGCGGGGCAGGTAGAGATCCGCTCCGGTCCGGGCCGATGCCTGCAGCCCAAGCAGCGTCTCGGTGTGGTTACCGCGGGTGTGCACGGCGAGGCCGATCAGCGGCCGCCGCGACGCAAGCATGCGCGCGGCGCCAACGGCCGTGTCCACGCGTTCGAGCGGCACGCCGAGCTCCCACGCCACGGCGCCGGCGTCCCAGTCAAGCGTTGCCGGCAGCATCGGGTGACCGCACTCCGGCCCCGGCACCCGGTCGGAGGTCCGGACGACGTCGCGCAGATGGGCCTGGGATCGGGACTCCGCCTCGGCGCGGTGGATCCGCCCGGGCAGTGGCAGCAGCTGCGCCGGCACGTAGAGGGCGACCAGCGCGAGCGCGGCCGCGCCGGCGGCGACGCGCGCCACGACCGGCCCCAGGCGCAGTTGCGCGAGGTCGGCCACTCCCACGCCGGCCAGCACACACACCACCACGGCCGGCAGGACCATGAACCGGTCCGAGCTCGGATAGCCGAACCCCACCAGAAGAGCGAGCATCGCCATCCAGCCAGCGGCCGCGCCGGCAAGCAGCCGCATCCGGAAATCGCGGCGATGGCACCACAACGCCCAGACGGCGGGCACCAGTAGCACCGGCCCAGCCAGCTGCGCTGCGGCCATGAGCATGTCGCCCGCACCGAGCTGTGAGCCCGCGCCCGCGGCCACATGACCCGCGTGCAGGGGATCGCCGGCCCCCCACCAGTCACCGCCGAGCCACAGCGCTGGCACCGCGGCCACAAGCGCCGTGACCTGCCACCGGCGGCGCGGCCGCGCGCGCCACGTGAGGACCGCGTAGGGCACGAGGAAGGCAAAGGCCTCGGGCCGCCCCAGACAGACCAGGGCGCCGAGCGCGAGGGCGTGGATGCGATGACCCGTCGAGTGTCGCTCGACCGCGGTGAGCGCCAGGGCCGCGAGCAGCGGCTCGGTGTAGCCGTGCTCGAGCTCGCGCACGAAGCCGCCGATCAGCAGGACGAACAGCGCGGCTGCAACCCCGGCGCCGGTTCCCGCTACGCGACGGGCGGCGCGGAAGGCCAGGACCAGCGCCAACAAGCCAGCCGTCCGGGCAAACACCAGCCACAGCGCGGGGGCGGCCGGGCCGAACAGAGCGAGCGGCGTGGTCACAAGCACGGGCAGGGGCTTCCACGCGGGAGTGCCCGCGGTGGTGTCGAGGCCGAGATGAAGCACCTCGCGGCCCCAGACGATCCAGCCCCACGGGTCGGTGGTGGGCGCGGAGGGCCGCATGAGCGAGAGCGCGGCCAGCACGAGGCACGCCAGCACGATCCCGGCGGCCAACAGTCGCGGGTCGGTCGGGCGGGGCCGTTGGGTGGGAACGTGTGTGGTCATCAGGGGCCGATCCAGCAGCAGATTAGGGAGAGCCGTGGGATACCCGGTTAGCCTTGAACGGTGACCTCGGGCCCCGTGCGCGGAACCGCCGTTCGCGGGCTCGGCCTGCAGCTGCCACCCCAGGTGATGGCGGGGTGGCACCGAACGCCCCTTGAAGCAGTGGCGCTACCTGGGCGTGTACACCCCGGAGGTGATGCTGTGCTCGGCGATGCCCGGATCGGGCCGCTGCGCTAGCTGTAAGAACCGATCAGGTTGTTCCCGTTCAGCTGGTGTAGTCGGCTGGTCGGGGGCTGGTGGCTGAGGGAGCCGTGTTTGCGGTGGTGATTGTAGAAGTCCAGCCAGCCGGTGAGGGCTGCGGTGCGTTG
>JBBRYL010000078.1:0-13684 GCA_038237685.1 Solirubrobacterales bacterium | reverse complement strand
CCCCGGGCCTATCTTCACGTTCTCGCGCGACATCGCCGGCCGGCCCGGGAAATAGCCCCCGACGGACCGGCGGCCCGTCGGGGACATCAGTCAAGGCCCCGTCAAGCTCGTCGAGCGGGTTCGCAAGCCGTCCCGACCCGCTGTCCGGGCCATAGATTTCGTCCCACTCCTTGTCTACCGGTGGGCCTGACGGTCGCGCTAGGCGTTAGGGTGCCGCCACGGCGCGCGCGGAACCGATATGTACCTAACGCCAACCCGTAGTGCCAGGGTCCCAGGAACAGTTCCCCGTTTTGCTCAAAGCGGTAGCGCTGCCGGCGTTCAGGGCTCGACTGGCCACTTGACAGGGACATTGGGGTGACCCGCCGGCCTCTTGTCGGTCTGAAAGACGCCCTAAAAGGTTGGCCGTGCGAACTTCTGGCGCCCGCTGTCGTCGAACGAGCCGTGTCGAGCCATGCGTCGCCTCATGCCCGTGTCCTGATCCTGTCCGCCGCGGTCGGTGAGGGGCACGCTGCCGCGGCGCGTGCGCTCGCAGCGACTCTCGGGAAGGGCGCGAACTGCCCCGAGGTCTCTATCGTCGATGGGGTCGCCCCGCTCGGACGCTGCTTTCGGTGGTGCGTGGAGCGCGGATATCGGTGGGAGCTGCGTGCCGCACCTGGCACCTATGGGCTGCTCTACAACGTCGCTTCAAAGTATGCGCCGGCTCGAGCGGTCGCTCGCGCTCTCATCGTCTTCGCTGGATCGCGGCGCCTCGCGCGAGTGATTGGCGATCACCAGCCCGACGTCGTGGTGAGCACCTATCCGGCGACCACCGCCGTGTTGGGGGCGTTGCGACGATCCGGGCGCATCACGGTGCCCGCCTGCGCGGTCATAACCGACTTCGCCGGCCTCTCCTTTTGGGTCGACCGGGGAATCGATACGCATCTCGTGATGTACGACGAGTCTGAGCACGAGGTGGCGGCCCGGGTGGGAAGCGCGCGGGTGACGCGAGTGTCGCCGTTGGTTGACGCCGCATTCTTGGAACGGGACCCGACCTTCGGAGCGTCCGTGCGATTCCTCGACCTGGCACCAGAGGCGCGCTTGGTGGTGGTGTCGGGTGGGGGTTGGGCGGTCGGCAATCTCGAGACGGCCGTCGAGGTCGCGCTTGGCTTCGCCGATGTCCATGTCGTCTGTCTTGCCGGACGTGACGAAGATGTGAGACTAGGTCTTACCACGACCTTTAAAGAGAATCGTCGCGTGACGGTGCTCGGCTTTACCGATCGCATGAGCGATCTGCTCGGGGCGGCGGATGCGCTCGTTCACACGACCGCGGGCATGACATGTCTGGAGGCATTGGCTCGCGGCAAGCCGGTCGTTGCGTTCGATGCGCCACCCGGACACCCGCGCCTCAATGCACGCCGCATGGCCGAAGCCGGCCTCGTCGGTCTCGCCGAGCATCCGGAAGAGCTTGGACCTGCCCTCGGTCGTGCGCTGTCGATCGAAGGCGAGGCGCCTCGCCGCGACGATGGTGCGGATCCTGCCCACACCGTGCTCTCCCTCGAAGCTGCGACTCCCGTGGCGTCGAGATGGGCGCCGATCGCCGCCCGGGCGATGACTGCCGCGTCGGTGGCCGGCTTCGCGGCGGCCGGCACAGGGGTGCTGGGTGAAGGCGATCTCCGCGGGCCGGCATTGGCGGGAGCGGCAATTTTGATGGCAACCACTCTGCGCACGGCCGTCGGGTCATTCAAGCTCGCGTGAAAGCGGTTCATCGAGACTTAGCGCTGACGTGTGCGTCACTCGGTATAGCCAGTCCCAGTGCCCCCGCGCTCGGGCTGGTCGTGCTCAAGCTCGCTCATGCCTTCGGATTGCAGCGTCGACTGCGTGGGCCCGGTGTGGCGCTGACCTTTGACGACGGCCCACATCGGCACGGCAGCCCAGAAGTGATGGCCGTACTCGCTCAACACGACGTGCGCGCCACCTTCTTCTGCATTGGCGAGCAGGTCGAGGGTCAGCCGAACCTGGTCGCGAGATGGTCGCTGAGGGACATGCCGTCGCCGTACACGGCTACGGCCATCGATGCCATCTGCGACTGACTCCCAGGGCGGTGGCGGATGATCTCGCCAGGGCCGTGGATGTGATCGGTTGCGCCGCGGGACAGATCGTGCCCTTTCACCGTCCCGCCCTCCGGCGTCTACACGCTGTCGAGTCTCATTCAGATGCGACGAGCGTCGCTGACCCCATGCTGTGGTCTCGCTGGGGGCGTGACTGGTCACGGCGCGCCGCACCGCGCTCCGTTGCCCGGCGTGCGGGCCAGGACGTGGGCGTCGGCGACGTGATCCTGCTCCATGACGCCGACCACTACGGATCCCTGGGCTGCTGGAGAGCCACGGTCGGGGCACTGCCCATGCTGATCGAGCGGGTCCGCAATGCGGGCCTCGAGCTCGTGACGCTCACCGCTGGTGATTGAAACTCGGGACCGGCCACCGTCCGCGTTCTCGCTGCCGCGTCATCCGATCCGGCGTCCGTCCGTGCGCGATGAACAGCGCCGCACCCATCGACATACCGGCAACCACGACCCCGGTGCCCACATCGAACCAGAGGTGGTTGCCGGTCGCGATGACCGCATAGGACATCGCCACGGGATAGAGCGACCAAGCGACCGCGACCGGGCGGCGCGGAGCGAGCCCCACCGCGAAGGCCGCAGCCATGACGCTGAACGCGACGTGCATGCTCGGGACGGCTGCGTAAATGTTGACGATGCCGCCCAGCGGCCCCTGTCTCTCGTCTATCCCCGCATAGAGCCGCAGGGTGTCTGTGAAGCCCTCGTCGGGCAGCAGCCGCGGGGGCGCCACCGGAAACACGGCGTAGACGACCAGCGCGAGCCCCATCGCCACCAGGAACGCATTGCGCACGACCGGGTACTGCCTGCGTCGACGCAGGAAGACCCACACGAGCAGTGAGAGGAAGAACACGAAGTGGCCGTACAGGTACAGCCAGTTGGCTGCGGTGATGATCCAGTGATGACGTAGGGCGTGGCTCTGCAGTGCGGGCTCGAAGAGCAGGTGACGGGATCGCTCTAACCGGACGAGCGCCTGTCCGTGGGCGATCGCGAGGCTCGATCCGCCCTGCGCGAGGCCGCGGACGACGTTGTAGGCGGCGAACGCGCCCGCGAAGAGCGTCAGCTCTCGGGTCGTGTCGCGCGCTCTGGGCGGGAACGTTGCACTCACCGCCTCGTCGGACGCACGACGTGTTCGCAAGTTCATCGGGCCAGGGGCGGGCGCGCTTCAGACAACGCCGACTCAGGCTTGAGCCGGACCTCGGGATGTGCTGGTGATTCTTGGCCGCGAGTCCGCCAGGTAGCGAAGGCCCGCGCCCAGCCCCAGGACGGTCGCCAGCGCGGCCAGGGCGTCGCCGAAGAACGGTACGGCGAGGGCGACGAGAGTGATGCGCCTTGCGGGAGCTTCGTCGTCGGTCGCGACGAGCAGCAGGCTGACGCCCGAGGCTGTGCCCGCCAGCAGCAGACCGCCCAGCGCGAGGCCCACAGGCAGTCCGATCAGGGTGAGCGTGAGGAGCAGGCAGCCGGTGAGAAGGCCAAAGGCAGTAAGCGCCCCAGCCAGCACCGTGCGCGTGGGCTGCCCGGTGGCGGAGGCCATCAGGTCCTGTCCGAGTGGTCGTCTCGCGATAAGCGAGGCGGCGGACACGACGGCCCACACGACAGCGAGTCGGAGGGCGATCAGCAGCGTGACCAGCGACCACATGGCAAGCGGGGAGATGGCCGGCCATGAAGTCCCCAGGTGAAGCACGTCGCCGCGGACGGTTCCGCCCCCCTCGACCCGTAGGCGACCACCGATCAGAATCGGGTCGGTCACTTTGCCATGCGGTCCGACGGTCAGATCCCCGTCGATGACGATGGCACGGTCCTGGACTGTGCCGTCCACGCGCACGCTCTGTCCGATCACCCGGATGTCCTTGACGCGTTGACCGGCGGGGATCGGCGTGGCCGCCGCAGCGGTGTTGGTGTTCACGGCGAGGCTCAGGCAAAGCACGGCTGGGATTACCGCAGAGCGGATCATCTTCTGGACGCGCGCGGGCGCACCAAGAGCACGCACGCAATCAGGAGGGCAAGCACCGACGACAGGGCCATGATTCCAGGGCCGGGAGTCATGGGCAAAAGAGTGGCCACCACGGTCGCAAGCGTCTCGGCACCGGCGGCGATGGCCCGGAGCGTGGGAAGCTGCCAGAGCACTACTCCGAATCCGATGAGTGCCACGACAATCGAGATCAGGACGGAACGGTCGGCTTGGACTGGGGTGTCGAGCCCGTCGATGACGGCCGCCGACAGCGCTGGCGTCCACGCCGCCGGCTTGATCGCCCGCAGGCCGGCCGCGACCTCGATCAAGGCTTCATGGCGGGCCGCGCACGCATGGCATTCCTCCAGGTGGGCGAGCGCAGCGTGGCGGTGTGTCAGGGACAGCTGTCCGTCGATCAGGGCCGACAGCTGCTCCGCGTCGAGGTGACTCACCGCTCTCCGACCTCCTCTGCCACGGTCGCCCGAGCAGACGCAAGGCGCGATCTGACGGTGCCGATCGGAACGTCCTGCAGCTCGGCGATCTCGTCGTAGGAGAGGCCCTGCACGTCGCGCAGCAGCAGCGCCTGTCTCAAGGGAGCGGACAGCTCTGCGGCTGCCACGAGCAGAGCGCGGGCGGTGCGGCGAGCATGGTCGTCCTCGGCCCTGGCCGGCGCGTGCTCGATCTCCGCCGCGTTCGCCAACCGCGGACGCGCCGCCGCTCTGCGAGCGCGGTCGACGCACGCGTTGCGCGCCAGGGCGAAAAGCCATGTCGAGAAAGCCGATTGGCCGCGGAAGCGGGCAAGGCCCCGCCAGGCCGAGGTGAATACGTCCTGGGCCAGATCCTCCGCCTCCCCCCTGTCGAGGGTGGACGCATAGCAAAGCGACAGGATCGGCGGCCCGTACCGGTCGACCAGCGCTGCAAACGCGGTCTGGTCGCCGGCCTGGGCCGCCAACACCGTCGCGCTTTCATCCAACACTGGATTGCGTGGAGCGCGGTGGGGTGGTCGATTCACGCGCATCTGCCCAAGCGTAGGGCTAGAGGTGGCGAGCATGGGTGTCGCTCTCAGGGTGGCGGGACCGGGCATGCCAGTCAGCCTCCAAGAGCGGCCAGCGGCCGGGCCACGGCAGGGATCTCTGTCCGGCGCTTGCCCAGCTGCCGGTAGGCGGCTCCCAGCGCCGCGGCGGAGGCCGCCCAGGAGCGGCGCAGCGCGACCTTCCGCGCGGTGGCCCCCATCTCGGTCCGCCGCGCGGGGTCACGCAGGAGCTGGTCGAGCGCTTGAGCGATCGCCTCCGGCTCGTTGCCTTCGGCGACGATTCCGGAGGCGCCCGGCTCGATCCCCTCGTGGCCTGCGCCGTGCGGCGACACCACGCACGCCAGACCCGACGCCTGGGCCTCCAGCAGCACCTGGCCGCAGGTCTCGGTGGGGCTTGGAAACACGAAGATGTCCGCCGAGGCGTAGGCGCGCGAGAGCTCGAGTCCTTCCAGCCACCCGGCGAATGCGACCGTGTCTCCGGCCACCGCCTGAAGCGCCGGGCGCGCCGGACCGTCGCCGACGATCACCAGGTCTGCCTCGCCGCTGCGGAGGTTCATCGCGTGCACCAGGGCTTCCAGTCCCTTCTCGGAGCTCAGCCGCGACACGCACAGCACTGTGGGCCTGGCCCCGCGACGAGGTGTCTCGCCGTTGTCGTGACGGGGTGAGAAGCGGTCGGTGTCTACTCCCTGGGGGAGGACCGCCACACGCTCGGGCTGGATCTCGAGCCGATCGCTGAGCCGTCGCGCGGTGCAAGCGGATGGGGCGAGCACGAGGTCGGCCTCGCGGTAGAAGCGCCGCGTCGCTGCCTGCACCAGCTCCGCGCACAGGGGGTCGCCGGTCAGCGCTTGGGCGTAGTCGCCGAGCTCTGTGTGGTAACCGGCCACCACGGGCAGCTGCAGCAGCTTGGCGACGAGCATGCCGGCGAGCCCGAGCGGTCCGGGCGCGGTCACGTGGACGAGATCGACATCGAGGTCCAGCAGCTGCTCGCCGAGCTGGGAGAGGTGCGGCAGCGAGAGAGTGAGCCCGGCGTACACCGGCAGCTCGAAGGTCGCCGCCGCCGGCAGCGCGACCGCCCCGGGCAGGTCCGAGGCCTCGCCACACACCACCGGCGTGATCTCGGCTTCGTCGCCAATTGCAGCCAGGAGGTTGCGGTAGGTCTCGGCGATCCCGTTGATGCTGTCGAGCCCGTCCCCGACCAAGGCGACCCGTGGAGTCCGGGCGCCAGCCTCCTCGACCGTGTCGGCTAGGCGTCGTGCACCCTTGCGCTCGCGGCCGAGGTAGGCCTGCACGCCCAGATACGGCAGGAGCTTTGACTGTGAGTGGACGTAGCGGCGCGCCTCGTCAAGGACACCCTGCAGTGATGCTGTGGGTTGGGTGCTCTGCTCGGGCCCGGCGGCGCGTTCTGCTTGGCGCGCGGCGTGACGGTGAGTGGTCCGGCCCTGCTGCACAGCAGCCCACGGACCGTCCTCACCGGCGTCGGACGGGGAGCCGGGGCGGCGGGCCACGAGCCGCATCATCATGTGCGCGATGCGGGCGGGCTCGGCGTGAAGTCCACCGGGCCTGCAGCGGCCGGCCCGCAGGTGGTCGAGGAACTGCTCCACCGAGGCAGCGGGTGGTGTGACGGTGTAGGTGGTTCCGATGTCGAGGCCGCCGTGGTCGTCGCTGCCCCCTACCCCGGCGGCTGCTCCCGGTGCCGGCGTCAGGCCCAGCTCGGCGGCCACCGACCGGCGGGTGCCGCGGTCTGGGTGCAGACGCTCGGCCAGCGCGTTGGCCTCGGGCAGCCGGGTGCCGTTGCGGGTCTCCCAAAGCGCGAACAGGGCACGCAGCCGCGCGAGGTGGTCTGGCTCCATCGCGTTGGCCGGGTCATAGACGGGGTGGGCGAGGAAGTGCACGAGCCCTTCGGCGCGCAGGTAGCGCACGAGCTCGTGGGCGTCGTCTCTGCGGCTCTGCACCGCACGGTGGGTGGAGAGGTCGAGGCCCAGCACGACGACGTCGATCCGCTTGCCGTCATCGGGGAAACAGACGGTGACCTCCTCCCCGACGATCACGTCCGGCGGGTCACTCAACTCGAGCGCGCCGTCGATGGTGTCGTGGTCAGTGAGCGCCACGAAGCTCATGCCGTGCGCTTTCGCGCGCTCATAGACCTCCTCGGGTGGTGTGTGGCAGTCGGCCATTCCGAGCTGTCCGTACCACCAGTTGCCGTTGGGACCCGAGGCCGAGGAGTGACAGTGCAGGTCTGCGCTGGCCGCCGTGGCTGCTTCGTCGCTCATATGTCTCCTTGGATCGCCATCGTTGGTTTGACGCGGCCCGGCCGCGGGAGTTCGGCGAGCAGCTCGACCAGTGCACCGGCGCTGTGCCTGGCGGTGAACCGCGCCGCGAGCGTGCCGGCGGCAGCGATCCGTTCGCCGCGGTGCTCGCGGTCCTCGACCAGGCGCCGAATCGCGGACGCCAGATCCCTGTCGGACGCAAGGATCGCCCCGTCACCGAAGTTCTCTGAGAAGACCTCCAGCTGCGATAGCACGAGCGGCAACCCGGCCGCTGCGGCCTCGATCACCACCTGTCCGAAGTTCTCCTGACGCGACGGGAACAGGAAGGCATCCGCTGCCTGGTAGTAGGCCACGACCTCGTCGTCGGACACACGTCCGGCAAAGCGAAGGTTGGCCGGGGGATTGCGCAGCGCCGCCTCAAGTTCGTTGCCTGCCTCGGTGAGCGCGCCAAACGGCCGTCCCCCCACCCAGGCGAAGTCATAATCGGGCAACTCGGCGGCGGTCGCGGCAAACGCCCCGATGCCCTTGCGGGGCTGGACTTGACCAACCCCGATCACCAGCGGCCGTCCGCTGCGCCCGCCCTCCTGTACCGCCCGCAGCGAGGCCGCCGACGCCGGCGCGCGGAACCGCTCTCCGCCGATGCCGTTTGGAATCGACCAGATGGCCCCGGGATCCACGCCAAGGCCCTCCAGCTCGTCACGGACGCTCGTGGATACCGCGACGACCATCGACGCCGATCGGTAGAAGCGGGCCAGATATCCCCTCGCCAACCGACGCCAGCGCGGCTCGAATCGCAGGCTGTCGCGAAGCGTGTCGGGAGTCACGTGGGCCACCGCCACGGCGCGATCTCCGGCGTTCTTGAGGCAGGCCGCCGCAAAGGGGCCGGGCGTGTGCGCCACCACCGCGTAGCGCCGACTTGGTCGGTTTACCCGCGCGTCGACTCCCAGCTCGCGTAGAGCCCGCACCTGTTCGACGAACGCCGTGTGCACCCCGTGATCGCGAACGGTGAAGGCCGACTCCGAGACCACCGACACACGCATCGCTCCAGAGCTCGTCACAAGCAGTTGGACGCATTTGCTGTGCCTCGGTTCGGTGACATGCCGGCGAACTGCCAGGGGATCGGTGCGTCTATGAGACGATGCCCGAGGTGCGATCCTCAGCGTCGGGTGAGCCGGCCGGGGCACATCCGCCGCGCAACACCTCCTCGAGCGCGAGCCCGACGCTCGCGGCATTGGCCTGGTCTCTGCTGAGTCTGGGGGCGGTCGCGTTCGGTGGACTGGGCGCGGCGCTGGCGCTGCTTCAGCGGCGCTTGGTCGACCAGCGGGGCTGGCTTCGATCGCGCGATATCGCCGACGCGCTGGCGTTCACCAAGCCCCTGCCGGGGTCCACCGTCGTCCAGGTCACAGCATTTCTGGCGTGGCGGCTGCGGGGCTGGCGCGGCGCAGCACTCGGCTCGGTCGCGTTCATCGCGCCGGCGGCCACGCTGATGATCGCGGCCGCAGCAGCCTCGGCACAGCTGCCCGACGCCCCCTGGGTCAGCGGAGCGCTGACCGGCGTACAGGTCGGCGTGACTGGACTGCTGGTGGCGGCGATGTGGAGACTGGCGTGCAGCGAAGCACGCGGCCGCCTGCTCGCGGGCGTGCTGGCAGCCGGGTTCGTGCTCGGGCTGGTCGTCAATGCCGCCCTGGTCGTCGTCGGGCTCGGCCTTGTCGGCGCGCTCGTCGGCAAGGCCGAGGCAGACGATGGGTGAGCTGGCATTGCGCTTCCTGATCGTCGGCGCGCTCGCCTTTGGCGGCGGCCGGGCCGCGCTGCCGCTCGTGGAGCGGCTGACCGTCGACCAGACCGGCTGGCTCGCACCCACCGACTTCGCGCTGGCGGTCGGCCTCGCCTACGCCACGCCCGGCCCGGTGCTCATCCTCGCCTCGTTCGTCGGCTACCGCGTCGCCGGGGTTGCAGGGGGCGTCGTGGCGACCCTCGCGGTGTTCGCAGTCCCGGTGGCGCTGGCCGCGGCCACCGCCGGACTCGTCGGACGACTTCACAAGTCGCGACGCTTTCGCAGCTTCGGACGCTTCGCGGGCGCCGCGGCGATCGGGCTGCTCGGCGTGACGGTGCTGGCGCTGGCGCGCCCGGTCATCGAAGTTCACCCGCTGCTGCTCATCGCATCGGCAGCGGTCATGGCGGCGGCGCTGCGCGGCGCGCCGCCGCTGCTGCTGCTGGCGGGCTGCGCGGTCGCGGGCGCCCTGATCGGAGCGGCCTGAGGCCCCTCCCCGATCCGAGCGAACTACCTCGGCCCGGCCACGTCCCACCGCACATGAGTCAACCAGCCATTGCCACCGTCACGCGCGGCGACCGGCCCCGACGCCTGTCCGCGGACCGTGTCGAGCCATGGCGAGACTGGGCGCTGCTGGCACTGTTCAACAACGCCCTGCTGCTGGCGATCGCCCTCTCGCGGCCGAGTTGGCCGTGGCTGCTCGTGCTTGCGGTGCCGCTGGGTCTTGGGCTGGCGACGGCGACCCTGACGGTCCTGCACGACGCCGGGCACCGGCGCCTGTCCAGGCGCACCTGGCCCAACGTCGTGGCCGTACAAACCGCAGCCCCGATCGGGCTCTGGGTCGCCCACTGGACGCTCAAGCACCGTGTGCATCACCGGGTCACGCAGGTCTACCCCCTCGATGACTCGACTCGTTCATCGGGCCTGGTCAGGCTTCACCCGAGCGCGCCGCGGTGGCGGATCCACCGCTTCCAACACCTCTATGCCTGGCCGCTCTACGGCCTGGCCTGGGCGGGCGAGCTACGAAGCCAGCTGACATACGTCCGCACGGGCGCTCTAGCCGGACTCGACGCCCCCGGCAGAGCCACCCGGCTGACATCGTTCCTGCTGGAGAAGACCCTGAGCGCACTGGTGCTCGCACCGTACGCCTGGCTGATGGGAACCGCCAACCTGGCGCTGCTGCTGGTGGCGGCCATGACGGTGGGAAGCGCCGTCGCCGCCGTGATCCTCGTCGTAGGACACATAAACACCGGGCTCTCCCCAACCTCGGAGGCACCCATCGGCCGCCAGGCCTGGGCCGCGCATCTGGTGCGCACCTCGGCCTCCTTCAGCACCGGCAACCAGCTCACTCGGTGGCTGACAGGGGGGATGACACACCACCTCGCCCACCACCTGCGCGCGACCGCGGCACGCGCCGAGCTCCCACTGCTGCACGAGACCGCCGTCGCCGAAGCCGTGGCCGCCTCTGGCGCCCCGCTGATCGAATACCCGACGCTGTTCAGTGCGGTGCGGGGCCATTGGCGGGTACTGCACGACCTCGGCAACCCCGGGCCGCAGACACCCGACCGTCGAGGCACCGCGGCGGAGCTGCTCTCGCATCCCTGATGGGCCCGGCCGCGGCGACCGCGATCGCGGCAGCCGTCGCGTTCGGCTGGTCGACGGCGCTGATGCACCACAGCGCTTCGGGCGCGCCGCCACACGTCAAAGGCACGGGCGCGCTGCTGCGCCACCTCGTCGTGCAGTGGCGGTGGCTGCTCGGGATGGCCGCCAGCCTCACCGGCCTCGGACTGCACGCGCTGGCCCTTCACCTGGGCTCGCTGGCACTCGTCCAGCCGCTGGTTGTCACCGGGCTAGTGTTCTCGTTCGTCTTCCGGGCCGCGCTTGACCGGCGCCTGCCGTCGCGCCACATCATGGCCTGGGTGACCTTCACCGCAGCCGGCCTCGCGCTGTTTCTGGTCGCCGCGAGCTCGACGCGAAGCTCACCGAGCTTGAACGGCCCGGCCGCCGCGCTGATGCTCGTCGCAGGGGCCATCGCCGCCGCCGCCGCCTGGGCTGCGGCGCGCGATGCGTCGCCGAGCGGCGCCGGGCTGCTGCTCGGTCTCTCCGCCGGTGTGGTCTTCGGGCTGATCGCGGGGACACTGAAGGCGAGCACGAACGCCGCCAGCCAGGGTGCGCTCTTGACGTCGTGGCCGGTGTACGTGCTCGTCCCACTCGGGGTCGCCGGGTTTCTACTCAACCAGCGCGCCTATCACCAGGCGCCACTGTCCAGCTCCCTCCCGGCGCTGAACATGGTCAACCCGCTCGTCGCCGTCGCCTTTGGAATGGCCGTATTTCACGAACGACCCAGCGAACAGCTCACCGCGATCGCCGCGGAGACCGTCGGCCTCGCGGTCGTGCTCGCGGGGATCTTCTTCCTCGCCCGAACAAAAGAAGTCGCGGCAGAGGCCTAGCCTCGGCCGCAGCCAACTTCTATCGCCCTCCCTGGGCCGGTTCGAGCCGCTCGAGGCGCTCACCGAGGGCCTTCAACTCCGCCAGCACCTGAACCTCGAACGTCCGCTCGCGCTGCTCACTGGATGCCTCGTCCTCACGGACGAACAGCGACGCGACGCCGGCCGCCACCATCGTGAACAGCACGAAGCCGCTGACGATCAGGATTGCCGACAGCACACGTCCCGGAGTGGTCACCGGCAGACCGACAAACCCGACCGTGGTCATCAACTACAGCGCCCACCACACTCCCTCGCCCTGGGAACCCACCGTGCTCTCCTCGAGCGCGGCAGCGGCACCGCCGGTCAGCAGCACCACGATGGCGGAGGCCGGGAGCAGGTAACGAAGCCAGTGACGGGTCATGGATGGTGAGATGCACGCCACGAGCAGTGGTTCAACCAGCCCCGGCGGCGAACCGCGTCACCGCCTCAACGAGGTCAGCTCGCCATAGGCTCGGCCAGCGTCCGCGGGCGTCAACGATCCCTGCCGCACCAGTGCCCGCAAGACCTCCCGCTGACGCCGCCGCGCGCTGCCGAAGCTCTCCACCGGATCGTAGGCCGAAGGCGCCTGGGGCAGGCCAGCGAGAAGGCTCGCCTCCGCCCAGTCCAGGCGAGCCGCCGACCTGCCGAAATAGCCCCGGCTGGCGCGCTCGACCCCCCAGTAGCCGTTGCCGTAGTAGATCGCGTCGGCATACATACGCAAGATGGCCAGCTTGGAATAGGCGCGCTCGACCTTAAACGCCATGCCGACACTGCTCAGCGCACCCTCTCCGTACAGCCTCCTCGCCAACTGCTGTGCGATCGTGGAACCCCCGGCGTCGCCGCCTTGCCCGGTGGCTGTATGCGCGGCCGCCCGGACCAGCGCCCGGCCATCCAGCGCGCCGTGATCAAAGAACCGCCGATCCTCGACCGCCACGACAGCGCGCAGCGCCCGGCTGTCCACGGTTGCCGGAGTCCGAGACCCGCCATGAACGGCGAGCACACTATCCGCGCGAGCGCGAGCATCCCCACCGGCCGGCAACCACAGATAGCCGGCCGTCAGCAAGATGACCACGATCCCCGTCGTGATCCCAATCCCGGTCGCGAGGACGCGCACGATTCGACCGACTGACCAGCTTCGCCGCGCCTTCAAACCGCGGGTCATTCGCTGATGCGAGACGGTATGCGCCATCGTGCCTTGGAGCGGGAGCCTCCGACGCGTGACGATCGGCTCCCGCGATTGATCACCTTGCCGTTTGGCGTCGGCGCCAAAGGAGATACCCGAGCAGTGCGCAGACGACAAGCCCCACGGTAATGGCGGTCGAGATCGGCCCGATCGCGTCGGCGATGCGACCGTACTGTGCACCGAGCGCCCACCCGGCGCCGATCAGGATCGCGTTCCACGCCGCCGAGCCGACCGCGGTCAGCGCCGTGAACCTAACCCTCGGCATACCGACAAGCCCGGCCGGCACCGACACGATGCTCCGCAGGCCCGGAGCCAATCGGCCGCCGAGCACGATCGCCGTGCCGTAGCGGTCAAAGCGCCGCTCGCTGCGGTCGAGCGACTCGGCGTCGACTCGCAAGAGCCCGCCGTATCGCAGGATGAGCGGACGACCTCCACGGCGCGCAAGCTCGTAGAGGATGAGCGCACCCACTACCGAGCCGGCTGTCGCCGCCGCCAGTGGCAGCAAGGAAATTCAACGCGCCTTGCTGCACCTGATAGCCCGCGAACGGCAGGCTGACCTCAGACGGGATCGGCGGGAACACGTTCTCCACCACGACCAAGGCGAATAGCCCAGGGTACCCGGCGCTGCGGATCAGATCCTGAACTCGGATGGCCACGACCATGCTGACCCTTCAGACGCGCGGCGCCGCGCAGAGTTCGATGCAGAGAGCCTCAACGCCAACTGGAGTCGGCGCCCGACATCGAACCATCATCGGTCATCGCGCGTCTCACACGTCGTGGCGATACCGCAACACGTCGGATATCTGAGCCTTTTCCTGATCGTCCTCCTGGGTGAGGCCGGGCTGCCGCTCTTCGCTCCGGCGGAGCTCTTGCTCGTCGCCGCGGGTGTGAGCGCCCAGAACCAGGACGCCTCGCT
>JBBRYL010000077.1:0-13739 GCA_038237685.1 Solirubrobacterales bacterium | reverse complement strand
TTGGGTGATCAGCTCGCCAAGCCACATGATCAGCACGCAGCCGGCGGTCAGGGTCGTGACCACCACGAACACCGAGCCGAACGAGAAGTTCTTGAGGATCTGGTCGCCGCCAGCAGCTGAGCTCTTGACCACGAACACGAAGCCGATCGACTGGGCAAACGCCAAGGCGACGGTCAGGTAGCGGGTGTACTGCGTGATCTTCTGCTGGCCGACCTCGCCCTCCTTGCGCAGCTTCTCGAGCGACGGCACGACCACCGTCATGAGCTGCAGGATGATCGAGGCGGTGATGTAGGGCATCACGCCGAGCGCGAAGATCGCGAACCGCTGCAGCGATCCGCCGGACACCAGGTTCAGCAGGCCGAGCGCGCCGTTGCTGCCAAAGCTCGCAGACAGGCGGTCGAGCGCCTGGGGATCCACGCCGGGTGCGGGCACGTGGGCGCCGAACCGGTAGATGGCCAGCATCGCGGCGGTGAAGGCCAGCTTCTTCCGGATGTCGGGGACGCGGAAGGAGTTGACGAACGTCTTGAACATGGCTAATCGGTGGTGCGGTGCTCGCCGCGATCGTCGATCTCGGCTCCGCTCCTGCCCGCGTCCAGGACTGAAACCGAGCCGCCGGCGGCCTCGATCTTCTCGCGCGCGGTCGCGGAGAACCCGTGTGCACTGACGGTGAGCGCCTTCGAGATGTCGCCGCGGCCGAGCACCTTCACGGGCACGTCACGCCGGGTGGCAAGGCCGGCGGCCTTGAGCGAATCCGGGGTGACCTCCGCGCCTGCGTCGAATCGGGCCTCGAGATCCTCGAGGTTGACCGGCTGGGTGTGGGTACGGAAGTTCTCGAAGGGCATCGACTTCTTCATGTGCGGACCGCGTAGCTTGCGCATCCGCACCTGGATCGGGTTCTGGCCGCCCTCGAAGCCCGAGCGGTCCTTGGAGCCCGAGCGTGCGCCCGCGCCCTTCTGGCCGCGGCCGGAGGTCTTGCCCATGCCCGAGCCCTCGCCGCGCCCGACGCGCTTGCGCCGGTGGGTCGAGCCCTTGGCGGGCTTCAAGTTGTGCAGGCCGATCCGGTCGGCCCCGTTCGTGGTTGAACGACTTGGCACAGATGCCGAATCGTTCGCGTTCCTATCCTCAGCCATTCTTGACCTCCACCAGGTGGGCCACGGTGGCCACTTGGCCACGCACTTCGGGGCCGTCGGGCCGCTCGGTGGCGCGACCGATCTTGCCCAGGCCGAGGCTTGCGAGCGCGCCGCGCTGTGCGGGGTTCGCGCCGTTCGGGGACTTCACCTGAGTGATGGTGAGCTTGTCGGCCATCAGGACTCCGTGGCCACCGCGACGGGCTCGTCGGCGGCCGGCTCGTCGGCGGCCGGGTCGGCAGCGGAGATGGTCTCTGACGACTGCCCGTTGCGGGAGTCAAGGCCCAGGACCTCCGCGACGCTGATGCCGCGCAGAGCGGCGACGTCCTCAGGACGACGCAGCTCCTGCAGCGCGACCATGGTCGCCTTGACGAGGTTGATTGGGTTCTGCGACCCGAGCGACTTGGAGAGCACGTCGGAGATGCCGGCCAGCTCGAGCACCGCGCGCACGCCACCGCCGGCGATGACGCCGGTACCGGGCGAGGCCGGCTTCAGGAGGACACGGGACGCCGAATGCACGCCGAGCACGGGGTGCGTGATGGTCGAGTGGTGCATCGGCACCTCGTAGAGATCGCGCCGCGCGCGCTCCACGCCCTTCTGGATGGCCACCGGGACCTCGTTGGCCTTGCCGTAGCCGACACCCACCTTGGACTTCTCGTCGCCGACGACGACCAGCGCGGTGAACGAGAAGCGCCGACCGCCCTTGACCACCTTGGCCACGCGGTTGATCTCGACCACGCGCTCCTGCATGTCGCTGTCGCGACCGCGCCCACCCTGCTGCCTGTTGCTCTCTCTGGCCATAAGTCTTCCCTCGAGGGTATCTAGAACTCGAGCCCGCCTTCGCGGGCTCCTTCGGCCAGGGCGCGCACGCGGCCGTGGTAGCGGTAGCCGCCGCGATCGAACACGCAGTGCTGCACACCGGCGTCCTTGGCGCGGGTGGCGACGAGCTCGCCCGCCTTCTTGGCCTGCTCCATCGGCGGAAGCGCCCGGAGATCGGCCTCGGTCCACACGACCGACGCGAGGGTGTGGCCCTGCACGTCGTCGATGACCTGGGCCAGCATCCCGCGATTGGAGCGGAACACCGACAGGCGCGGCCGGTCCGCGGTGCCACGCACCTTGGACCGGACACGGCGCCGGCGCTTGAGGCGGATCGTGTGCTTGGACTTGACGCTCATGCGCGCTTACCGACCTTCCGTGCGACGTACTCGCCCTTGTAGCGGACGCCCTTGCCCTTGTAGGGCTCCGGCGGGCGCTGCTTGCGGATGCGGGCGGCGGTCTCGCCGACCTGCTGCTTGGAGATGCCGCGAACCACGAGCTCGGTGGGTGTGACCACCTCGAACTCGATGCCCTGCGGTGCCTCCATCTCGACGGGATGCGAGTAGCCGAGTTGAAGCACGAGCTTCGTGCCCTGCAGCGCGGCCCTGTAGCCCACGCCTTGGATCTCCAGGCGCTTCTCGAAGCCGCCGGTCACGCCCTCGACCATGTTGGCGATGAGGCTGCGGGTCAAGCCGTGCAGGGCGCGGTGCTCGCCGCGGTCGGACGGGCGGGAAACCAGAATCTCGCCGTCGTCCTGCTTCTCGACGGTGAGATCGCGGTTCACGCGCTCGTGCAGCTCGCCCTTGGGGCCGTTCACGGTCACGAGCTCGGGCTCGATCGAGATCATCACGCCCTCGGGCACGGGGATCGGCTGTCGTCCGATTCGCGACATTCAACCTCCGCGAGCCATCGAGGCTCGCGTTCTGATGTTCAGCTTTCGCATCACGCTCCAGATCACCAGACCTTGGCGACGAGCTCGCCACCCACGCCGGCGCGGCGCGCGTCGTGCCCCGTCATCACGCCACGCGAGGTGGAGACGATCGTGGTGCCCATTCCGCCCTGGACCTTGGGCACGGAATCGGAGGCAACGTAACGGCGCCGACCTGGCTTGGAGACGCGCTCCATGCCCATGATCACGGGCTTGCGGGCCTCGGTGTACTTCAGCGTCACGCGCAAGTTCTGGCCGACGCGCGCTGGCTCGACGTCCCAGCTCTCGACGTAGCCCTGCTCGGTGAGGATGCGCGCCATCTCCGCCTTCAGGCGCGAGGTTGGCATGACGACGGCGTCGTGGTCGGCCTGGAGGCCGTTGCGCACGCGCGTGAGGAAGTCAGCGATTGGATCGGTGGCGCTCACTGGGCTACCAGCTCGACTTCGTGAGTCCGGGGATCTCGCCCTCGTGGGCGTGGTCACGCAGGCAGATCCGGCAGAGGCCGAACTTGCGCATGTAGGCGCGCGGCCGGCCGCACTTGCGGCAGCGGTTGTATCCACGGGTCTTGTACTTGGGGGTGCGCTGCTGGCGCACGCGCTGTGAAGTCTTTGCCATATCTCTTACTCGTTCTCCTGCGAAGCGTCTGCCGTTTCTGAGGAGGACACGATGTCCTCCTCAGCTATGGGATTTTCGGGCTTCTCGTAGGCCTCGGGGTTCTCTTCCTTGAGCTGTTCGAGTGCCGCCTGTTCGGCTTCGGCCTTCTGACGGGCCTCGTCGGCAAGCCGCTCTTCCTCGGCGGTGTCCTGTGTTTCGGGCTGGCCCGGTCGGCCTTCCTCCTGGAAGGGTAGACCCAGCGCGCTCAGAAGCGCGAACGCCTCCTCGTCGGTCTCGGCCGTCGTCACGATCGCGATGTCGAGTCCGCGCACCTGATCGATGGCGTCGTAGTCGATCTCGGGAAAGATGATCTGCTCGCGCACGCCGAGGTTCCAGTTGCCGCGGCCGTCGAAGGAGCGCGGGTTGAGCCCGCGGAAGTCGCGGATCCGCGGGATCGCGATCGAGACCAACCGGTCGAGGAACTCCCACATACGGGCACCCCTGAGCGTGACCGAGAGCCCGACGGGCATCTCCTCACGCAGCTTGAAGGCAGCGATCGACTTGCGCGCACGCCTGACGTTGGGCTTCTGGCCGGCGATCGTGGCCAGCTGCTCCTGCGCAGCCTCGAGCATCTTTGAGTCCTGCCTGGCCTCGCCGACCCCCATGTTCAGGGTGATCTTCTGCAGGCGCGGGATCTGCATCGGGTTGGCGTAGCTGAACCGCTTCGCCAGGTCCGGAGCGATCTCATCGCGGTAGCGGGTCTTCATCCGCGGCACGATCTTGGCTTCTGGAATCGAATGCGAAGCATTCGTCGTCCTTGCCGAATCCTTCACGGCCATCAGTCGAACTCCTGACCCGACTTCTTGGACACGCGGATGCGACGTCCCTCGTCGTTGCGCTTGAGCCCCACGCGCGTGGGGTTGCCGCTCTTGGGATCGAGCAACTGGACGTTTGACACGTGCACGGTGCCCTCGACCTCGATCACGCCCGCCTGCTGCTGGGCGCCACCGATCCCGGTGGGACGCTGGTGGCGCTTCTGAATGTTGACGCCCTCGACGACGACCCGGCTCTTGACGGGATCGACGCGCAGGACCTTGCCGGTCTTGCCGCGATCCTTGCCCGAGATGACCTTGACGGTGTCGTCGCGGCGGATCTTCATGCTCGAAGGCCGGGAAGGATTTCGCATGGATGCGGAATGCTTCGCACTCATGTCAGAGCACCTCCGGCGCAAGCGACACGATCCGCATGAAGTTGCGGTCGCGGAGCTCACGCGCCACCGGACCGAAGATGCGAGTCCCGCGCGGCGCGTTGTTGGCGTCGATGAGCACCGCGGCGTTCTCGTCGAAGGAGATGTAGGTGCCGTCGTTGCGGCCGAACTCCTTACGCGTGCGCACGATGACGGCCTTCACGACCTCGCCCTTCTTGACTGAGCCGTGCGGGATGGCCTGCTTGACCGTGGCGGTGATCACGTCACCGACGCCTCCGTAGGCGCGGTGGGACCCACCCGCCACGCGGATGCAGAGGATCTCGCGGGCACCGGTGTTGTCGGCGACGCGCAGTCGTGACTCCTGCTGGATCATCGGGCTCGCTCCACGACCTCGACCAGGCGCCAGCGCTTGCTGCGCGAGAGCGGACGGCTCTCGACCACACGGACGGTGTCGCCGGCATTGGCCTCGTTGCGCTCGTCGTGGGCGCTCAGCTTGGACGATGTGCGGACGATCTTGCCGTAGGTCCGGTGCTGGCGCGCGACATCGATGCGGACGGAAATCGTCTTGTCGGCCTTGTCGGAGACCACCGTGCCGCGAAGGACGCGGGGGCTGCCGGTGCCGGTCCGCTCGGCCGGCGGAGTTCCCTCGCCGCCCGTGCGGCGCTTCGAGCGGCTCTTGGCGCGATAGCGGCGGCGCTCCTCGGCGTTGGCCTTGCGCTTCTCCAGGCGAGCGGCGGTCCGCTCCTCCTGCGTCCGCTGGGGACGTGCCTCGGTGCCGCGGCTGGCCGCGCGCTTCTGGCTCCGCCGCTCCTTGGGCGCGAGCTGGGCGACGGGCTCGGCCGGAGCCGAAACTTCCGTGACAGGGGCCTCGGACTCAGCGGCGGGAGCCGGGCTCTCCGAAGCGCTCGCCGTTTCAGGATCGGACGCGGTCTCAGGATCGGACACGATGTCCGATCCTGCCGAGGCGTCCGATTCTGCTGTGGGGTTCTCTGGTTCTTCGATCAAGATTCTGTTGCCTTCTGCTTGCGTAGCTCGGCGTCCACGTCCAGACCGCGCTGGCCGGCAACTGTAAGCCCGCGCGCGAGGTCCTTCTTGGAGCCCTTCAAACCCGCGGTGTTCTCGAGCTGCCCGGTTGCGTGCTGGAAGCGCAGGTTGAACAACTCCTGGCGCGACCGGTCAACGAACTCCACCAGCTGCGGGTCATCGAGATTGTGCACATCCACGGCCTTCATTGCGCTCCGCCCCCTTCACGATGGACGAACTTGGTCTTGACCGGGAGCTTGTGCCCGGCCAGGCGCATGGCCTCCCGGGCGAGCTCCTCGTCCACTCCCGACAGCTCGAACAGCACCCGTCCGGGCTTAACCACGGCGACCCAGCCCTCGGGCGAGCCCTTGCCCGAGCCCATGCGGGTCTCGGCGGGCTTCTGCGTCACGGGCTTGTCCGGGAAGACGTTGATCCATACCTTGCCGCCACGCTTGATCTTGCGCGTCATGGCCACACGTGCGGCCTCGATCTGGCGGTTGGTGACCCAGCCGCGATCGATCGACTTCAGGCCGTACTCGCCGAACTCGACCGTCGTCCCGCCCTTGGAGAAGCCGGCACGGCGTCCGCGGTGCTGCTTGCGGTGCTTGACGCGCTTCGGAGAGAGCATCAGCGACCACCGCCCCGTGGGCCGCCGCCGCGGTTGCCACCGCCGCCCTGGCCGCCGCCGCCCTGGCCGCCACGTCCGCGGCCGCCGGCTCCGCCCTGGCCACCGCCACGACCACGGCCACCGGGGCCGCCGCCGCCTTGGGCCTGCTGGGGCGCCTCGAGCTCGGTGAGGTCCTGCGCGAAGCCCTTGGGCATGATCTCGCCCTTGTTGATCCAGACCTTTACGCCGATGCGGCCGAAGGTGGTCTTGGCCTCGAAGAAGCCGTAATCGATGTCGGCGCGGATCGTGTGCAGCGGCACGCGGCCATCGGAGTAGCCCTCGGTACGGGCCATCTCGGCGCCGCCGAGGCGACCGGAGACCTGGACGCGGACGCCCTTGGCGCCGGAGCGCATCGCCGATGTGAGCGACCGCTTCATCGCACGCCGGAAGGCCACACGGTTCACGAGCTGCTCTGCGATCGACTGGGCCACGAGCTTGGCGTCCAGCTCGGGCCGCTTGATCTCGAGGATGTTGACCTTGACGGCCTTGTTGGTCATGCGGTGGAGCTCCTTGCGCAGAGCGTCCACCTCGCTGCCCGACTTGCCGATGACGATGCCCGGACGGGCCGTATGGATGTTGACCTCGACCTCGCCCGCGTTCTTGCGGATTGTGATCTCGGACAGGCCGGCGTGCGACAGCTTGTTGTCGATGTGCTCGCGGATCTTGATGTCCTCGAGCAGGTAGTCGGCGAAGTGCTTCTCCGAGAACCAGGTCGACTTCCAATCGTGGATGTATCCGACGCGCATCGCCTCGGGATGGACTTTTTGTCCCATGCTCAATCCCTCCCGTGGGTGGTCAGCGTGATGGTCATATGGCTGGTGCGCTTGTGGATGGGAGTCGCCCGTCCAAGAGCGCGGGGGCGGAAACGCTTGATCGTCGGCCCCTCATCCACGGATGCCCGCCCGATCTTCAGATCGCCCGGGTCAAGCTCGAAGTTGTTCTCCGCGTTGGCGACGGCCGAGTCGAGCAGCTTCTTGATGTCGACTGCAGCGGCCCGCGGGGTGTGCTGCAGAATCGCGCGTGCCTCGGCGATGTCCTTGCCCCGGATGACGTCCATGACCAGCCGCGCCTTGCGCGGGGCGCTGCGGACAAAGCGGGCGTGGGCGCGCACGGCCACGGCCCCGGCCTTGTCGCGCGGGACGCTGGGCGCCGAGTCGTCCTTCTTGCGCGAGGCGCGGCCGGCGGAGACCTCGGACGCGCCACGCCGCTTGGGCTTGTCCGCTGCGGGGGGAGCCTCGGGCGCGTCGGCGGCCTCAGCTTCAGGAGCGGCCGCAGTTTCAGGATCGGACACGATGTCCGAGCCTGCAGAGGTATCCGATCCCGCCGCTGGGGCATTTTCAGGCGCGGTTCCGCCCTGGGAGGCGTCGTCGTCGACCAGCCGCGTGATCAGCTCGTCCTTCTTGCCGCTCTTGGGCAGCTCGCGACGCTCCAGCTCGGTCTTGAGCTGTTCGACGGTGAGCTCGGCGTATCCGGTCGTCTCGGCCACTACCGCATCTTCACCTTGTCGCTGCCCGCGTGACCGCGGAACAGGCGCGTGGGAGCGAACTCGCCGAGCTTGTGCCCCACCATGGACTCCGAGACGAACACGGGCACGTGCTTGCGGCCGTCGTGCACGGCGATCGTGTGGCCGACCATCTCGGGGAAGATCGTCGAGGTCCGCGACCAGGTCTTGATCATCTGCTTGGTGCCCGACTCGTTCATGCGCTCGATGCGTCCCATCAGGCGCTCTTCGACCCACGGGCCCTTCTTGGAGGAACGACTCATTGCTAACGACCACCCTTCTTGCCACGCCGGCGGCCGCGAACGATGTAGCGATCCGACTGCTTTGTCTTCTTCCGTGTGCGATAGCCCAACGTCGGCACGCCCCAGGGGGTGACCGGGTGACGACCGGCGGTCGTCGAGCCCTCGCCACCGCCGTGCGGATGGTCGACCGGGTTCATGGCCGTGCCGCGCGTCTGCGGGCGGCGGCCCTTGTGACGCGAGCGACCGGCCTTGCCCAGAACGAGGTTCTGGTGCTCGGCGTTTCCGATGGCGCCGATCGAGGCGCGGCACTCGGCGCGGACCATGCGCATCTCGCCCGATGGAAGACGTAGGGTGACGTAGTCGCCCTCCTTGGCCACCAACTGGACTGCGGTGCCGGCGGAGCGGCCCATCTGCCCGCCGCGACCGGCGGTCAGCTCGACGTTGTGGATCGTCGTGCCCGTCGGGATCTTTGCCAGCGGCAGCGCGCTGCCGGGCGTGATGTCGGCGTTCTCGCCCGACATCACGGTGGCGCCGACGCGCAGCCGGGCCGGGGCCAGGATGTAGGCCTTGTGGCCATCGGCGTAGTGCAGCAGCGCGATGTAGGCCGTGCGGTTGGGGTCGTACTCGATGGAGGCGACCTTCGCGGGGATGTCGTCCTTGAGCCGCTTGAAGTCGATCTTGCGGTACAGGCGCTTGGCCCCGCCGCCGCGATGGCGCGAGGTGATGCGGCCCTTGGTGTTGCGTCCGCCGGACTTCTTGGTGCCTTCGGTGAGCGACTTCTCCGGGCGCTTCTTCGTGATCTCGGCGTTGTCCGAGTAGGTCGCGAACCGGCGTCCGGGGCTCGTGGGCTTGTGCTTCTTGATCGCCATCAGGCTTCCTGACCTTCGAAGAGCTCGATGCTGTCCTCGGCGTGCAGCGTCACGATCGCCTTCTTCCACCGCCGGCGGTGGCCGACGTGGAAGCCGCGCCGCTTGGGCTTGGGCTTCACGTTGACGGTGCGGACACCGAGAACGCGTACGCCGAAGATCTGCTGGACCGCCTGACGCACCTGGGTCTTCGTGGCCTTGTCGTGCACACGGAAGGTGTACTTGTTGGCGGCCAGCAGCGCATAGCTCTTCTCGCTGATGACCGGCTTGATGATCACGTTGCGGGGGTTCATGCGGGATGCTCCTTCACGGGCGCGGCTGCGACCTTGGTGATGGCCTCAAGCGCGGCGGGTGACGCGACCAGACGAGCGGCTCCGATGACGTCGGCCACACCCGCGGCAGCCACCGGCAGGACGTTGACGGCCTCGATGTTGCGGAAGGACAGGGCGACCCCGGCCTCCTCCTCGGTCAGCAGCAGGAGCGCGCGGCCGCCGGCGGCGCCGAAGGGGGCGAACCCGGACAGCGCCTCGGCCGCCTTCTTGGTCGAGGGCGCGGAAAAGGTGTCGGGATCGACGGCGGCAAGCGAGCCACGGTCGGCGTGCACCGAGAGGGCCGAACGCAGCGCGCGGCGGCGCTCCTTGCGGTTGATCTTGACCGTGTAGTGGCGGGGCTTTGGGCCGAACGCCACGCCGCCGCCGGTGCGGTGGGGCGAGGAGAGCGCGCCGACGCGGGCGCGGCCGGTGCCCTTCTGTCGCCACGCCTTGGCGCCGGTCATCGAGACCTCGCCGCGCGTCAGCGTGGATGACGTGCCCTGGCGCTTCGCGTTCAACTCGGCCACGACCGCGCGGTGCACGAGCGGCTCGTGGAAGGCCTCGCCGAAGACGGCCTCGTCGAGGTCGACCGTGCCCGAGGTGCCGCCGATGTAGGAGACCTGGGTGGCCATGCCTAGCGGTCCGTCCTGATCTCGACGATCGAGTTCTTGGGGCCGGGCACGGAGCCGCGGAGCAGCAGCAGGTTCTGGTCGGCGCGCACGTCGACGATCTCAAGGCCGCGCTGGGTGATGCGCTTGTTGCCCATCTGGCCCGGTCCCCGGATGCCCTTGAACACGCGCGACGGCGTGGCCGAGGCGCCGATCGAGCCCGGGGCGCGCTTGTTGTGCGAGCCGTGCGACATCGGGCCGCGGGAGAAGTTGTGGCGCTTGACGGTGCCCTGGAAGCCCTTGCCTTTGGAGGTGCCGGCGACCTTGACGGTCTGGCCCTTCTCGAACACGTCGCCGACGTTGACCTCGTTGCCTACCTGCAGCTCGCCGGTTTCGTCGCGGAACTCCGCGACCCGGCGCAGCGGCGGCGCGTCCGCCTTGGCCAAGTGTCCGAGCTGGCCCTTGGTGAGCTGCTTCTCGGTGGTCCTGCCGAAGGCGAGCTGGACGGCGTCGTAGCCGTCGACCTCGTCGGTCTTGATCGCGGTGACCCAGCAGGGGCCGGCCTCGACGACGGTCACGCGCGCGACCGAGCCGTCCTCGGGATCGAAGACCTGGGTCATGCCCAGCTTTCTTCCTAGCAGCGCGCCCACTTAGACCAGCTGGATCTGAATATCCACGCCCGCGGGCAGATGGTCGAGGCGCTGGAGCGAGTCGACCGTCTTGGGGGTGGGCTGAAGGATGTCGATCAGGCGCTTGTGCGTCCTGATCTCGAAGTGCTCGCGCGAGTCCTTGTCCTTGAACGGCCCGCGGATGACGCAGTAGACGTTCTTCTCGGTCGGGAGCGGCACGGGGCCGGAGATGCTTGCGCCGGTCCGCTGAGCTGTTTCGACGATCTCGCGGGCAGCGGTCTCTATGGCCGAATGGTCATAGGCCTTGAGCCGGATGCGGATCTTGTTCTGGGTAAGTGTTGCCATCAAATTTCTGGTGTGCCTAGGGGGACAGACTTGGAGGCCGGATCAGATGATCCGGCCCCCAGGTGAGGAGCGCAGCCCGGGCATTGGCCGGGCGAGCACCGAACCTTCGTCTACTCGACGACCTCGGACACCACCCCCGAACCGACGGTGCGGCCACCCTCGCGAATGGCGAAGCGCAGACCCTGGTCCATGGCGATCGGCTGGATCAGCTCGATCTCCATCTGGACGTTGTCGCCCGGCATGACCATCTCGACACCCTCAGGGAGGTTGGCGACACCGGTCACGTCGGTGGTGCGGAAGTAGAACTGGGGGCGGTAGCCGTTGAAGAAGGGGGTGTGACGTCCACCCTCCTCGTTCTTCAGGCAGTAGACCTCGGCCTTGAACTTGGTATGCGGCGTGATCGAGCCCGGCTTGCACAACACCTGACCACGCTGAATCTCCTCGCGCTTGGTGCCACGAAGCAGACAGCCGACGTTGTCGCCGGCCTGGCCCTGGTCCAGGATCTTGCGGAACATCTCGACGCCGGTGACGGTGGTCTTGTCGGTCTTCTCGTGAATCCCGACGATCTCCACCTCCTCGCCGGTGTTGATGATGCCCTGCTCGATGCGGCCGGTGGCTACGGTCCCTCGGCCGGTAATCGAGAAGACGTCCTCGACCGGCATCAGGAACGGGCGGTCGAGCGGACGCTCGGGCTGCGGGATGTAGGTATCCAGCGCCTCGGCCAGCTCGAGGATCTTCTTCTTGTACTCCTCGTCGCCCTCGAGCGCCTTGAGCGCCGAGCCGGAGACGACGGGCACGTCGGCGCCCGGGAAGTCGTACTCGGTGAGGAGGTCACGGACCTCTTCCTCGACCAGCTCGAGCAGCTCCTCGTCATCGACCATGTCCACCTTGTTCAGGAAGACGACGATCGACGGCACGCCCACCTGGCGGGCGAGCAGGATGTGCTCACGCGTCTGGGGCATGGGGCCGTCGGCGGCCGAGACCACCAGGATCGCGCCGTCCATCTGCGCGGCGCCGGTGATCATGTTCTTGACGTAGTCGGCGTGCCCGGGACAGTCGACGTGCGCGTAGTGTCGCGCCTCGGTCTGGTACTCGACGTGAGAGGTCGCGATCGTGATGCCGCGCTCCTTCTCCTCAGGGGCGTTGTCGATCTCGGCGAAGCTGCGCGCCTCGCCGCCGCCGGCCTCGGCCAGGACGTTGGTAATGGCCGCCGTCAGCGTGGTCTTGCCATGGTCGACGTGACCGATGGTGCCTACGTTGCAGTGCGGCTTGTCGCGCTCGAACTTTTCCTTCGCCACTAGATGCTCCTTTCAAAAGTCTTTGAGGCAGGCACGTCGCTCTCGGCGAAGGCCAACCATCGGAATGTAACGGGTAACCGCTTCGAACGAATTTCGCATCCGTGCAAAATCGTTCCCCGAATCAAGCGCCCGCCGCGACGGGCTCGCCGGTGCGGTGCTCCACGATCTCCTCGGCGATGTTGCTCGGGACCTCTTCGTATCGATCGAACTGCATCGAGTAGTTGGCCCTGCCCTGGGTGTTCGACCGCAGGTCGGTCGCGTACCCGAACATCGACGAGAGCGGCACGCTGGCGGTCACGACCTTGGCGTTGCCGCGCTCCTCCTGGGCCTCGACGCGTCCACGCCGGCTGGCGAGGTCGCCGATGACCGTGCCGAGGAAGTCGTCCGGTGTCGTGACCTCGACGGCCATCACCGGCTCGAGCAGCACGGGCTTCGCGCGCTTTGCCGCTTCCTTGGCCGCCATCGAGCCGGCCACCTTGAACGCGATCTCGGAGGAGTCCGTGTCGTGGTACTTGCCGTCGGTGAGCGTGACCTTCACGTCCACCATCGGGAACCCGGCCTTGACCCCTGACTCGAGCGCCTCCTCGACGCCCTTGCCGACGGCCGGGATGTACTCCGACGGCACCGAGCCGCCCTTGACCTTGTTCTCGAAGATGAAGCCCTCGCCAGGCGCGGGCTCCATGTTGATGTAGACCACGCCGTACTGGCCCGAGCCACCGGTCTGGCGGATGAACTTGCCCTCGACCTTGATCGCCTCGCCGCGAACGGTCTCGCGGTAGGCAACCTGCGGGCGTCCGACGCCCGCCTCCACGCTGAACTCGCGCTTCATTCGGTCCACGATGACCTCGAGGTGCAGCTCGCCCATGCCGGAGATGACGGTCTGGCCGGTCTCCTCGTCGGTGCGGATGTGGAAGGTCGGGTCCTCCTCGCCGAGGCGAGCGAGGGCCACGCCCATCTTCTCCTGGTCCGACTTGGTCTTGGGCTCGATCGAGACGTGCACGACCGGCTCGGGAAAGACGATGTTCTCGAGCAGGATCGGCGCGTCCGGGGCGCACAGGGTGTCGCCGGTCGAGGTCTGCTTGAAGCCGACGCCCGCCGCGATGTCGCCCGCGTACACGATGGGCTCCTCCTCGCGGTGGTTGGCGTGCATCATCAGGATGCGCCCGACCCGCTCGGTCTTGCCGTTGCTGGAGTTGAGGATACGGCCACCCGCCTCGAGCGTGCCCGAGTAGACGCGAAAGTAGGTGAGCTTGCCGACGAACGGGTCGGACATGACCTTGAACGCGAGCGCCGAGAACGGTCCCTCGTCCTCGGGCGCCCGGACCTCCTGGGTCTCCTCGGAATGCTTGGTTGCCGGCACGGTGCCCTCCATCGGGGGGACGTCGAGCGGGCTCGGCAGATAGGAGACGACGGCGTCGAGCAGCGGCTGGACGCCCTTGTTCTTGAACGAGGAGCCGCACATCACCGGGAAGATCGCGATGCTCAGGGTCGCCTTGCGGATGTCGCGCATCAAGCGATCGGGCTCGATCGTGTTCTCGGCGAGAAAGTCCTCGGCCAGCTCGTCGTCGACGTCGGCC
>JBBRYL010000076.1:0-13753 GCA_038237685.1 Solirubrobacterales bacterium | reverse complement strand
GTTGATGCAGAAGCTGACCGGCCTCATCTACTTCCCGGTCAACCACGCCTTCCCCCACTTCGGTCTAGCCGCGGCGGGCATGTACATGCCCGCGAAGTTCAAGATCCGGTTCCTCGAGCCCGTCGACCTGTCACGGTACGGAGCCGAGGACGCGGAAGACCTGTCGCTCGTCCAGGCACTCGCCGAGGAGATCCGCGCGCGCATCCAGCGCGAGGTCGACTCGCTGGTGGAATCGCGTACGTCCGTCTGGTTCGGTTAGGGTGGCTGCCGAGCAATGAGGGCGTCAGGGAAGACCCGTACGGGGGGCTGCGCAATTGCGTGCGGCGTCCTGCTGCTCTCAGGGTGTGGTGGCGGCAGTGATTTCAAGAACGAGCCACGACCCGCCGCCGCCATCGAGCTCACCGGCGTGATCCAGGACAGCGGGGTCACCATCAGCCCCGACAGTGTGCCCGGGTCGGGTCCGGTCTCGATCACGATCTCGAATCAGACCAACGACGCCCACACCGTCACGCTCGAGGGCGGGACGGTCCAGGAGACCGTCGGCCCGGTCAACCCGCGAGACACCGCGACCATCCAGAAGACGCTCCAACCGGGCAGCTACTTCGTCAAGGCAGGCTCCGAGCGCGCCGTATCCAAGGAGATCGCGCCGGGCTCGCTGAAGGTCGCCGCCAAGAAACGCGACTCCAGCGGCAAATTGCTCTTGCCGTAGCCGCGCGGCGCTGCTCTTAGTCGACCGGCAGCTGCTGAGCGCCGTCGGCAGGCAGCACCAGCTCGTCGATCTCGTCGAGGCGGCCTCGCACCTGCGCGGCCAGCGCGTCGACCAGCTCGCGGGCGTTGGCGATGCTCGTGGTGGCGCCCGTCAGCTGTGACTTGATCTTGCGTACGTCGTTCATCGCGTCGCGCGCTCGGCCGACGCCCGCGGAGACCGCCGCGGCATCGACCTCCTCGCCCACCTCGGCGCTCAACGAGACGCGTGCCCGGGCGACGCGGTAGGCGAACTCGAGCTCGAGCGTCGAGCCGTCCTCGGGGTCATAGACCGCAATCACCTTGTCGCCGTAGTACTCGCGCAGGGAGTGCAGCTTGGCGGGCACCTCGTCCTCGCTCGGGACGACCATCACGCCGTACTCCGCATCGCGCTGAGCGCGCGCCGCGTCGAGCTCCTGCTGGAACGCGGGCTTGGACAGGCGGCGGTCCTTGACCTCGAAGACGATCCGGCCGCAGCCGGGGCCAGTGGCTCCGCCGACCGTGACCACCACGTCGCCCTTGCGCCCGCCGGCGCCGGCCTCGTCGCCAACGGCCTCGCAGACATCGTCCTGCACCCCGGCGATCCGCTCGATCGCCTCGGCCACGGCCTCCTCGTAGCTGCGGCCCTTCGCGGTGCCGCGCTCGCGCTCCTCGTGCAGCTCCTCGAGCTTCTGCTTCTCATCGCGCAGACCCTGCAGCGTCTTCTCGAGCTCGCCCATCCGCTCGAGCAGCCGGGCCTGACTGACCTGCTGCTCGTCGGATGAGCGCTTGAGCTCGCGCACGGTGGCCTGCTTGAACTCGGCCAGCGGGTTGTCGGCGCCGTCGGCAGAGGAGAACTGGCGACGCAGGTCCTCGCGCGACTTCTGCATCGCCTCGGTCACGATCTGCTTGACCTTGTGCTGCACGGCGGTCGAGCTGCCGTCCGAGAACAAGGCCTCGAGCGACTTCGAGAGGTGGCCCGCCTCGGGATCGAACACCTCGTCGACCTTGCGGCCCAGGTCCTCGGCGACGGTCTTGGCGCGCTCGCCGAACTCCAGCTCCACGTTCTTCGAGACCTTCTCGAACTCTGTCTTGACGAACTCGGCGTTGGCCGCGGTCTGCTCGCGGTCGAGCACGCGCGCGCCGATCTCGATCGCGTCGATGATCACCGCATCGGGTGAGTCGGACTCCATTACGAGCCGCGCGGCGGTCTCGTCGGCTACGACGAGTCCGTCGATTCGTACGCGATCGCCGGTGGCCACGACGTGCTGCTGGGGATGTAGGGGAAATGCCGCTTCCATGACAGTTGGGTCCAAGCTACGCCCCGTTCCTGACAGAACGGGCGATTTCGCCCTTGATCCGCCGACGCCGCGCCCGAAGGCTAGGCAGCGGACAGGTCGGTTGGACAGGACGCGGACGCGAGGCATCGCCGCACTGGATGTCAACGCGGCCGGTACGATCCGCCACGGCCCGACGAGCGACGTAAAGGACTCAGAATCCCCACATGGCATCCCTCGACCTGACGGACGTAACCGAAGTCTCCACCGAGCCCGGCACCCTGCCGGAGAAGATGAGCGCCTGGGTCATCCGCGAGGAGCGCTTCGGCGAACCGCGTGACGCCTTCCAGCTCGAGGAGATCGAGGTGCCCCAGCCGGGCGCCTTCGAGGTCACCGTGCGCGTGATGGCCGCGGGGGTCAACTACAACAACGTCTGGGCCGCCCTCGGTGAGCCGGTCTCGGTCATGAAGTACGGCGACCACCCAGAGTTCGGCCACCACATCGGTGGCTCCGACGCCTCGGGGATCGTGTGGAAGGTCGGCGACGGTGTGACCCGCTGGAAGCCCGGCGACGAGGTCATCATCCACTGCAACCAGGCCTCCTACGAGGACATCGAGGTCCATGGCCTCGACCCGATGGCCGCACCCAGCCAGAAGATCTGGGGCTATGAGACCACCTGGGGCAGCTTCGCCGAATTCACCAAGGTCCAGGCCCAGCAGCTACTGCCAAAGCCCAAGAGCCTGACCTGGGAGGAGGCCGCGTCTTACGGGCTCGTCTACTTCACCGCCTACCGGATGCTGATGGACCAGTGCGAGCTCCAGGCCGGGCAGAAAGTGCTCATCTGGGGCGCCGCCGGCGGCCTCGGCGTGTTCGCCACGCAGCTGTGCGCGGCAGCCGGCGCCGAGTGCGTCGGCGTGGTGTCGAGCGCCGAGAAGGGCGCGCTGGTCAAGCAGCTCGGAGCCAAGGGCTTCATCGACCGCAACGAGTTCAAGGGAATGATGCGCCAGGGCGGCGAGTCAGCGGTGCAGGAGAAGGCGCGCTTCAAGGAGTCGCGCCGCTTCGGCAAGGCGGTGCGCGAGATCCTCGGCGGCGACCCCGACATCGTGTTCGAGCACGTTGGTCGCGCCACCTTCCCCACGTCGGTGCTGGTAGTCAAGCCGTTCGGCAAGGTCGTGATCTGCGCCGGCACCACGGGCTTCAACCTGGACTTCGACGTGCGCTACCTATGGATGAAGCAGAAGCAGATCATCGGCTCGCACTTCGCAAACGCGTACGAGTGCTACCAGGCCAACGAGCTGATCGAGCAGGGCCTGATCCGCCCGGTGCTGTGGCGCACGATGGGATACGAGGGGGTCGCTGAGGCCCACCAGCTCATGCGCGACAACAAGCACCTCGGCAAGATCGCCATCCTGGTTGGTGCCAAGGAAGAGGGCCTCGGGCGCACCGAGGACGGTCCCGGAGCCATCAAGGCGGAGGTCGGAGCATGAGTGACGGAATGGTCGTCGAGCTGAAGTGGGTCGTAAACCCGTTCCGCGGGGACAAGTTCGAGGAGGCCTGGACGCCCGTCGCCGAGGCGGCGCTTGACTACGGCGCCACCGGATGGGCCCTGTTCAGGTCAAAGGACGGCACGCTCGACTTCACCCAGCTGGCCTTCTTCGCCACCAAGCTGGAGTGGGAGCGCTACTGGTACTCCGACGAGATCTCCAAGGCGCGCGAGGACATCGCCGGCTACTTCCACGTGCCGCTGTTGCCGTCGTTTCACTCCATCGCCGGGATGGGCTCCCTGGCGCCGGCGACAAGCAGCATCTAGCTGCTTCAGGACGGGAAGAGGTCGCTCACCGGGACCGAGAAGCCGGTCAAGCGCGGCGACTCCAGCCGCTGTTCGCCAGCAATCTCCAGAGCCACGTCGAAGTCCCGGGAGCCGGGGCTCGCCCGCCGGAACACCAGCACCGCGGCCGCAGCTGTGTCCACTAGCCAGAGCTCCGGCAGGCCGTGCTGCTCGTAGGCGGTCCGCTTGACCCCGACATCGAAGCGCCACGTCGAAGGCGATCGGACTTCGACCGCCAGATCCGGCATCGGCGACGGTGGCTGAGAGTGCACCTCAGGGACTCTGCCTCCCGCATACCACAGAATGTCCGACGCGAAGACGTTCAGGTCGTCCAGGCGAACATCCCTAGGCAGGCACACACGTCCCCTTCCGCCCTCTGCCCTGCTCCAAGCCGAGAGTGCGTAGAACAGCTCCTCCTGTACCTGCATGTGCAGCGGGGTCGGCTGGTTCACGACCACCTCACCACCGATGAGGTTGTGCGGCCTGCCCTGCTCCGGCACGGGCAATGCCAGGAACTCTTCGGCCCTCATTCTCTGGACGACAGGCACAGTAGTCATCGTAACCCTCCTCGGGAGCCGTCATACAAGGCCAAGTGTTGGGGTAGCGGTGTTCGCCCCCTCGACCGTCATTACTAGTGACAATCACGGCTGGGTAGGCGCACCGCGGCGCGTTGCGGCGGTGCTCCATCCGTAACCGTGCCGTCACTTCCTGGGTGGGGTCGCCTTGATGCGGCGCTGCTCGACTGGTTTGTGTCGACATGCGACACAAACCAGTCGAGCAGCTTCATTTCGTGTTACGAGAGCGCGACGTGGGTGACCACAGAGCCCCTCGCCTACCCAGCCGGTCTCGTCGGCGGTCGGTGGATCCCGTACCTGAGCGCACCCCGGCATCTAGCCGACCGTGCGCCACGCCCGGGCTACTCGGTGATCACCGTGTCGTCATTGCTGTAGGCCGGCGCACAGCAGCAAAGTAGGACGAGGTCCTCGTCCTCGGACGCCCACAGCTTGTGCTCGACGCCGGGCGGGATCACCAGGGTGTCGCCGGCGCGCACGTCGGACTCGTCCTCGCCCAGCCGCACGCGGCCGGCGCCCGAGACGAAGTGGTAGATCTCCTCGGCCAGGCGGTGGTAGTGGGCGTCGGTGGTCTTCCCCGCCGGCACGGTAGCTTCGGCGAGCGACTGGTTCCGCGTGGCCAGCGACACGCTGCCCGCCACCTCGCGGATCTTCGAGCCGTCCTTGGTTGTGAAGGGCTCGGCGGCGTCGAGGCGGCCGACCTGGAGCGCCGCCATCAGCCCTGCTCGAGCGGCGCCATCGTCAACCCGGCGTCGCGTAACTGCTCCCAGTAGTGCTCGGCGGTCTCCTTCATGCCGGTGAACACGATTGCCTGCCCGCTGGTGTGGATCTGGTCGGCGATCGCATAGCCGCCATCGAGCGTCACACCCGGGATCACGCGGGCCAGCGCGGAGGCCACGCCGTCGAAGGTGTTGTGGTTGTCGTTGAGCACGATCACCCGCCAGTTGCCGTCCAGGCCGCTACCCGGCCCGCCCACCCTGGGCTTCTCGACGGTGTCGGGGCTCATCGCGCCGCCACCTTGTCCCAGTAACGGCGCAGCCCGGCCGCGAGCTGGTCGGGCGGCGCGGCCTGCAGCAGCGACTCCGCAGTATCGAAGTCGACGGCGGCGCGCACCTCAGCCTCCGACCATTCGGCGAACTGGTCGGCGTCCATGTCGTGCGAGCGTCGCGCGCGGATGGAAAGCGACTCGCGCACCCGCTCGAGGTGCTCGGCCACGTCGGTGAAGCGGCCCGCATGGGTCAGGCACAGCGCCTCGGGCCGCATGCCCTCGATCAGCGCGACCGAGTGCAGCCACTGGTCGATGTCGATGTCGGGTGGGGGCGTGGGCACCAGCGTGTACGCGTGCGGGGGCAGCCGCACGCCCGCGACGTCGCCGCAGTAGGCCTCGCCGGTCGCACGGTCGAAGTAGGTGACGTGGTGGGAGGCGTGGCCGGGCGTGTAGGTCACCTCGAACGTGTCCTCGATCGTCTCGCCGCCCTCGAGCACGTGGATGCGCTCCTGGTCGATCGGCACCATCTCCCCCCACAGGCGGTCCATGTCGTCGCCGTAGAGGCGGGTGGCGCTCTCGATCAGCTTCGACGGGTCGGCCATGTGGCGCGCCCCGCGCTCGTGGACGTACACCCGCAGCCCCGGGTACAGCCTGCAGAGCGTGCCGGCGGCGCCCGCGTGGTCGAGGTGGATGTGGGTCAGCAGCAGCGCGCGCGGCTCCCCGTCGAGCTCGGCCAGCAGCGTGTCGACGCAGCTGGTGGGCCCTGGATCGACGATCAGGCCGTCCACCTCGTGGGCGCAGATGACGCGGTCGCGTCCGAGGTGCATCAGGTCGATCGCGCGGCTCATCGGCCCCGTGACCTTACAATCCGTGCGTGAGCTCCGACCATCTCCACCGCCTGGACACGCGCGATCGCCCTTGGGTGATGCGCACCTACGCCGGCCACTCGACCGCCGCCGCCTCCAACGCGCTCTACCGCAAGAACCTGTCCAGGGGCCAGACGGGCCTCTCGATCGCCTTCGATCTGCCCACCCAGACGGGCTATGACCCCGACCACGAGCTGTCACGCGGCGAGGTCGGCAAGGTCGGGGTGTCGATCGCCCACAAGCGCGACATGCACGAGCTGCTCGACGGCATCCCGCTCGGCGAGATGAACACCTCTATGACCATCAACGCCACCGCCGCCTGGCTGCTGGCGCTGTACATGACGGTGGCCGAGGAGAACGGCGTCGAGCGCTCGGCGCTTTCGGGCACCACCCAGAACGACATCATCAAGGAGTTCCTCTCGCGCGGGACCTATGCGTTCCCGCCCGAGCCCTCGCTGCGGCTGATCGCCGACATGATCGCCTTCACAGTCGACGAGGTGCCGACGTGGAACCCGATCAACATCTGCAGCTACCACCTGCAGGAGGCCGGGGCCACGCCGGTGCAGGAGATCTCCTATGCGCTGTCCACGGCGATCGCGGTACTCGACGCCGTACGCGAGCGGGTGCCCGAGGAGGTGTTCCCGCGCGTGTTCGGGCGGATCTCGTTCTTCGTGAACGCCGGCATCCGCTTCATCGAGGAGCACGCCAAGCTGCGCGCGATGGGCCAGCTGTGGGAGCAGCTGGGCCGCGAGCGCTACGGCGTCACAGATCCCAAGTTCCTGCGCATGCGCTACGGCGTGCAGGTCAACTCACTCGGCCTGACCGAGTCCCAGCCCGAGAACAACGTGATCCGGATCGTGCTCGAGGCGCTGGCCGTAACGCTGGGCCGCGACGCCCGCGCCCGCGCGCTCCAGCTACCCGCGTGGAACGAGGCGCTCGGCCTGCCCCGGCCGTGGGACCAGCAGTGGTCACTGCGCATCCAGCAGATCCTTGCCGAGGAGACCGACCTGCTGGAGTACCCCGACATCTTCGAGGGCTCGGTGGTCATGGACGGTCTCGTGGCCGAGCTGGCGGAGCAGTCGCAGGCCGAGATGAAGGTGGTCGAGGACCGCGGTGGCGCCGTCCAGGCCGTCGCCTACATGAAGACTCGCCTGGTGGAGTCACACCGCGACCGAGTGGGGCGGATCGAGCGCGGCGAGCAGAAGGTAATCGGCCAGAACGCCTTCACCGAGCACGAGCCCTCGCCGCTCCAGGAGGGCGAGGACGGCGGCATCATGACCGTCGACCCCGCAGTCGAGCAGGGCCAGATCGACGCCGTCCGCGCCTGGCGCTCCGAGCGCGACCAGGCGGCGGTCGACGCCGCGCTGGACGATGTCCGCTCGGCTTGTAGCGACCCGGCCGCCAACGTCATGCCCTCGACGCTGGCCGCCGCGAAGGCGGGTGCCACCACCGGCGAGTGGGCCGGCGCGCTGCGCGACGTGTTCGGCGAGTATCGCGGCCCCACCGGCGTCTCCGACGCTGCCGCCGCGCGCGACGACGACGCCCTCACCGAGCTGCGCGAGCGCGTCGAGGAGGTGTCCGAGACCCTCGGCCGCCGGATCAAGATCCTGGTGGGCAAGCCGGGCCTCGACGGCCATTCCAACGGCGCCGAGCAGATCGCCGTCCGCGCCCGCGATGCCGGCATGGACGTCGTCTACGAGGGCATTCGCCTGACGCCGGCGCGGATCGCCGCCACCGCGGTCCAGGAGGGCGTACACGTGGTCGGGCTGTCGATCCTCTCGGGCTCCCACGCCGAGCTCATTCCGTCGGTGCTCGAGGAGCTCAAGGAAGCGGGCGTCGACGTTCCGGTGGTCGTGGGCGGCATCATCCCGCCGGCCGACGAGCGCGCGCTGCTTGCCGCAGGCGTTGCCCGCGTCTACACACCGAAGGACTTCCAGGTCTCGCGCATCATGGGCGACATCGTCGACCTCGTGGCCGAGCGCCACGGCGCCGTTGCACACTCGTAGCGCTGGTCGCACGCCTAACCTCACCCACATGAGAAACGGACGAACCATCCTGCGGGTGATCGTCGGCTTGCTGTTCGCCGGTCACGGACTTCAGAAGCTGGCCGGATGGTTCGGCGGCCACGGGCTCGACGCCACCGGGGAGGCGTTCGAGGGAATGGGGCTCACGCCCGGCAGGAAGCACGCCCAGGCCGCCGGCCTGAGCGAGACCGTCGGCGGCACGCTGCTCGCACTCGGTGCCCTGACCCCGGTCGCCTCGAGCATGATCACCGTCACGATGGCCGTGGCCATCGACAGGGTGCACGCAAAGAACGGCCCCTGGGTCACCGAGGGCGGCTTTGAGTACAACCTCGTGCTCATCGCGGTCGCCCTCGCACTCGCCGCCGAAGGGCCGGGCCCGTTCTCGATCGACGAGAAGCTCGGCATCGAGACCTCCGGACCGGCCGCGGCGCTTGCCGCGCTGGCGCTCGGCGTGGGCGGCGCGGCCGCGGTGAGCCGGCTAGGTGTCATGTCAGACCAGCGGGCCTGAGCACTCGGATAGCGTCCGGCCACGCGATGGCCGCTTCAGAACTCGAGGGAGCCGCACTGGGCCGCCGCCTGCGCGACGGTGACCTGGCCGCGGCACCCCCGGCACTCAACCTGATCGAGGACCGCTCGGCGCGCGGACGCACCCAGACGGAGGCCCTGCTGAAGGAAGTCTCGCCGGCCGCCCTCGGGCACGAGCCCCCGGGCCACCTCGTCGGCATTACGGGGCCGCCGGGCGCCGGCAAGTCCTCGCTGCTCAGCATGCTCGTGCACGAATGGCGCGCGGCCGGACGGTCGGTCGCGGTGCTAGCGGTGGACCCGTCGTCCAAGCGGTCGGGCGGCTCGCTGCTCGGCGATCGAGCGCGAATCGACCACGACCCCCGGGACCCCGGCGTGCTGATCCGCTCGACAGCGGCGGGCGGCCGCCTCGGCGGACTGGCCGTTCCCACCCGCGAGGCCGCTGCCGCGCTGGCCGCGGCCTTCGACGTGGTGGTGGTCGAGACCGTGGGAGTCGGTCAATCGGAGACCGATGTCGAGGAGGTATGCGACACGGTGGTCGTGGTGGTCCAGCCTGGCTCGGGCGACACCCTGCAGTTCATCAAGGCGGGCATCATGGAGGTGCCCGACATCCTGGTGGTCACCAAGTCCGACCTGGGTGCGGTGGCCGACGACGCCTGCCGAGACCTGACGATGGCGCTGGCCTCGTTGGGCTCGCGCGGTGTGCCGGTGGTGGCCACCTCGTCGAGCCAGCCGCCACGCGGCATCGACAAGCTCGTCGCCGCCATCGACGCCCACGCCGAGCAGCTAGATCGGCCCACCGCCCGCGTGCGTGCCAGGCGCATGAGCGCGCTGGCAGAGCTGGTGGCCGAGCACGGCGAGTCCGCACTTCGATCGCTCGGTGGTCGTCGCGCTGCCGAGCGGCTGCTGGCCGACGCACCGGCCGGCGCCGCGGTGCCAGATTTGGTCGCTCTGCTCCACGAGCGCGCGAGCACGACAGGCAGCGCGTGAGCCTGACGCGTCAGCTGGCGCTGCTCGCCGCGCTTGTCGCGGTGGTGACGATCGCCGCCGACCTGCTGGGCGCGGCCAACCTGGGCACCGCGCTGAGCTTCGCCCAGATCGCCTTTGCACTGGCCGTCACGGCCCTGATCGTCAAGCGCTGAGCGCCGCTTCGGCCGCCGCGAGGTCCTCCGAGGTGTCCACGCTTGTCACCAGAGCGGCGCCAAGCGAGACCAGCACGGGCGACAACGCCTCCACCGTGGCCGTCAGCGCCGCGTCCGCCGGAGCGGCGCGCAGCGCGTCGAGCGCCTCGCTGTCATAGACCCCCAACACCGGCTGGAGCCTGCCGTCGGCCTCGGCCACGACGCATCGCCCCCCCACTTCGAAGGCATCGATCAATGCGCGGCACGCCGTGTCGTCAACGAACGGCATGTCGGCGGCACAGACGAGCACCGGTCCCCCAGCGCGCTCGAGCGCGTAGACGATGCCGGTGAGCGGATGGCGCGGCTCGTCGGGCTCCTGCCACCGCTCCACCCCGTCCGGCAGCGGCGGGAGCGGTGTGTCGCGCTTGCACACCACCGCGACCGGGTCGCATACGCTTGCCAGGGCAGCTAGCGGCCGGGCTATCAGCGGCCGGCCGTGAAGCACCGCCGCGGGCTTTGAGTCCGGGGCCATCCGCCGCCCGCGGCCGCCGGCCAGCACGGCGCCGGCCAGGGTCAACCCGAGAGCCCCGCGATCTTGAACGTCGTGCCCGCGCGCACGAGGACGATCGTCTGGTCGGCCGCGGGCCGGTCGGCGGAGGTCACGCGCACCGCTGCACGCGCCGTCCCTCCGCGCACGCGAACGGAGCTGAGCTGGACGCGTGGCTGGGTGACCCCGACCGTCCGGGCCTGCAGCGTTCGGGCACAGCGGGCTCCGCCCGCCTCGCGGCGTGCTCGCGGCGAGAACAGCGCGTCGCAGACGTGGTCGTAGAGGCCTGCGCGCAGGTCGCCGTCCAACCTGACGATTACCGCTGCCGCGGCGCTTTCGGCGCCCCGCGACGGGCTCGCCCGCTCGTGATCCCCACCCGCCGAACAGCCCGCGATCGCGACCGCCGCGAACAACCCGATTGGCCCGCGCTTCACCGTGCGAGCATAATGGGGGAATGGAAGGCTCCGCACCTGACTCCGTGGGCACGCGCTCCAGCTGGCTGCGCTGCTATCGCTGCTGGTCCCAGAACCTCGAGGTGCAGCTGCACTACGAGGGAATCCTCAAGATCGACCCCGAGACCGCCGAGGCCGTCGAACCGGTCGAGGAGGTCCAGGAAGCGGTCGTGCAGTGCCTCGACTGCATGCACGACCAGCCCCATCTGAGCCTCGCCTTCTACGAGGAGGACGGCCGCAGGATCAGCCGGATCGAGGCCGTGGATGACCGCTGGGAGCGGATGGTCACGGGCACGCCGTGGGTAGCCTCCTGCACCGTCACCGTCGATGAGTCCGACGTCGAGTCCTGCTCGGGGCCCGACGCCGCCGACTCCCTGGCGTTCGCAGCGTTCGGCGATCACGGCACCCGCGAGTTCTTCACCCATGTGCGCTTCCACAAGCACGACGACTCCGGGCAGATCGTCATCCACATGTTGATCGAGCTGTACGCGCGCACCTCGGAGGAGGCGGGCGAGGTTCTCGAGTCATCGGCGCGAGGTGAGCTGGCCATCACTTCCTTAGCCGAAGAGTCCCGGCCGCCAGCTGCCGGCGGCGACGGCGACTCGCACTAGCGCTGGCCCGCTGCGGCTAGCTCCCGCCTGCCGCTTCTTACACTGGGCAACATGGTCAAGGCCACACTGCGGTTCATAGCCTCGGTGCTGATCCTGAGCGGCGTGCTCATGCTCAGCGATGCAGGCGCCACGCTCCTATGGCAGGAGCCCGTGAGCTCATTCATGGCCGGCCGCCAACAAGCACGACTCGAGGAGGCGTTCGCCAAGACACCCCAGGTGCGTAGCAGTCCTCCCCCGCGCAAGCCTCTTCCCGGAGGCGTGATCGCCAAGATCTCCTTCCCCACGCTGAACCGCGACTACTTCGTGGTTCAGGGCACCGGCACAGGCGACCTACGAAAAGGTCCGGGCCACTACCCCGACACCAAGCTCCCCGGCCAAGGTGGGACCGTGGCCATCGCCGGGCACCGCACGACGTACGGCGCACCCTTCCGAACGATCGACCGGCTGAAACAGGGAGATCGAATCACGCTGCAGATGCGATACGGAACGTTCGACTATCGCGTGCAGAAAACGAAGATCGTGGCCCCCACCGAGATATCGGTCACCCGCGACAAAGGCTACGAGCGGTTGGTGCTGAGCGCCTGCCACCCGCTGTACAGCGCCGCCCAGCGGATTGTCGTGTTCGCCAAGCTCGTCAAGCGCTCGTGACACGTGTCGGCGTGGTGCTGGCACCGTCCAGAGAGGAACTGTCACGGGCCTCGAAGAAGAGGATCAGCGCAATGACGAGAGCCAATGAGATCGCAAGCACCGCGAGCCAGTAGAAGATCTTCCCGAGCATGAGTACATCTACGAACCTAGCGCGCGAGATCCGCGTGCCCGTCGGCCTCAAGAGCTTCGCTCGCGCCAACCCGGCGCTGGGACCCGCAGTGCTGGCTGTCATCACCTTCATCATCCTCGGAGCCTCAGAAGCCGGCTTCTACCCCGTCCACTCCGAATCTCAAGCTGGACTTGGCTGGTATCCGGCAGGCGTGCTGGTGCTCGCGCTTCTTGCCACGGCAATTGTCACCGCGCGGCCTCGGGCGGTGCCTCGAGCCACGCTCGTGGCAGCAGGGTTGCTTGCCGGCTTCGCCGCGTGGAGCCTGCTCTCCATCGGGTGGGCCGAGGCTCAAGGCGTTGCGTGGGACGGAGCAAACCGAGCGATCATCTACCTCGCCAGCTTTTGTCTCTTCGCTCTCTGGCCATTCTCGCTCGGCGGGGCCCGGCTCCTCTTGGGCGGCCTCGCGCTCGGGATCGCCGGCATCGGCGTGGTCGAGCTTCTGCGGATCAACGCCTCCCCAACTCCGGTCGACTTCTTCATCGATGGACGACTCACAGAGCCCACCGGGTACGTCAACGCCAACGTCGCACTCTGGATGCTCGGCTTCTGGCCATGCCTCTATCTGACCGGGGTTCGGTCGGTCCCCGCGCCGATCCGCGGAATCGCGCTGGGCGGCGCCGGGGTCCTTGGGGCTCTACCGGTGCTCACCCAGAGCCGCGGGTGGGCGCTCGCGCTGCCGCTCGCCGTCATCCTCTACGTCGCCGTGACCCCTCGCCGGGGCCGGGCGCTTGCCTCCATCGGTGCGGTGGCGCTCGCGGTTGCGCTCATCAGCACGCCACTCCTCGCGGTGCACGACGAGTTCAGCCCTGCGCACCTCGACACGCTGCTCCACACGGCTATAAGCCGAATCTTCGCGATAGCCGCGGTACTGGCGGTTCTGGGCACGCTGGCTGGCCTGGCAGATCACCGCGTCTCGGTCGGCGCCGGCCTTTCACGTTCGATCGATCGCGGCGCGACCCTGCCGGCTGTGCTCATCGTCGTCGCAGCGCTGGGCGCGGCAGGCGTACGCGCGGGCGACCCCGTGCACGACCTGTCGAGCTCCTGGCAAAGCTTCAAGACGGGCGGCCAGGGCGGCACGGCCGGGAGCTCACGCTTCACGTCGGTAGGCACCAACCGGTACGACTTCTGGACCGTGGCCTGGCACCTCTTCGAGGACCACCCGCTTGTCGGGATCGGCAGCGCCAACTTTCAACAGGACTACCTCGTCAAGGGACATAGCGACGAGCAACCTCGCTACCCGCACTCGCTCGGGCTGGGGATCCTGTCTCAGACCGGACTCATCGGAGCCCTGTTGCTGGGCGGCTCCCTGATGTGCGCCGCGGTGGCGGTGGCACAGCGCCGTCGCGCCGGACCTGAGGCTGCCGCCGCGGCGGCAGCCTCAGCCACGGTCTTCGGCTACTGGCTC
>JBBRYL010000075.1:0-13832 GCA_038237685.1 Solirubrobacterales bacterium | reverse complement strand
GGAGGCCTACGCGACCGGCGAGGGCGCCGTTCTCGTGACCGCAGAGCCCCGCGCCGAGGGCAGCACGCGGTAGCTCGCGGGGGCCTCGGCTCCTGTCACGCCGCCCACCCCCGAGGCGATTCCACGGCCTCGTCGAGCACCTTCAGCGTCGTCGTGGCTCAGCGGTGCTGCACCCGACAGCGTTGGAAAAACCAACTAACTGAACATATTTTCCAACCATGTGCTAGCGTCCCTGCCAGATGAACGGCAAGCGCACATATCACGACGCGTGCGGCATCGCCCGAGCCCTCGACGTGGTTGGCGACAGGTGGGCGATCCTCGTGATCCGGGAGCTGCTGCTGGGGCCCAAGCGGTTCACCGACCTTCGCACCGGGCTGCCCGCCCTGGGCTCCGATGTGCTCGCTCAGCGGCTGCGCGACCTCGAGGCCTCTGGCGTCCTGCGCCAACGCAAGCTCGCCCCTCCCGCGGCTTCGAAGGTGTACGAGCTCACCCAGGCGGGCGCGGCGCTTGGCCCCGCGCTCGCGGCGCTCGGCCTCTGGGGCGGCGTCCACGCGCCGGCTCCCCCGGCCGGCGTAGGCATGAGCGTCGACTCCCACATCCTGCACCTGACAACGCTGTTCGAGCCCGAGCTGGCGGGGAACTTCGAGTTCAGCCTCGACCTGCTGATGGGCGAGGACGCCTATTCGGTCGAGATCGCCAACGGCAGCATCGATGCCGGCCACGGCACCGCGCTGGCGGCCGACGCCGACGTGCGGACCGACCCCTCGACCTTCCTCGCCCTCGTCCGCGGGTGGCGTGAGCTGCCCGACGCGCTCGCGGCCGGCGACATCGAGATCTTCGGAGACGAGGACGCATTCGCGCGCTTCCTCGGCCTCTTCCCCCTTCCCGAGCCGGCCGCAGTGGCCGTCTGATGAACGCAACCACGAGCAAGGAGACGACCGCCATGCCAGACGACGCCGCCGCCACCGACCGCAGCCGCTGGATCGCCCTGTACGTGCTCTGCACGGGGATGCTGATGATCGTGCTCGACGCCACCGTCGTGAACGTCGCGCTGCCCGCGATCCAGGACGACCTCGGCTTCACCCAGTCGAACCTGGCCTGGGTGGTGAACGCCTACCTGATCGCCTTTGGCGGGCTGTTGCTGTTGTCCGGGCGCCTCGGGGACCTCATGGGCCGGCGCAAGATCTTCCTGATCGGCCTCACCGTGTTCTGCGTGGCCTCGCTGCTGTGCGGCGTGTCGCAGACCGAGTGGATGCTGGTTGGCGCGCGCTTCCTCCAGGGCATCGGCGGGGCACTGACCTCGGCCGTGATCCTCGGCATGATCGTGACCATGTTTCCCGCGCAGCGGGAGCAGGCCAAGGCCATCGGCGTGTTCGCGTTCGTGGCCTCGGCGGGCGGAGCGGTCGGCCTGCTGGCCGGCGGCGTCGTGACCCAGCTCATCAGCTGGCACTGGATCTTCTTCCTGAACATCCCGATCGGGATCGTGACGGCCGTGCTGGCCTCGCGCCTGATCACCAACGACGGGGGCCTGGGCTTCGGCGAAGGCGCCGACATCCCCGGCGCCGCGCTCATCACCAGCGCGTTGATGCTGGGCGTCTACACCATTGTCGGACCCGCGGCCGAGGACGGCTGGGGCGCCGGTGCGACGCTCGGATTCGGTGCGCTGTCGCTGGTGCTGCTGGCCGGCTTCATCGCTCGCGAGGCGACCGCCGCGACGCCCCTCATGCCGCTGCGGATCTTCCGCTCGCGCAACGTTGCCGGCGCCAATCTCGTGCAGGTGCTCGGCGTGGCCGGCATGTTCGGCATGTTCTTCATGGGTGCGCTCTATGTGCAGCGGGTCCTGGCCTACGACGCGCTCCAGACCGGCTTTGCCTTCCTCCCGGTGACCGTGGTGATGGGCACCCTGTCGGTGCGTTACACCGACAAGCTGGTCATGCGCTTCGGCGCCCGCCGGCTGGTGATCGCGGGGCTGCCGATGATGGCTCTGGGCCTGCTCTGGTTTGCCCAGGCGCCCGTGGACGGCAACTACTTCCTCCACGTGTTCCCGGTGATGGTGCTGCTCGGAGCGGGAGCGGGCACCTGCTTCCCCGCGCTCATGACCATCGCCATGTCGGGCGCCACCCAGAGTGACGCCGGGCTGGCCTCGGGCCTCGTGAACACCGGCGCCCAGGTGGGCGGCGCGCTCGGCCTGGCGGTGCTGGCCACGATGTCTGCCACCCGGACCGAAAACCTGCTGGCCGACGGGGTCGGCCGCGCCCACGCCCTCAACGGCGGGTACCACCTGGCCTACTACATCGCCATCGGGTGCATCCTGGCTGCCGTGGCCGCGGCGCTCTTCGTGATCCAGCCTGAGGACCAGGCCAAGGCCGCGGTCGAGGCCGAGCAGGGCTCCGACGCCCGCGAGCCGGTGCTGGTCGAGGCCTGAGCGGCCATGTCCACGGGATAGATACCTCATCGACCGGGGGCGAACTCCGCCCCCGGGTTATCCGGCACGACCCGGTTCGCGGCCGGCTCGGTCAGGCGCATCCCGTTGCCAAACGGGTCGCGGAATCCGCAGTCGATGCCGTAGAAGTGCTCGGTGGGCTCGTCGGTGAACTCAATGCCCTTGGCCTTGAGCTCCTCGTAGGTCTTGCGACAGTCGTCGGTGGTCAGGATGAACGCCAGGCCCAGAGCCCCCTTCGTCAGGAGGTCGCGAACCTGCGCAGCCGCGGCTTCATCCATCGCGGGCGGGCCGGGCTTCTCGAGCAGGATCTGACGGCCGGAATCGCCCGGGACGCTGACGGTGAGCCAGCGCATGAAGCCCATGTCCACGTCGTCGGCGACCTCGAGGCCGAGCTTGCCGACGTAGAATTCAAGGGCCTCGTCCTGATCGAGCACGAAGATGGATGAGTGAGTGATGGCGTTGAACATGGGTCCGAAGCTAGCCCTCATCTCGCCTGGCGGCTTCTCCGAAACTGCTCGGTCGCATCCAGCCCATCGCGAAGCAGTTGGGCACGGCCTTGATCTCCGCCCGCGCCCGGTACCCGCTGGGCGACTCTCCCATGATGTCGCGAAACGTCCGGCTGAACGTGCCCAGGCTCCGGAAGCCGACGTCGATCGAGATCTCGGTCACGCTGCGGTCGGTCTGCCACAACAGGAACATCGCGCGCTCGACGCGCCGGCGCTGGAGGTAGCGGTGCGGGGTCTCGCCGAACGTGGTGCGGAAGGTCCGGATGAAGTGCGACTCCGACACGTGGGCGATGCGCGCGAGCCGGGTTATGTCGAGCGCCTCGGCGTAGCTGCGGTCCATCGCATCCCGGGCCCGGAGCAGGTGGCGGTTGGAGTCCTCGACCACCCGGCTCATGGCTCGAGCCTAGGGCAGGCGGCGCGGTGGCCACGGGACGAAGCCCGATGTCTGGCGCACGTACTCGGCATAGCCCGGCCGGCGCTCGCCGATGTCGTGCTCGAGCAGCGCCGCCCCTGAGACCCGCAGCAGCAGCGCCAGCATGACCAGCGGGCCGATCACCGTCCACCAGGTGCCGCCGGCCGGCAGCACGACGAACCACAGACCGAACCACACGCAGGCGTCGCCGAAGTAGTTGGGATGGCGCGTAAAGCGCCACAGGCCGCGGTCCATCACCTGCCCGGCACTCTCGGGATCCGCCCTGAACCGCTCGAGCTGGGCGTCGCCGACCGCCTCGAAGGCCAGCCCGACGAAGAACAGCACGATGCCGGCCACGACCAGGGCGTCGAGCCCTGCTGTCGCCTGCGCGCCCGCCTGCAAGGGCAGCGATACAACCACCACCAACAGCCCCTGGGTGCCGAACACCCACACGAGGCTCCACCTGGCGAAGTCCCCGGGATGCTTGTCGCGCAGCGCCGCATAACGGCGGTCCTCCTCCGGCTCGCCGAGCTTGCGCCGACCGAGGTGCACGCCCAGTCGCAGTCCCCACGCGGCGGTCAGCGCCAGCAGCAGCCAGCGCCGCGACGGATCGCCGTCGCCGAGGATGGCCCCGGCCAGCGCGACGAGCACGAACGCGGGCCCCCAGACCGGGTCGATGATCGACACGTCGCGCCGGCGGACGCTCTGCACCCACACCGCGAGCATGAGCACGGCCGTGACCGCGGCGGCGACGGGCAGGAGCGGGCCGGGTCCGGCGAACGTCACGCGCCAAGACTAGGCGTCAAGCCTTGACCAACCGGGTGGCCGCCGCCTTCCACGAGGCCGCGATGCGGGCGCCGGGCTGGAGGTCGAGCTCGCCGACCGCCGCCTCGCTCACCTCCGCGACCAACGGCTGGCCGGCGTTGAGCCCGAGACGCACCCGGCCGCCCACGAGCGTGACCGACAGCACCTCGGCCGCCAGCCGGTTGCGAGCCGAGCCGGTGTGCGGCGCGGTGAGCGGCTCTATCACGATCTCCCAGGGATAGATGCTCGCGGCCACCCGGCCCTCGGCGGTGTCGGTGCTGCGCAGCTGGTCGCCACCGTCGAGGTCCACGACCGTCAGCCCCTCCTCGCCTCGGCGGGCGATGCCAGTGAGCACGACCGCGCCGGCGAAGTCCGCCACGAACGCCGAGGCCGGGGCGGCGGCGAGCTGGCCCGCCGTCCCCTCCTGGACCACCCGGCCCGCGTCGATCACGGCGACGCGGTCGCCAAGCGCGGCGGCCTCGGAGAAGTCGTGGGTCACGAGGATGCTCGGCACCTGCGCGTCGCGCAGCACGGCGCCGAGCTCCCGGGCGGCGCCGGCGCGGGTACCGGCGTCCAGCGCCGACAGCGGCTCGTCGAGCAGCAGCGCGCGCGGCTCAGGCGCGAGTGCGCGGGCCACGGCCACTCGCTGGCGCTCACCCCCCGACAGAGTGTGTGGGCGCGCGCTTGCCCGCGACGCGAGCCCGAAGCGGTCGAGCAGCTCTTCGGCGCGTTGCCTGCGTTCGCGCCGGGGCAGGTGGCGGAGCCCGTAGGCCACGTTCTGCCAGGCGCTCAGGTGCTCGAACAGCGCGTAGTCCTGGAAGACGTAGCCGCAGCGTCGTTGGTCGGGCGCGACGTTGACCCCCCGTTCGGTGTCGAGCCACAGCCGATCGCCACATCGCACGACCCCGCGCTCGGGTCGCAGCAACCCTCCGACCACGCGCAGCACGGTCGACTTTCCGGCGCCCGAGCGACCGGCCAGCGCGAGGCACTCCCCCGGCCCCGCCTCGACCGTCACCTCCAGGGCGAAGTCGCCGAGCGTGATCTGTGCCTCAACGTGCAGCAAAGCCGAGCGCCCCGCGTCCGGTCACGAGCTTTACCGACAGCAGCAACGCGAACGAGACGCACACGAGCACCGCCGACAGCGCCAACGCACCCGGGAAGTCCTGGGAGAATCGGTCATAGATCGCCAGCGGCACCGTCTGGGTGATGCCGCGGAACGAGCCGGCGAACATCAACGTGGCGCCGAACTCGCCAAGGGCGCGGCCCCAGGCCAGCGCTGCTCCGGCCAGCAGCCCGGGCGAAGCGGCGGGCACGACCACCCGCAGGAAGGTGCCGGCCTCGCCGACGCCAAGCGTCCGCGAGGCATGGATGACGGTCGGCGGCACCGCCGCGAACGCCGCCTCGGCCTGGCGCAGGTAGAAGGGCGAGGCCACGAACACGAGCGCCACAACCACGCCGGAGGTCTGCAGCACGAGCTGGATGCCGGCGTCCTGCAGCAGCCCGCCGAGAATCCCGTTGGGCCCCAGCGCCGCCAGCAGCCCGATGCCCGCGGCGGCCGGCGGAAGCACCAGGGGCAGCTCAACCAGCGTCTGCACGACCGCCCGGCCCGGAAACGCGCGCGTGGCCAGCAGGTACGCGGCCGGCGTGCCGAAAACGATGATGATCAGCAGCGCCAGGAGGGTCGTCTTCAGGCTCAGCCACAACGCGTCCTGCGCCGCCGGGTCGTCGAGGCTGTCCAGCAACCTGGCAGGGCTGGTGTCGGCGAAGATCGCCAAGATCGGCAACACCAGGAACGCCAGCGCGAGCGCCAGCGCGACCACCAGCAGGGCCCGGAAGGCCCGCGACCCGCTCACTTCGGTGGCGGCTCGAATCCGGCGGCGCGCAACGCGCTTTGGCCACGGCCGTCGATCAGCCCCGCGATGAACCTCTTCGCAGCACCTGGATGCTTGGCGCCCTCGACCACCGCCACACCGTACGCGGCCGAGGGCTTGAGGTTCTTGGGCAGCTCGATCGCCGTGAGCGCGCCCTTGCTCGCCTTGACGTCGGTGATGTAGACGAAGCCGGCGTCGACGCCACCCTGGGTCAGCTTGCCGACGATCCCCTTGACGTCGGGCTCCTGCGAACGCACATTGGCCAGCACCTGCTTACGCGGACCCGCCGGAAGCCGGTCGAGGACCTTGCGCGTGTAGGTGCCGATCGGCACCGTAGGCGAGCCGATCGCGAGCTTCACGCCGGGCCGCTCAACCCCCGCCAGCGACGTCACCTTGGGCGACTTCGCGGGAACCGCGAGCACCAGCCGGTTGCCCGCGAACACGGTCGGCTTGCCCATCAGGCCGGCCGTGTGCAGCGCGTCGGGCAGCTTGGTGTTGGCGGCGGCGAACACGTCGGGCTTGACGCCCTGGCGGATCTGCGCGGCCAGCTCGTCGGAGCCCGCGAACGAGAACCGGGGCTGCGCCCCGTCGAAGTCCTTTCCGTAGTCGGTGAACGCCTGCTGCAGCGATGCCGCGGCCGAGACCACGATCGCTGACGAGTCGCTGCCCTTGGAGCCGCTGCTCTCATCGTTGCCACACCCCGCCGCCACCACCATCGCGGTGACCGAGGCCGCCGCCAGAAGTCTTCTCATCGCTCTCCTCCGTTCTGGCTGCCACTTCGGGCAAGGTCGTATCCACCGACCACATCCAGGCGCGAGGTGAAGGCCTCCGAGCGCAGCACGTCGCCCACCGCCTCGACGCCCGCGTGCGCGCGCCAGCGCGCGTCGATCCAAAGCTCGGCCACGTGCTCTTCCAAGGCGCCGAAGGCCAAGCCGAACTGGAGCGCAGCCGGCTCCATGGTCACCCCCGCAGTGGCGCCGCCGGCGACCTTGCGGGCGACCTCGAGGTGACCTTCGGCGGTGGGTCCGCGCAGCGCGGGTGCGCCCTGGGCCGCGACAGCCGCGACGAGGGCCTTCTGGCTCGAGGCCCCCGCCTCGCGCTGCACGACGCGCGCTCCTCGCGCGCAGAGCTCTGCCACCGACCGCGCCCGCCGGCCCCGCTGGGCGATGCCCACACGCCAGCGCGCGACCTCGATGCGAAGCGCGGCGGGTGGGGGCGTGGGTATACGACCGACGCGATCGTGCACCAGGGCGCCGTGCGCCCGGCCGTCGCGCATCGCCGCGCGCGCGGTGGTAGTCGATCCGGCCAGCGCGATCAGGCTCCGGGGGCCGCGCTGGGGCAGCATCGCGGCCGCCAAGCCGAGCGCGGGATCACAGCCCACCACCACCAGCGCGTCGAGGTCGCCACCGGGCAGAAGCCGTGGCCGCCCCTGGTCGAGCACCGCGTTGCACTGCGGCCACCCCGCGAACGCCAGCGTCTCCGACGCCGCCGCATAGAGCACTCGGTCACCGACTCGTGCGGCCCGCAGCGCGCCGCCCTCGGCGGGTGTGCGCCCGCCAACCAGGTGGGCGTCAGGCGAGGCGGCCGCGAACAGCGCCTCGACGGGCCGGCCGACGGCCGCCGCGATGGCCAGTGCGGCATCGACCCCCGGCCGGTTGTGGCCGGCCTCGATGGCACCGACGGCCTGGCGGCTGATGCCGGCGGCCCGGGCCACCGCGGCCTGGGAGAGGCCGGCGGCCGTGCGCGCATCGCGTAATACGTTTCCGTCGGCGGAGGCCACGCCAGGAATCTAGCGCGAGCGCCAGCATTCTTGCGTTATCGGTCGGTGGCGTGATGCTCGGGCTGCTCGGAAACGCGCGTGCCCGAGGAAAGCTGTCGCGAGGACTGCTGCGCCTGAGCGCCTAGGACGGGCACCCGGCGGAGAAACGGCTACCGCGGCCCGGAGCGCCTCTGACCGCGGCCGTCGTGCTTCACACCACCTCGGAGACCCAACCGGGGGGACTCGCCGCCATGGTGGCCGTGCCCATGACCGTGGCCGTGAGCCTTGCCGTGGCCATGGCCATGGCCATGGCCTTTGCCGTTGCCCCGGCCGTTGACGCTGCCCGGACTTCCGCCGTGGGAGTTGTCCGGACCTCCGTCCTTGACGTAGCCGTACCCAGGTCCCTTCGGCGTGCTCGGCCCAGAGAAGGCGGCTAGCTCACGCCCCTTGCGGTTGCCTCTGGGGTTGCGCTTGCGTGAGACGGTCTGGTCATGGGCCACGACGACGGGGCTCGGTGCCTGTACGGGGGGCTGGGTTGTCTCCGTGGCGTCCGCGTTGGGCGCGGCAACGATCCGGCGGACGGAGGCTCCGCCGTGCCCGCCGCCGGCAACGGTGCTCTTGTGGTTTCCGGCCTTGGCGGCATAGTCAGCCCGGCGTTCCGGAGACAGCGATGCCATGGCGTTCGGCCGCGCGACCGGGTGCCGGGAGGTCGGGCGGCCGGTGGGCGCGGAGGGCGGCGCGCCGGCCGCCGCTATACGTTGCGGCGGCTCGGGCGGCGGGGACTGCGCCGGCGCGGCCAGCGGAGCCATCGCGGCGACGCCCACGACCGCCGCCGTCGCGGTCGTTGCTGCCACGCTGGCCGCGTTGGCGGGAGATAGGCTCCCGCCGAACAGGGACGCGAGCCTCGGCCCCCCGTTCACCAGGATCGTCCAATAGGCGAGCGGCCTGCGACCCGAGTAGCAACTGCGAAAGGCCCGCACGGCGTCGGGGTCGAGCTGGGTGCCCGCCTCGGCGGCCAGGATGTCGAGCGCCTTCTTATGCGGGTTTGAGTGCCGGTACGGGCGAGTGGAGGTGATTGCATCGAAGGTGTCGGCCACCGCGAGGATGCGAGCGCCGAGCGGGATCTCGTCACCGGCCAGACCGTCCGGGTAGCCGGTTCCGTCCAGGCGCTCATGGTGATGGCGCACGATCGCCGAGAGCTCGTCGTCGTCGAGGGTCGCGACCATGTTCGCCCCGTCGACCGGGTGGCGCTTGACGATCGCGTACTCCTCGTCGGTGAGCTTGCCCTCCTTGTGAAGCACCGCGACCGGGGTCTCCACCTTCCCCACGTCATGCATCGCTCCTGCCGCGCGGATCTTTGTGACCTCCTCGCGCCCCAGCCCCATCTGCTTGGCGATGTTCGCGGCATGGCGGGCGACCCGTCGCGAGTGACCGTGGGTGTACTGGTCCCGGGCCTCGAGGCTGGAGGTCAGCTGCGTGAGCAGGCTCGACTTCTGCCCGTTTGTGAGCTTCCCACCGGAGATGGCCTTCGGCGACCCGGCGTTCAGGCCCAGCAGGTCGGACGCGGCGGTCAGCCGGCGCTCGCTACGCCAGCGCCGCACCCACCCCCACAGCATGAGCTCGCTGAAGAGCGCCTCTGAGTCGTGGCGCTTCCATATCGCGGCCCCGCCCTGCGAGATGAGCAGGGAGCTCACGACACCGACGGCCATGGCCGTCCAGGCCGAATCCACCACCCCGGACTCGCGCAGCCAGGAGACGAGCAGCATGGGGGCGACAACGACCGCAAAGGTGGCGAGCACCACCAGCGGCAGGTACGCGATCAGCTTCCCATGACTCTGCTTGCCCACATCACTCCATCCTTGGACGTCTAACGAGCTTCACATCGGCAGGACCCACCCGGAAGACAAGAGGCCTAGGCAGATGTCGTAGCCTGGCGCGTGAGCCGCGGAGCGCCACCCCCCATCGCGGAAGCTGTGGGCCCACTTGTCGCCGGAGTCGCATGCACTTCCGATGGTGCGAGCGGCCGGCTGGCGGCCCAGTACGAGATCGCCCTGCCGGCCCGATGACACGGGCTGTTCGCCGGCCGCCTACCCTGCGGGCAGATGACCTTCGTACTCGTTGCGCTGGGCGCCGGGGTGGCCGTTGCCGTCGAGCTGTTGGAAGCGTTGGCCATCGTCCTCGCGGTAGCGGTTAGCCGGCGCTGGTCGGATGCGCTCATCGGCGCGGGCGCGGCCGTCCTCGTCTGCGGTGTCCTCGCCGGGGCGCTCGGGCCCGTGGTGTTGGAGTCGGTGTCCCTCGAGGCTCTACGCGTGACCATCGGAGCGTTGCTTCTGCTCTTTGGTCTGGAGTGGCTTCGCAAAGGCACGCTACGCCTGGCCGGGCGGCGCTCGCGGTCTTCCTCGCTCGCCGAATTCGTCGAGACCCAGGAGGAGCTGGAGGAGGCGCCCTTGCCTCCGGAAGGTGAGCCGGACTGGGCCGGGCGCCTGGTCGCGTTCAAGGGCGTCCTACTCGAAGGCGTCGAGGTCGTCGTCATCGTCACCGCCTTGGCCGCCCGCCCGAGCGGCCCCGCGCCCGCGCTCGTCGGCGCAGCCGCGGCGGCGATCACCGTTCTCGCGGCCGGCGCGTGGCTGCGAAAGCCCCTGGCCCGGATACCCGAGACAGAGCTCAAGTGGGGGGTGGGCGTGCTGCTCAGCTCCTTCGGCGCCTTCTTCGCCGCCGAGGGCCTGGGCGTGGGTTGGCCGGGCGGCGACGCCGCTCTCCTGTATGTAGCTTGCGTGTTCGGCGCGGTCAGCCAGACCCAAGCGCACTGGCTTGCCCGCAGTCACATGCCCGTATGAGTGTCCTCCGCACGCTCAAGAAGCTCGTCCTCGGCGAGACGTGGCTGCTGCCGGTGGGACTGGCGTTGATCCTCGGAGGCTCCGCTGTGCTGCGCTCCCTCGTGGGCGACGGCTGGCACGACTTCGGCGGCTTCATCCTCGTGGCTGGAGCGGCAGCGGTTCTAGTGGCCAGCGTGATGTCGACCGCGCGGCCGCGCAGCTAGACCCTGCCGCACGCGCGTACGGCAGCGGGCTCTCACGCTCCTCTCAGGGTAGGGGTGCGAGGCTGCGGCGCGATGACGAGATTCATGGCGACACAACCGTGATTTCCGGGCTGAAACGTCTCGGCCGGCTGGCTCCCCCGGTCCTCCTTGCTGCCTTCCCTGTCGTCGCGCTCTTCGAGCACAATCAGTCCGAATTGGGACTCGGCGTACTCTGGGTCCCGCTTGCCGCCTCGACCGCGGCCGGGGCGGTGCTCTTTGCCGTATTCGTGCTCGTGCTCAAGCAAAGTGCCAAAGCCGGCGCCTTGGCTTCTCTTGTTGTCGTCGCGTTCTTCTATTACGGGACCGTCTACACAGCGGTTTCCCCATGGGGCCTCAGCAAGGGCCTTTTCATCGCCCTCTGGGCAGTGCTGTTCGTCATCGGAGTTGTCGCGGTCCTGAGAACAAGGAGGCCCCTGACCGGGCTGGCACTTGCGTTAGGGGTCTTTGCCGCCGTGCACATCTTGGGACCGACCGCCAAGATCGTCGCCTACCAAGGGAATCACCCGGGTGTGCGACTCACGGATGCTCGCCTGTGGCCCCATCCGCTGCCAAGACCCGCCCCGCGCCGCGGTGCGCACCTCCCGGACATCTACTTCATCGTCCCGGACGACTACGCACGCAGCGATGTCCTGAAGCGGTACTTTCGCTACGACAACGCTCACTTCATGCGTCAGTTGAGCAAGCGCGGATTCGCAGTCGCCCAACGGGCCCGCAGTCCCTACTCCGACAGCGAATCCAATATCGCGGCGGCACTGAACATGGACTACCTGAGCGGCCTGCCAAAGATCCTCGGGAAGAAGTCACAGGACGTCCGCCCTGTGAAGAAGCTGATCGAGGACAATCGAGCATCACGCCTGCTGACGCCGCTCGGTTACCGGTACGTCCATCTCGACACCGACGAAGTCACATTCGCCGGGGGCAACCCGCATATATCGCCCCTCGCCACACCCGACAGCTTCGCGAACCTGTGGCTGCAGAACACGGCCCTGCGGCCGATCGGCGGACCCCTCGGCTTCAGCGACTCCGCCGCCAACGAGCGTTTTCGAGACAGCATCAACTCCACGTTCTCGGACCTCGCTGCGGCACCGAGCACCCCGGGTCCGAAATTCGTCGTGTTTCACACACTGCTCCCGCACGACCCTTACGTCTTTGGCTCCAAGGGGGAGCCAGTCACCCTCCCGGACAGTTCAGAGGCGGGGCTCGGCTCGAAGCTGGCGATGAAGTACTACCTGAGACAAGTCCGGTTCTTGGAAGGGAAGCTTCTCAAGACGGCAGATGCGATCCTCGCGCGCTCAAAAGCACCGCCGGTGATCGTGATCCAGTCTGACGAGGGATTCCAGGCGAACCCCGACAACGTCGGCGGCGAGTCCGCCATGCAGCGCATACGCGTGAAAGGCCTGAACGCCTTCTACCTCCCGGGCATGCGAGGAAGGGGTTTGCCTCAACCGCCAAGTGCAGTCAACAGCCTGCGGTTCGTGTTCAACCGTTATCTGGGAACCCACTATCCGCTGTTGAGGAGCGCGAGCTACCCCGAACTCGACTTTCCTTACCAGTACAAGGAGATGCGCGTCAGGTGAGACCGACGCCGACGTGCCACCAGCAAGCGCCACAGGAGACACCAAGAGCAGCAGCCGCCAAGGGTTCGATCGACGATCGTGTGGTCACTCTCGGCGATGGTCTGGCCGTTGAAGATGGCGTGAGCGGTCATGGAGCGTTGGACCTGCCCCTCCGCGATCCGGTTTCCGGTGCTCCGGACTCCCGCGCCCGCTGCTCGTTCTCTGGCTGTCGACGTCAGACATGACGTCCCAGTCGCCGCCGCGCCGCCAGGATCGGGCGCGCCACTGCCCGATAGCGCGGTCTGGCGTACCTCCGACGCAGGTGTTCGTCGGCGGCGCGTGACGGGCCTTCGGCCAGCGTCGGGTAGGCGTGGACCGTCGTCGAAAGCGCGTCGAGCTTGTCGCCTGCCACGACCCGGGCGGTGAGCTCGGCGATCGCCTCGCCGGCGCCGGGGGCCGCGACCGTCGCGCCGACCAGCCGTCCGCGGGGGTCGGCGACGAGCAGCGCGAAGCCTTCGGGCTCGCCCTCGGTGATCGCGCGGTCCAAGGTCGCGTAGTCGCTGCGGGCGAGGGTCGTGCGATCCCCCCAGCGTTCGCGGGCCTGTGCCGCCGTGAGCCCCACGTGCGCGACCTCGGGGTCGGTGAAGGTGACCCACGGGATCGTCTCGGCGACGGTGCGTCGCAGGCCGAACAGGGCGTTGCCCGATGCCACGCGGGCGTGGTTTGCGGCGACGTGGGTGAACGGCAGCCGTTCCGTCACGTCGCCGGCGGCGTAGATGTGATGCGCACTGGTGCGCAGGCGGTTGTCGACGACGATCGCGCCGCGCTGATCGATCTCGACGTGGGCGGCCTCCAGCCCGATTCCGGCGGTCCGCGGCCGCCGGCCGGCGGCGACGAGGACGCGGTCGAAGGTGACGGTGTCGCGTTCGCCATCGACGTCGAGGACCAGTTGGCCGGGGGCGTCCTCCGGACGCAGCACTTCGACCGCACGCGTCCCCAGGCGAACGTCGACGCCGTCTGCCGTCAGACGCCTGGCGATCAGCGCGCCCGCCTCGGGCTCCTCCTTGGCCAGCAGACGATCGGCGAGCTCGACGAGCGTCACGCCGGCGCCGAGGCGCGCGAACGCCTGCCCGAGCTCGCACCCGACCGGCCCGCCGCCCAGCACCACCAGGCGACCGGGGAGCTCACGCAGCGCCCACACGCTCTCGGTCGTCAGGACGTCGGCGCCGGTCAGCCCACTGACCGGCGGGAGGGCGGGCTCTGAGCCGGTCGCCACGATCGCCGAGCCAAACCGCAGCCGGCGGCCGTCCGCTTGGATGGTCGATCCATCGACGAAGTGCCCTTCGCCGACGATGACCTCCACGCCGGCGTCGCGCAAACGAGCCGGGGAGTCGTGCGGCTC
>JBBRYL010000074.1:0-13832 GCA_038237685.1 Solirubrobacterales bacterium | reverse complement strand
GAGCTTCGGCGGTGCGATGCAGACCTTCGACAACACGCGGCCGCTGGTGGCCGGCATGGCCGTGGGCGTCGCGCGGGCCTGCATCGAGGAGACCGAGAGGCACCTGAAGGCGGCGGGCGTGGTGGTGGACTATGACCGCCCGGCCACCTCCCAGTCGGCCCCGGCGGCGGAGTTGCTTGCGCTGCAGGCCGACTTCGAGGCGGCGCGGCTGCTGACGATGCAGGCCGCGTGGATGGCCGACAACTCGAAGCCGAACTCAATCCAGGCGTCGCTGTCGAAGGCCAAGGCCGGACGGAGCGCCACCGACATCGCACTGCGCTGCGTGAAGCTGTGCGGCTCCCTTGGACTGGCCGAGTCCGAGCTGCTGGAGAAGTGGGCGCGTGACGTCAAGATCCTCGACCTGTTCGAGGGCACCCAGCAGATCCAGCAGTTGATCATCGCCCGCCAGCTGCTCGGCAAGAGCTCGTCCGAGCTGAAGTAGCGCCGGGGACATAGTCTGGGGTTGGCAGATCACTAACGGGGAGGGACGTAGATGGCCAGGATCAACGGCAGCGCGAGCGAGGAGATCGACGCTCCGATCGCCCAAGTGTGGGAAGTGGTGCAGGACACTGAGACCGCCCCGGAGTGGCAGGACGGCATGGACAAGATGACCGTCAGGGAGCGCGACGCCGATGGCCGTCCCGAGCTGGTCGAGACCGAGACCGATGCCACCGTGCGCACGGTCAAGAGCACCGTGCGCTTCGCCTACGAGCCCGAGACCAAGCTCACCTGGACCCAGGTCAAGGGCGACCTCAAGTCGGTGGTGGGCTCATGGGAGCTCGAGGACCTGGGCGGCGGCCGGACCAAGGCCACCTACTCGCTTGACGGCGATCCGGGTCGTGTGCTCGGGATGCTGATCCGTGGCCCGGTCGAGGGAAAGATCCGCGACCTGCTGGTCAAGGCCCGCCCAGGGGAGCTCAAGGCGCGGGTCGAGGGCGGCTGACCGCCCGCCGGCGCGGCTTCTCCTTCTGCTCGAGCGACTCGAGCCTCAGAGAAAGCGTTTCGGATCGTCCCGGCCGCGTGGTCTCGTTGCCGAGGAATTGCTGGTCGATCTGCAGTCGGGCCGGCAGCTTGACCGTGGTTGGCAGGCGCAGCTCGACTGGCGCCCGATACCGACACCCGCGATCGATCGGGGCTGCACGCACCGTCCGCCGCACGTGCGACAGCCGGTAGGTGAACTGCACCTGGCCCGTGCATCCGCGCCCTGCGAATCGCCCGCTCACGTCGATGCGGAAACGGGTGAGCGGCCGCCGGCTCCAGGCGAGGATCCGTGCGCGCTTGCCCCGGCCCGCGCTCGCGGCCCGGATCCGCGACGTCTGGCGGGCCTTCGTGCTCGATACCAAGAATCCGCGCTCGAAGGCGACCGGCTGGGGGCGCGAAGCCAGCGCCAGCACCATCGGCCATGCGCGGGTGGCGTCGAGCACGGCCTGCCAGGCCGGCTTTCGACGGAAGGGATCGCCGGGGCTGCCTTGGCCCCCAAGGATGCCTTCGGATGCGAACTCGCGCGCCCCGAGGTCCCGAAGGGTCACGAAGATCTGATCGGCCCCGGCGAGACCTAGCGCCGGCAACGAGCTCGCCAGGTTCGCGGCCTGGACCGCCTCCCCGAGCGGAGGCGGCGAGCCGGCCTGGTAGGCAGGATCAGCGGAATAGCCGTGCTCGGTCACCCATGTGGGTACTTGCCGGCCCCACTTCACCCAGAGCGCTCGGCGCGCGCTGAGAGCGGCGAGCATGGCGTCGAGCGGACCGCGCAGGTGGATGCTGCCGATGTCGAACTTCTTGGAGGCCTGAGCACCGGGCGTGCTGAAAACCCGATCGAGCCACGCGTTCCCCTCGGCCTCGGGGTCGCGGGTGCCGGCGAGCACCACGGTGGCCGCCGGCGCGCGGGCCTTGATCGAGTCATAGGCGTTGGCCAGCATCCATGCGTAATCCGCGGGCGTGCCGCGGAACGCCCACGCGCCATCGGGCTCGTTCCAGATCTCGAACCGGTCGACGGTGCCCGCGTATCGCGCTGCGACCTCGCCTGCGAGGCGCCCCCAGCGGGCGGGATCCTTCGGCGGACAGAGGGGCTGGTCGGCCAGCGGCGCATCGGGGCAGGTGGTCTCGCCGTGGGACACTCCAAGCAGCACCGCCAGAACGGGCAGCTGGTAGCGCCGCGACAGCGCGGCGATCCTGTCAGGGCCCTCCCAGAAGCGCAGCTCGGAATCGTTGGGGTCGGGGGCGATCCCGTGCAGCTCGAAGTCGACGCGTATGTAGGCCGCGCCGCTTTCCTTGGCCTCGCGGAACAGGGAGTCCATCGCCGTGGCGTCGGTACAGCAAGCATAGATCTGCGAGTGGGACGAGTACGGCGCGGCCGCGGACGGTTCGATGATCGCCCCCACGCATGCGAGGCAGAGCACTACGGTGAGCGAGAACCGGCGGCCGAGCATTTCAATCCCCCTGCCGAGTGGATAGAACCCCGGGCGGACCGCCACGGGTGAGACCACAATAGGAGCACTTGGCCCGAATCGCCATCCGGCGCGTTTCTTTTAACGGGCGGGTAGCGGCTCCGGCCCGGCGCTCGCAGCCCGTTGCACCGTTCGGAAGGCAGGCTTGCGGACGAAGGCACCGCCCGGACGGCCCTGCCCTTGGAGGATGCCCTCGGATTCGTATTCCCCCGGCGATGCGTCGCGCAGCGTCACGAAGGTCTGTTGGGCGCCGGCGGCCTCGAGCGCGGGGAGCGATCGGGCAAGGTAGTCGGCCTGGGCTCGCGCGCCGCCGCGGTAGGCGGGGTCGCGCTGCCAGCGGGCGGTAGACGCGTACCCGTGCTCTGTGACCCACATCGCCACGTCCCGACCGAGCCCGGCGAGAAACGCCCGGCGGCGACGCAGCTGGCCCACCATCGCGGGGATCCGGCCGCGGAGGTGGATCGAGCCGATGTCGAACTTCCGGATGGCTTCGGTGCCCGGGGCGGCGAAGGCTCGGGCAAGCCACGCCTCTCCGGTGGCGGTCGGGTACTTGGTCCCTCCCAGCACGACCATGGACCCCGGTGCGCGGGCCTTGATCCGGTCATAGGAGGCCGAGAGCATGCGCCCGTAGTCCTCCGGGGTGCCGGCGAACGCCTCCGCACCGTCCGGCTCGTTCCAGATCTCGAAGTCTTTGATCACCCCGCGGTAGCGCGCGGCCACGTCGCCGGCGGTGGCGCCCCACGCGACCGGATCTCGAGGCGCGCAGATGCGTTGGCGAGCGGGCGGCGGCGCGGCGCAGGCCGCGGCCGGATCGGGCGAACCCAGCAGGATCGCGAGTACCGGGAGCCGGTAGCGGCGCGACAGCCGCGCGATGTCGTCGGTGTTCGTCCAGTCATGCAGAGGGATGCCGAACGGGCCGGGTGTGAACACTCCATGCATCTCGATGTCGAGCCGGATGTACGCGGCGCCGCTGGCCTTGGCCTCGCGAAACATCGCATCCTTGGTTGCCGGGTCGGTGCAGCACGTGTGCAGCTGGGAGTGCGAGGAGTAGGCGCCCGCTGCTGCGGGCGCCAGCAGCACGACCAGGACCGTGCCGGCCAGTGCGGCGAGCAGAGCAGCGTGAGCGCGCCGGGACAGGGGCGCTAGAGCGTGCCGGCCGGGAGCACGTAGCGCAGCGGTGGGCGGGCGTCGGCCCCGGCGCCGTCGTTCAGCCGTGTGCCGTGCAGGCCGCCCGCGGAGGACTTTGCTGCCGCGACCTCGCCGCGCCCGTCGTGGGCGGCGATCCAGTCGAGGATCGCCGTGAAGCGGGCCCCCTCCGCGAGGATTGCGGCGCGCTCGATCACTTCGCCACCTGAGGAATGGGGACGCGAGAGCCGTGCGATCACCGTGCGGATCTCGGCGTCCTCGTCCGGGACTTCGTGGGTCTGCTCGTTTCCCATGTGCCACGACAGTACTCCTCCGCTGTCGTCCCGCGGTTCGTCTAATCGGCGATCCGATGGCCGAGCCAGGCGTCGACCGCCGAGGCCACGGCACCGACATCGCTGCGCAGGCTGTGGTTGCCGCGGACCTGTACCACCTCGCGGTTACGTGCCGCCGGGGGCATGCCGAACTGGTCGCCGGTCCCCTGGACGATGAGCATGGGCACCGCCACGGCCTCGAGCTCATCGAGGCGACTCGGGCTAGCCTGCTTGCCTGCACGTCGGGGCGGCTGCAGCGGAAAGGCGAGGCAGAGCATGGCCTTGGCCCCTACGGCGGTGTGGGTGCGACATGCGACGCGAGCCCCCGACGAGCGTCCGCCGACCAACACCGCAAGCCCGGCCAGGGGCCCGGCGGCCAGCTGCTCGACCACCGCCACCCAGGCCGCGTCGAGCTGGCGCGCGGGCGCCGGCGAGCGCCGGCCCGCAACCCGGTAGGGCTGCTCGACGAGGGCCACGCTCACGCCCTGGGAGAGCGCCGCGCCCGTGGCCGCCACGAGGTCGGGCGCACCGACACCCCCGCCCGCGCCGTGGCCGAGAATCAGCGCGCCGACCGGCGCCTTCGCCCGATGCAGGTGGGCCCTTGCGGGACCGTGGGGTGTGTCGAGCGTGTCGATCTGCGGCGGCCCCTCAGGCATCGGGGGCAACGTGAATCTCGCGCAGCCGGTGGGTGTCGACGTCGTACACGAAGCCGCGCACGAGATCGCGGTGGATGAGGAACGGCGAGCGGCGCACGCGCAGGACCGACTGCGCGACGTCAGCATCGACATCCGAGAACGACTCGATCGCGAAGGCGGGGGCCACCCCCGTGGCCTCCTGCAGCTCCGCGCGGAACCCGTCGTCGGTGAGGCTCTCGAGGCCGCAGTCGGTGTGGTGGATGAGCATGATCTCGCGCGTTCCGAGCCTCCGCTGAGACACCGCCAGCGAGCGGATCACGTCGTCGGTGATCACCCCTCCGGCGTTGCGCAGAACGTGGGCCTCGCCGTCATGCAGGCCCAGCGCGGCGAACACGTCGAGCCGGGAGTCCATGCAGGTGACGACGGCGAGCCGGCGGCTGGGGCGCACGTCGAGGTGCCCCGCCTCGAGCGAGTCCGCGAACCCTTGGTTGTTGGCCACGAGTGCGTCGATCACGTCCATGGCCGGGCACCCTAGACGGTGCCTCGCTCGACGCCCGGCCGGCCGCTCTCGACAACGAACGAGGCCCGTGTGGTCAGCGGCCAACGCTCCTGAGCCGCACCGGTCAGGGTCCGGGTGGTTACAGGGGCATGTGCTCGTAGTAGGCGGCCGCACGCCGGCGCAGGAACATCTCGCGGTCCACATTCCCGCAGGTGTGGCCCGCGTAGTTGTCCTTGACCTCGTGATCGTCCCAGGTGACCACCCACGGGTAGGCGTGGTGGGCCGCCTGCAGGTCGGGGTCGGACTCGTGCTGGGCGTAGCGGCGGCGGTAGGCGTCCGGCGTGGTCGGCTCCGGGGCGCGCGAGATATACGAGGTGACCGGCCCGTTCTCACGGCCCCTCGCCGCCTCCTAGTCGCGTCCCGGCGGTTTTCGGCCCGCCTACCGGGGTAGTCGACCCTCCGAGGCCGCCGGATCCCCGGCAATCAACAGGAAGGCCAAACATGACCACAGTTCTGATCATCATCGCCGTCGTCGTCGTCATCGTCCTCATCGCCGCAGTGGTGGGAGGCCGCAAGAAGAAGGTCCAGCGCGAGGACCAGCATCGCGTCGAAGCGCACGAGCATCGTCAGGAAGCGAAGGTCAAGGGCGCACGCGCCGACGTCCGCGAGGCCGAGGCCGAGCAGCAGGCCGCCCTCGCCAAGCAGGAGCAGGCCAAGGCCGAGGAGCAGCGGATGGTGGCCGAGCGCGAGCGTCACGCCGCCGAGGAGCGCCACGAGCACGCCGACCAGCTCGATCCGGACGTCGACGCAGACGCCGGTCGCGGCGACCGCGCGTCCGAGCGCGAGCCCCGGCGGTAGTCGGCAAGCGGGTCACTTCGAACGGAGGGGAAGGTCATATGGCTACACGGGACAAGGGGCTCTACGACAAGCTGCGCGCGTCCGGGCTCCGCAAGAAGGCGGCGGCCACCATCGCCGACGCCGCCGGCACCGGCGGCAACACGGGCAAGAAGGCGCTGCAGGGTGCGGTCTCCGACCTGCGCGGCGTCGTCTCCGAGCTAGAGGACCGCGCCAAGGGCGGGCCGGCCAAGCGCAAGGCCACGGCCAAAAAGGCCGCGAACACGCGCAAGGCCAACGCCAACAAGCGCAGCAACTCGGCCAAGAAGGCGGCGCGAACGCGCGCGAAGAAGTCGTAGCGCGGCTTGCGCGAACCACCTGACCTCCTGGTCCTGGGAGGTGGAGGCATACTCGGCGAGGCGTGGATGAGCGCGTTGCTCGCCGGAATCGACGAGGCCGGCGGATTCGACGCACGGGAGTGCGGCGGGTTCGTCGGCACTTCCGCCGGCTCGATCGTGGCCACCGCCCTGGCCGGCGGAGTCGCCCCGGCGTCTCGACTGGGGTCTTCCCCCGCACGGCCCGCTGTCGACGACGACGAGGCGGGCCCGTCGGGCGTCAGCCGAGCGATCGGCGCCGCGGCCATGCTCGGGGGCGTGGCCGCTGCGCCTCTGGCCTCGCTGGCGCTGCGATCCGCGCAGCGACCCGGGGCGATGGTCCGCCGGGCGGCGCTGGCGCGGGTACCGGCGGGGCGGCGGTCGCTCGCAGAGCTCGGCCGCACGATCGATCGCATGGGACTCGCCTTCGACGGCCGCCTGCTGGTGGCTGCCGTCGAGCTGGAGTCGGGCCGGCGGGTGCTGTTCGGCAAACCGGGCGCGCCGCGGGCATCGGTGGCCCAGGCGGTGCAGGCGTCGTGCGCGATCCCCGGCGTGTTCCGGCCGGTGCCCATCGATGGCCGCACCTACGTCGACGGCGGCGCCTGGAGCCCCACCAACATCGACGGCGCGACGGTAGGCAGCGGCCAGCGCGTGCTTTGCCTTAACCCGACCGGCTCAATGCGACCCAAAGCGGCGCAGCCCGCTGGGGCGCTCGGCCCGGTGTCGCGGTCGATTGCCGCAGCTGAGGCGCTCGCCCTCAGGCAACGGGGCGCGCGCGTGCGCACGGTGAACCCCGATCGCGACAGCGCCGCCGCGATGGGCGTCGACCTAATGTCGCCCAGCGGGCGGTCGAAGGTGATCGCCGCGGGGCTGGCCCAGGGGCGCCGCCTGGGCCGTGGCTAAGAGGTCCTGGCCGCCGGCCCCCAGGTGGCCGGCCAGCACAGGGCGCCGTGCGCCAGGACGCCACCGCCACCGACCTGCGCCTGCTGTTCCGCAGCGTCCGCGAGGCCGAGGGCGCTCGAGACCGGCGGCGCGCGGCGCCTTGCCGACGTTGCTTGCGTGGGGCGTCGAGCGCACGTTCGTGCAGCACGACGACGAGTCGGATCCTCAGGATGACGTCCGTTCGCCGCCGCGATGGCACGGGTCATCTGGCTCGGGATCTACGGCCCGTCGAGTGAGCTGCCCGGCGCCCAGCGGCGCGTTTGAACGGCTGTGACGGGGGCACCCCGAGGCCTACCGGACGCGGAGGCCGGTTCAACCAGGGCGACAGTGGGTCGGCCCGTTAAGAGGGAGTGAACCGTCATGAAGATCCTGCGAGCCATCCTCAACACCATCGTCGACGTCGTGATGCTGCCGTTCAGGGCGATCGGTCGTCTCCTGGGCGCCGGGGAGTCGACCGCCAAGGGCGGGGGCCGTCGCCGCCGTTGAGCCGGCTGCGGCGGTGGGGGTGGAGCGGCACGAGTCGGGGACGGCCATCTTGCCGTGGTCGTCGCCCCTGAAGGTGGAACACCGGGGCGACGGAGAACTCGCGGGAGGTCGGTGCTTATTCGATGGCGGGCTTGTCGTGGACCGCGCTCAGCGTCTTCCCCGAGCCCGACGAAAAGCCGCCCTGCGACCCCTCGCTCCCCGACCCCGACTGAGCCGGATCGGCCTCGGCCAGGCCGCCCGCCGATCCTCCGCCCGAGGCCGCGCTCTCGTCGGGAGTAGCTGAACCGGAATCGCCCGAGCCCGACCCGCGCCCGGTGTCGGCGATCGCATCGTTGGAGCCTTGGGCGGGCCCGCTCCTGTCGGCCTCGGAGGACCCGCCGTCGGTGGCCGAGCCGTCGTCGCTCCCGCGGCGCGACCCGCCGGAGTCGTCTGCACTCCCCGATCCGTCGCGGCGATGGCTTCGGTTGGACTTGCCACCGGAGTGGTCATCGCCGCCGCCCCCGTGTCGGGCTCCAGAGGACCGGCCGTGGCCGAGGCCGTCCCGGCCTCCGGGGCCACCCGCACTCGTCCCGGCACGGGGGGTGCTGGCGCCGGCGCCCACCGTTGGGGCCACATTCGCCTCGGCAGGGGCCACGGGCACCGATGGCTCGTGGCCCGGCCCCTGCACGGACACGCCCCCTCCTACGACCGCGCCGGCCACAAGCACGGTCGCCGCAGCCTTGAGCGCCAGGGCGCCGCCCGCGCCGCCGACGGTGAGCTCGCCGATGCGCGACGCCGCGCCGGCGTCCGCGGCCCCGCCGGACTCGGAGGGCAGTCGCAGCAGGAGGCCGTAGGGGGTCACCGCGGTCATCCCCGCCCGCATCGTCGCGCGCGCCCGGTTGAGCAGCATGCGCACCGAGCCATCGCTCACGCCGAGGTAGCTGGCGATCTCCCCGTATGACCGCCCCTCGAGCTCGCGCAGGACGATTGCGCTGCGCTGGCGCTCGGGGAGTCCTTTGACGGCGGCCACCATCTCGCGCAGCTCCTGGTTTTTCTCGAACGCCTGGTCGGGGCGCTCGACCCCGTCGATCGTCTCATCGAGCTCCGAGTGACCGAGCGAGCGGTCGCGGAGCGCGTTCAGTGACGTGTTGTGGGCGATGCGATACAGCCACGCGCGCAGCTGCATATCGTCCCCGGATCGGCGCAGCGCGTCATACGCGCTCAGCAACGTCTGCTGAACCGCGTCCTCGGCCCGCCCCTCGGGCAGGATCCGCTGGCAGTAGCGCAACAGCGGGCGGCGGTAGCGGGCCACGATCGCCTCGAACGCGCCGGGGTTGCCCGCGCGCACCAGGTCGACCAGCCGCTCATCGCTCTGCGTCCGCATGAGCTGGCCGCCGGCCAGTCGCGCGGGCGCGATGAGTGCGTGTGGAGTCACCGCTCAAGAGTAGGCCACGGACGCGGATATCACGATGGGAAATAGGTCCTAGGACCAGGGGCAGCCGGTTCAGGTGCGCTCAACGCAGTCGGTGACCTGTGCCGTCGATATCCGATGCCTGGCGCATTCTGTAGGTCGCACAGGCCCGGTGGACGGCCCCGCCGCCTCGCAGCCGCAGTTGAGCCTCGCCGCCAGTCACGGGGAGGCGGCAGACCACGCACGGATGGCCGCGCTCGGCCGGGCGCCCCAGCAACCGACGGATTTGGTTGATCGTTCCTGACACGTTGCCGAACCTCCACTGGTTGGGAATGGTCAATGCAGGCTGGCGACCACCTGGCCGACCCATGTGATGGTCGTGTGATGAGTGAAAGGTCGTGTACGCCGGGGCGTGATCCCGGCCGTTGGGCTTCGCCCTACGCGATGGTCTCGGAGCTAGATGAGTGATTCCATGTCGAGAATCTCTGACCGGCTCCGCTCACCAGGTGACGGGCCACGACAGGCGCGGCCCACGACACCAGGAGAAACCATGCCGAAGTACCTGCTCCTCAAGCACTACCGCGGCGGCCCGGAGCCGCACCATCCCTTCCCCCCGATGGACCAGTGGGCCCCCGAGGACGTGGAGGCGCACATGGCCTTCCAAAGGCACGTCAACGAGCTGCTCGAGGAGAGCGGCGAGCGCGTCGACGCGCAGGCGCTCACGCCGGCCCGCACCTGGGTGCGCTACGGCGGCCCGGACGCCGCGCCGGTCACCACCGACGGCCCGCTGCCCGAGACCAGCGACCTGGTGGCGGGCTGGTACATGATCGACGTCGATTCGTATGAGCGCGCGGTCGAGCTCGCGGCCTACGTCTCCTCTGAGCCCGGCCCCGGCGGAGAGCCGCTGTACGAGTGGATCGACGTCCGGGAGATCATGTCCGAGGCGCCCTCGGGCGACTGACCCGGGGTGAGCGACGAGCCGACACCACGGCTGGACGAGGGCGCGCTGCGCGCCCTCGTCCCTCCGGTGCTGGCGAGCCTGGTCCGGCGGGGTGAGGACTTCGATGCCGTCGAGGACGCGCTGCAGGAGGCACTGCTGGCGGCGCTGCGGGTGTGGCCCGAGCACCTGCCGCGCGACCCGAGCGCGTGGCTAGCGACGGTCGCGACCAGGCGGCTCGTCGATGCCCGCCGCAGCGAGGCCGCCCGCCACCGCCGCGAGGAGGTGACGTACGCCGAGCCGCCGCCGGCCGCCACGGAGGAGGGCGACGACACGCTCTTCCTACTCTTCTGCTGCTGTCACCCAGACCTCGCGCCCGCCTCCCAGGTGGCGCTGACCCTGCGCGCCGTCGGCGGCCTCACCACCCGCGAGATCGCCGACGCCTTTTACGTGCCGGAGGCGACGATGGCGCAGCGGATCAGCCGGGCCAAACGCGCCCTTCACGGGCGCCGCCTGGACCAGCCCGGCGACCTCGCCGTCGTGCTGCGCGTGCTCTACCTCGTCTACACGACCGGCCACGCGGGCCGCGTGGACCTGGCCGGCGAGGCGATCCGGCTTGCCCGCCAACTCACCCTCGCGACCGAGGAGCCGGAGGCGCGCGGGCTGCTCGCGCTGATGCTCTTAAACCACGCCCGTCGGTCGGCGCGACTCGACTCAGAGGGTCGGCTCGTCACGCTCGACCGGCAGGACCGCGGTCTGTGGGACACCCGCGAGATCGCCGAGGGCGTGCGCGTCCTGCAGTCGGCGCTGGCCGTTCAGCGCCCCGGCCGCTACCAGGTCGAGGCCTCCATCGCCGCCCTGCACGACGACGCGGCAAGCGCCGAGGAGACCGACTGGCCGCAGATCCTCGCGTGGTACGACGACCTAGTCGCCCTCACCGACGACCCGGTGCGCCAGGACCCCGCCGCGGTGCTTGGGCGCGCGGTCGCGGTCGGCCACGTCCTCGGCGCCGCCGCGGGGCTGCGCGAGACCGAGCGGCTCCTCGAGGTGCTCGGCGAGCGGCACCGGTGGCACGCCGTTCGCGGCCACCTGCACGAGCTCGGCGGCGACCTCCCTGCCGCCGCCACGGCGTACGCGGATGCCGCCCGTCGGGCTACGGACGTCGCTGAGCGCGACCACCTGGTCCGTCAGGCCGCCCGCGCGCGGGCGGCCGAGCTACCGTCGAGCGCATGACGATCCAGCGCATGGACCACGTGGGCATCGTGGTCGACGATCTCGCGGCCGCGGCGGCGTTCTTTGTCGAGCTCGGACTCGAGCTGTAGGGCGAGTCCTCCGTCGAGGGCGACTGGGTGGACCGCATCGTGGGGCTCGAGTGCGTCCGGGCGGAGGTCGCGATGATGGAGACCCCGGACGGTCACGGACGGCTCGAGCTGACGAAGTTTCACGCCCCGTCGAGCCCCGGCGCCGACCGCCACGCGCCGGCGAACACCCCGGGCATCCGCCATGTCGCATTCGCAGTCGATGACATCGACGCCGTCGTCGCTGGCGTGCGGGCCCGCGGCGGGGAGCTCGTCGGCGAGGTTGAGCGCTACGAAGACAGCTATCGGCTCTGCTATGTCCGGGGCCCGGAGGGGATCATCGTCGAGCTGGCGGAGCAGATCGGCTGAGAGCTGCGGCCGGCCGCCAACCGCCTCGCACCGCCGTGTACGCGAAGATGCGCCAATGCGTGTCACGGCAGCGAGCGTCGGCCAGACGGTCACAGCGGGATGGCGGTACACCGACCTGGCGGCGCGCATGCCGGCGGCGCACAAGGTCCTCGGGCGACACGCGGAGATAGGATGAGAGCTCGCAACGCCGCCCGCAAGGCATGGGGCGTCGTTGGTCTCCGCCGGCTGCTCGCGCGATCGGAGGCGCCATACCGGGTGGAGCTCGGCTCCGGGCACATTCGCCGCGAGGGTTGGGTGGCAACCGACGTCTGGTCGCATGCCCGTTACCACATGGACGCCACCCGGCCGTGGCCCTTCCCGCACGGCTCGGTGAGCCACGTGTACGGAGACAACATGATCGAGCACGTGCCGCTGGAGGGGGCGCGAGCACTCTTTCGCCACGCGTTCCGAGCTCTGCGGCCCGGTGGGCGGATCCGGCTAGTGACGCCCGATGCGCGTAAGTGTGGGGAGATCTACCTCAGGGGCGGCGACCAGGCGGCAGCGCTGGCCGCCGCTCACCGTGGCGCGGGTACGCGCATGGAGCACGATGTCGATCTGCTGCGGGCGCTGTTGATCGAGTACGAGCACGATCGCGGTTACGCCTGGGACTTCGAGTCGCTGAGCAGCGAGCTGGTCGCGGCCGGCTTCGAGGCGATCGAGCGATGCGCGCTCGAGCAGAGCGAGGACCCCGTCCTTCGCGGGCTGGAGTCGCGCGTCCTTCCGATCGACCGGGTAGCGATGCTCGCGATCGAGGCGCAGCGTCCGTAGTCGCTGGGCTGAGCTGTCGGACCAGGATCGCCTTGTTGAGGACCTGATCAACGAGGCGCGACGTTGAGGCCGCCGAGCGCGAGCGGTTCCGACACCCAGAACCTGGCCAGGCCCGTGGCTTGGCTGTCGTCTCCAGTCGGGAAATGCGTCGGTCAGGTCGGGCAGGAACCGCGGAGGGGCCCTGGCTTTAGGCAGCCTGTGAGCTCGGAGGGGTCGCCTCCGGATCTTTGACAGGCAGACGCTCTGGCGCAGCGTGCTGGGTGATGTGCCAGTCGAGGTAGCGACTGACACCGTCCGCGAAGCGGGTGCGGGCCGTCCAGTCCAGTTCTCTGGCGGCCCGTTCGCCGCTGACGTGGGCGCCGCGGAAGTCGCCTGGGCGGGCAGGGGTGTGGACGATGTCGACCTGTCCGACGAGGTCGCGGACGATCTCGGCGATTTCGAGGACGGTCGTGTCTTCGGTTCCGACCAGGTTGTAGAAGCGGTTGGCAGCGCGGCTGCTCAGGGCGGCCACGCAGCCTTCGGCCAGGTCAACGACGTATACGAAGCGGCGCGATTGTTCGCCGCGCCCGGCGATCGTCAATGGCTCCCCTGCGAGGGCCTTATGCACGAATTGCGGAACTACCGCCGCCGGTCGGGCGCGGGGCCCGTATGGGATCCCGAAGCGCAGAATCGTGAACTCGAGGTTGTAGAGCTCGGCGTAGGAGGTGCAGTACATCTCGCCGGCGAGCTTGGACGCTGTGTACAGGTGCCTCGGGTGGAGGAGCGGTGTCTCTTCGTCCACGACCTCACCGTCCAGGCCGTTATAGACCCAGATCGTCGATGCGTAGACCACGCGTTGCACATCAGCGGATCGGGCAGCTTCGAGCACGTTCAAGGTTCCGCGCGAATTGACGTCCTCCGCCCAGACGGGATCGAGGGCGACCTCGTTCACGTCGGCGACCGCCGCGAGGTGCATCACTGCGTCGCAGCCTTCCATGGCCTCCGCCAGGGCGCTGCGATCGCTCAGCTCCCCAATGCGGGTGTCAACGCTGCCGTGGGGGTGGAAGGGTGAAGGCACCATGTCGAAGATGCGGGGGGTGTACCCGCGGGTTCTGAGCGCATCAACGACGTGGGAGCCGATGAAGCCGGCGCCGCCTGTGACCAGGACTGTCGGGGCGGTCATGTGGCAGGCCGCGTGCGCCCGGCTCTGCGTCTATGCAGGAGGCCGACGGCGGCGAGTGTCAGCAGCGCCGCAAGAACGGCGTAGTCGGCGTAGCGGAAGTTGTGGTGAAAGCTCTCCCAGGTGCCCCCGAGCGCCCACCCGACACCCGCGAAAGCGAAG
>JBBRYL010000073.1:0-13942 GCA_038237685.1 Solirubrobacterales bacterium | reverse complement strand
GTGCCCGAACTCGCGGCAAACGCGCTGGGCGCACCGAACGCCATCGCTGCTCCGGCGACACATACGAGCGACACGAAGAGTCTAAGAATCGGCATCGGTGTATCTGCCTTTCGGATTGCGTTCGGGGCGGACGGCTTCAAGGAAACGCGTGGGTGGCGCCTCACGGCTCCCATGCGGGCCGGGAACATACTCACCTTCACCTAGGTGTCAAGCGTATATGTCTGCGACATCTAGCCGCCCGGGCCCTCGCCTCGTCGAGCCCCAACCACTCGCCCGGCGGCGGATCCTCGAACGCGACCGTAGCCTGCGCCTCGACGTCGAGCAGCTCGGTGACGTCGTCGGCCCCGAGCACGACGTCGAAGGCCCGGGCGAGGCCGGGGGCCGACAGAGGGCCTGATCGAGCAGCGCGTGCGGCGAGTTCGAGGCGACGGTTCGCCGGTCACGACGCCGTGGCGGGGCGCGTCTCGAGGATGACGCGCGCCGCGACGCCGCCGTAGATGGCGCCCTCGACCTCGACGAGGATCGCCGCGACGTAGGTCGCTCCGGGCCCGAGCGCGGGGATCGTCACCGGCACCGAACCCTCGGCATCAAGCTGGTCCAGACCGGCCTGGACGTCGGCGAGGGCAACGCGCGAACGCTCGTCGCTTCGGTCGTCAGCGACAACCACCACTCCGTCCTCGATCCCCACGACCCGGGCCTCGCGCCCCAGGAAGGTGCTCACCTTGCGTCCCACTAGGGCCGCGACGTGTGTGTCTGCGCTCGGCAAAGTCACGCGCGGCGACCCCGCAGCTGATCGACTACCTCGGCCGGCGCCTTATCGGGCGAGCGCACGTCAAACGGCGGCTGGGGGTCGTACTCGATCAGCAGCTGGATCTGCTGGGCCACGGCCGTCCCGGCCTCAAGCGCCGCCATGTCGATCCCCGCCGACACCCCCGCCGAGGTGACCACCTTGCCGCTGATGACCACGCGCTCGTCCACAGGCCTCGCACCGTACTGCGCGAGACCGTCGCGCGCGACGGTCTCGCGCAGCCCGGCCGCCCCCAGCACCGCCGATCCCCAGCACACCGACGTCGTCCAGCGCGAGCGCTTGTGCGCCGAGCGCAGCCGCGTGAGCACCTCGTACGGACACGGCGGGCCGCGTCGATCTCTGGACCCATCTGAAGACCTGAAGGGCTGCCCCTCCTGGCCGCAGCTGACGGGACGTGCTCGGCGTCCACTCCGAGCAGACGCGCCTGAAGGTCTTCCAATGCCGCGGGCAGCCGCTCGATGTTGGCGAGCTCGGGAGCCGCCACGAAGTCCATGCGGGCCCATCAGGCTATTCAGTCGCTTCGCGCTCGTTTCCCTTCTCCGGCGGGGCGGCATCGTGACTCTTGGGGTCGTCCTGAGTCTCAGGAATGCTCGGGATGCGCGGCATGTCGGTCTTCGGATCGCGCCCCGCGTAGCCGCCCGGGCCGGGCTCGACCTCGGGCCCTCCGGGGGGATCGGACTCCGCTAAGCCCTTGTCGGCGCCGGAGTCGACCACCGGCTCAGTGGCGGAATCTGGCTGCTGTTGCAGCTTGCCCTCGCTGATCTCGTCCTTCTCCTGCGGCCGCTCGGCCGGGGTCTCTTCGTCCCGTGGCTGACTCATGGCACCGCTCCTCCTGCCTGGTAGCTGCCGTCCGCGGAGGGCCTATCCCATTCCACGGCGTTTTTTGACGACTACCCGGATCCTCCCATGGCTCACCTCCGTGCACCTCTGCGCTGGGGCGGGGGCGATTCGGTCAGGGTCCCGGCGCCAATCTCGGCGTGACTCTCAAAACGTTTCGGAGGCTGAAACCGCCACGGGCGGCGCTACCGCCCGTTCGAACCGCCCGAGCCGCCTCCCGCGAGCTTGGCCTCGATCGCGTCGCCCGCCTGGGCGAGCGCGACCAGGGCGCTCTTGTCCAGGTCGGCCGCCGGAGCACCGACCGGCGGCGCGGGCTCTGCGAGCTGGTAGTGGCGGTGGGGCTCGTTGACCCACACGAGGTACCAGCCCGGACCGGCTTCGGCCTGCTCCCCCTCGTCGCGGGGCCCGGCCTGCTCGCCGCGCTGCACGCCGGCGTGGTAGACGAGCGCGGCGATCTTCCCGGCGGCGACGGCGGCGTAGGTCGTGCCGACGCGCACCCAGGTGTGGCTCTGATTGGATTGAGCGGTCATGCAGCCCAGGATCGCAGCAACGCCCGCCGACCCGAAGGGGCCCTGATGGGCGCCGCGGTGAGGATCGGCGTGGTCGGAGGGGGCTACGGCGCCAAGGTCGCGCTCCCGGTACTCGGCGCGCTGGAGCAGTTCGAGCCGGTCGCGGTCTGGTCGCGGCGGCCCGAGCGGGCGCGTGAGCTGGCCGCCGCGGCCGGGGCCCAGCTCGGCACCGCCGACCTCGACGAGCTGCTGGACTTACCCGGGCTCGAGGCGGTCCACGTCGCTGCGCCCGTGACGCTGCACGCCGACGTGGCGATCGCCGCCGCGCGGCGCGGCCTGCACGTGCTGTGCGAGAAGCCGCTGGCCGCCGACCTGGCGGGCGCGCGGCGCGTGGCGGCGGCGATCGAGGCGGCCGGCGTCGTGGGCGTGGTCAACTACGGGCGTCGGCTGCAGGAGGCCCGCGAGAGCGTCATCGCGCGCGTGCGCGAGGTTGTCGGCCGGCCGCGGATGGTGTCGGTGTCGCTCGTGCACACCGATCACGCCGAGCCGGGGTCGCGCCCGTTCACGTGGGTGCAGGATGCGGCGATGGGCGGTGGCCGGCTCCAGGGCTACGGCGTTCACGACCTCGACCTGCTGGTGCAGGCCTTCGGCGAGGTGGAGGCGGTGGCCGCCGCGACCGAGGTCGGGGTCCCCGAGCGCGCCGCGCCGGACGGCTCGCAGCGGGCGGTGACCGCCGAGGACGCCTACGCGCTGCTGCTGCGTTTCCGCGGCGGCGGGCTCGCGACCGTCAGCCTGGTCTCCACGGCGCGCCACGCGCGTGGCGACCTGATCGAGGTCCACGGCGAGGGCGGCACGGTGCGGCTGGACGCGGAGCGACGGCTCTGGTGGGGGCGAGCCGGTGAGGAGCTGCGCTGCGAGGGTCCGCTGGAGGCGAGCTCGAAGGACGCGTTCGGGCGCGTCGCGCGCTCCTTCTGGGCGGCCATCCGCGAGGGCGCGCCGCCCGACCCCCCGCTGATCGAGGGGCTGCGCGTGCAGGCACTGCTCGACGCGGTGCGCGCCGCCGACGCCGAGCGGCGCTGGATCGTCCCCGAGCCCGTCGGCTAGGCGCGCCCGGTCGACACGCTCACTCAGTGGCGCGCGCGCTCACGCACTTCGGAGCGGCGCAGCGCGACGAACTCCTCGTAGCGCCCGAGGAAGCTGTCGACCGTCCCGCGCGCCTCGGCCAGGCCCTTTGCCCGGAGGTGCAGATCCGCCATCCCGGCGCGCGTGAGCTCGTAGATGCGACGCGCGGGACCGGAGCTGGAGGCCTCCCACGCGGAGCGCACCAGCCCCTCGTCCTCGAGCTTGCGCAGCGCTCGATACAGGCCACCGGGGTCCGACGCTTCGAACCCGAACGCCCGCAGGCGCTCGAGCAGCTGGTAGCCGTGGGCGGGCTGCTCACGCAGGAGCAGCAGCAGGCAGCTCCGGAGGAAGTTCTTCGGCAGGGCCGGCGGGGTGAGATCGACAGCCACGCGCGGCTCAGTGGTGGGCGTGGGCCGTCGCGCGGCCCTCGATGCAGTCGGCAGCCGCCTCGGGCGAGTCATGGCACCAGCAGTCGGCGTCACATTCACCGTGGCCGGGCTTGGTGAGGTCGGCGAACTCGTCGGCGAAACCGCGCTTGCCGGCCTCCTCGCCGACGGCCGTGAGACCGTACCCCTCGCCGGCCGGGACCAGGTAGCCATCGTCGACGAAGCGCTCGACGTAGGCGCCGAGCATCTCGCCGGGCATGGCGAGAAATGTCGACAGCTCCCGAACGGTGGGCGTGTCAGAAAGCCCCTCGGCGCGCATCCAGTACATCGCCTGCAGCAGCTCGTCACGCACCTTCAACGCCTCGAGCTCGCTCACTGACTCACCAGCCTCCCGCTGCTCACGATCTTCTCCGCCAGCTCGCCGATCGCGCGCACGGCGGGAGCGTCGGGATCGAGGTCGAGCGGCGACTTGCTGGCCCGCTCCGCCAGCTGCATGTGCTCGTCGAAGGGGACGACGCCCGCCACTTCGATGCCGTTGGAGTCGGCGAACTCGCGTACCGCATCGAGCTCGCGCTCGTCGCGGACCTTGTTGGCCACCAGCTTCACGTCCTCGAGGCCGAGGTCCCGCGCCAGGGCCGCCATCCGCCGGCCCGTCTCGAGCGACTTGAAGTAGGGCTCCACCACGGCGAGCAGGGCGTCGGCGTACTTCGCGGTGCCGCGCGAGAGGTGCTCGGGCGATGCTTCGGTGTCGAGGATCGTGACGTCCTGGTCGCCGTTGGGCGCCGCCTCGATCAGCGTGCGCACCGTCGCGTGCATGCTGCACAGGCACCCGGTGTCGGCGTGCTGGGGAAGCGCCATCACGAGCAGGCTCACGCCGTCGGGCGCCGCGAGCGAGTGGCTGGCCGCCACCTCCTCGAAGGAGCGTGTCAGCTCGATGCCGTCCTGACCACGCCGGATCAGGTCCGGCGGCAACGTGGGCACATCGTCCATCAGACCGGGGTCGACGCCAAGAGTCAGGGCCAGGTTCGGGTTCGAATCGCCGTCGATGGCCAGCACCCGATGCCCGCTGCGGGCAAGCGTCCGCGCCATCGTGCCAGATATCGAGGTCTTGCCCGATCCACCCTTGCCCGCGATCGCCAGCTTCATCTTCCCTCCAACTTTCGAATGCGATGAACCGCTCCGTCCCGATCATACCGATCGTGGCAGATCCACCGTAGGGGGTTGTGCCTCTCGGCGCCAGCTATATGCTTTCTGCCCACAGTGGCCGCGGGCCATGGTAGTTTCTGGAGCGGGAGGCGTGAGAGAGGACATGAGATGTTGATGATGCTGGTGCAAGGGAGTGCAGTGGGCCGCTCCGCGGAGCACGTGGGGTGGTACGTCGGGCTCGCCATAGGCTTTGCGGTGGTCTCCATCGTGGTCGTCCTCGTCGCAAGCATCCTCACTTCCGCGGCCCGAATCGGAAGCCAGGCGCGAACAGGGATCGAGGCGATGGAGGAGGCCCGCGCCGCCACCGTCCCGGTCTGGGAGATCCAGAAGATCAACGTATCGGCAACGGCCATCTGGAGGGCGGCGGAGTCCGCCCGGAGACTGCTGGGAGGATGACATGTTCCTACTCGCCGTAGATTCGGACGCGAGGGTGCTCTGGGAGATCGCGCTCGGGATGGGCCTCGTGGTGATCATCGTGGTCATCGCCCTGCTCACGATGCTCACCCGCCTGGTGAAGGAGATAGACGTGGGCGTGGACTCGCTGTGGACCGTGACCAAGCGGCTCGCGCAGAACACGACCGGTCTCTACCAGCTGGCGGGCACCGGCTCGGTGCTGCGGGCACTCCGCGAAGAGCTGATCCGCCACGACAAGCTGCTATCGGACGAGCGATGAGCGACGGTCTGCTGACAATCTTGACCGTCGTCGAGGTCGTGGCGCTCGTGGTCGTGCTCGCGATCTATCTCATCGTCGTGGCCAGCCAGCTGCGCTCGATCGCGTCCACGCTCGCGGAGGTCGCCTTCGGCGCCCGCGCCGTGGAGCGGCAGCTGCGCGCCGTGCGCTCCAACGTGGGCCAGGTCAACTGGGCCCTGGAGGAGATCTCGGGCACGCTGCCGGGTGTCGTGGACAAGGCCGAGCGGATGGGCGGGGAGAAGGTCCGATCATGACCCTCCTGTGGATCGGCAACCTGATCTTCCTGGCCGTGGTGATCCCGGCGGTGCTCATCATCCTGAGGCGCGTGATGGCCCCGGCGCTCGAGATCAAGGGCTATGCCGACGACATCACAGTGCACGGCGCCCAGTTCGCCCCCCATCTGGGAGCGCTGTCCGAGCTCGACACCACCCGGCAGCTGGTGCGAGAAGTCAACGCCGACCTCGAGCGTTACGTCAGGGCGCTCGACCGGACCCACTAGGAGGACCCATGGACCTTGCCCACGTAGTCCTCCTGATAGCAACGGCGATCGCGATCGCCGCGATCGCCGGCTACCTGATTGCGATCGCCCTGACCCTGAGGCACGTGGTGAGGCGGCTCGTGACGGTTCTCGGGGCCGTGGAGGCGACCACCGAGACGGCTGAGCCCGTCGGCGCCATCATCGACGACATCAACAGGGACCTCGAGGTTGGCCGCAAGCTCATCGAGAATGGCGTCGAGCGACTCGAGGAGAGCCAGGTGCCGGTTGCTGCGACGGGCGAGTCCACGCGCCACACGGCGGACCGACCCCCGTGGGAGGGGGAGACCGGAGGGACCGCCACCGCCACCGCCGCTCCGCCGCCACCCGCTCCCTCGCCAGAGGAGGCGGCGGAGCCCCCGCCGGAGGAACCTCCGCCGGGGGCCAGCGGACGCGCCTGGTGGCAAAGGTAGGCCCCACACAGCTACTGCTTAGCCGAGCCATTTAGGACGGTGACGGCGTCAGCGACCGTCTTGGGAAGCGTGCCACTCGACGGCGCAAGCTGGCTGGTCATTGCCCACCGCGTGGGCTCCGGGGAGTTCTACTGGGGGATCACCGCGGACCTCCTGGTTCTGCTGTGGACGGCGCTGCTGCTGGTGGCACCACTCTGGGGCGCCTCCGAGCTGGGCCGCCGGCGCTTTCGGCTCTGGGGGCTCGGTGCCGCCGTCACGGCCGCCGGTGTCACGCTGGCGGGCAAGATAGCGGAGGTCTGGCCCGGACATCCGCTCTTTCCCAGCGGGCACACCGCCTGGGCTGTGACGATCGCGATCTTCGTCGTCGGACGCGACCGCCGCTGGCTGCCGTGGGTGCTCCCGCTGCTCGCCCTGCTCGCGGTCGCCCTCGTGCTCTCCCACTACCACATTCCCGCCGACCTCGCCGGCGGGCTGGCCGTGGGCCTGGCGGCCGGATACGGGGGATTCGTGCTGATGAGCCGCTCCGGCTCGGGGCACGGCGCGGCCGGTAGCGGGCTCCGGGGGGTCGATCTTGCCACTGGGCCGCCCAAGGACCTGGAGATGCCGTAGTTCGTTCCCGCTCGGCGTCGACGCCGTGCGCCCTACCTCGACCGCTTCCCGGCGGCGGTCGACCGCACGCAGCTACCCGCACCCTACGTCAGGCGATCGCTCAGGGCTCGGGCGGGAGGAGCAGCGACTCGTCGCGCCAACCAGGCTCGGCCTCGTCGAGCGCCCGCGCCACGCGCGGGTAGTCCGCCGGCAGGAGCACGTAACCGCTCCTGATCTCCGGGATCTCGATCTGGAGCCGCTCCGCGAGTCGGTGAAGCAGATCCTCGAGCTTCTGTTCGGGCGCCCCCGCAACGATTCGCCAGATCGCCGGCACGTCGTCCACCCGAGCCATCCACCCCACGCAGCGTCAGCCTCGCTCAGCCGCCGGAAACGCTCGCGCGCACGGGCCGGCGGACCGGTCGCCGGCCGCCGAGGCCGCCGATCAGCGTGGCCAGCCCAGCGACGGCGCGCGGGTCGTGGCCGGGCACGAAGTCGTCGATGAAGGGCATCGCGGCGCGCATCCCGATCGCCAGCGGCTGCTGGTCAAGGCCCATCGGACGCGGGTTGATCCACACCAGCCGGCGCGCCTGCAGCTGCAGCCGGCGCACCTCCGCCGCGAGGATCTCGGGGTCGCCGCGATCCCAACCGTCGCTGACCACCAGCACGATCGCGCCACGGGCAAAGCCCCGCCGCCCGTAGGTCCGGTTGAAGTCTGCGAACGCCTGACCGATGCGGGTGCCGCCCGACCAGTCGGGCACCGTCGCGCGCGCCTGCTCTAACGCCCGCTCCAGGTCACGGCCATCGAGCGAACGCGTGAGCCGCGTCAGCCGCGTCGCGAACACGAACGCCTCCGCCCTGCGCGCCGCCCCGACCGCCGCCTTCAGCGACGCCAGCAATACCCGCGAGTAACGCTCCATCGAACCCGACACGTCACACAGGAACAGCAGCCGGCGCGGCCGCCGCGTCTGGGCCAGGTAGGCCAGGCGGAATGCCTCACCGTCGGTGGCCATCGAGTCGCGCACGGTCCGGCGCACGTCCAGGCGGTGCCCACTGGGGGCCGGGCGACAGCGGCGCGACTGGCGCTCGGGCGCGGCGCGCTTGATGTCCTCCGCCAGCCGGCGCAGCGCGGCGAGCTCGTCGAAGGCGTAGGCGAGCCGCTCCCGGTCGGGCGCGGCCTCCAGCGCGCTCCACGCGGCCAGCACCCCGCGCTTCTGGCTGCTCGCGCCCTGGTCACCATCGGCGCTCGGAATGTCGCGCGTCCCGCGGTTCTTCTCACCGTCGAGCGGAGCCGCCGACTTGCCCTCATGCTGGAACTGAGGCAGCGCCTCACCGCCGTGGGTTGGCCCAACCATGCGCGGGTCCGCCTCGCCGTGCTCGGCGCCGCGCTCGGGCAGCGACAGCGGGTAGCCCGCCCAGAAGCGCTCGAAGATGCTGTCGAAGGCCGGGCGCTCATCGGGTGTGTGCACGAACGTGGCGTGGGCCGCCCAGTAGACGGCGGACTCCGAACGCACGTCAAGCTCGGCGAGCGCGCTGAAGAACACCAGCTCGCTGTCCACGCTCACCGACATGCCCAGCGCGCGCAGCGCACGGGCAAAGGCCACAGCGGCGGAGAGGATCGCCTGATCGGGCGTCCGCTTCGCCTCCTCGGCCGCTCCGGAGGCCCGCGCGGCGGCTCCGACCGACCACCGGCCGTCCGCCCCCGGGCCGTCGGCTTCCTGGCCGTCAGGCAGCTCCACCGTCGGCTCCATCCTGGCGCAGCCGCGTGGCGCGCTCCTCGGCCCGCTCGACCAGCGCCTCCAGTCCCGCCCCGCGGATCCGCTCGAGGTCGTCACGCTCCTTGAGCAGTGTGCCGAGCGTCCGGTCGGCGGTCGCGGGGTCGATCCGATCGCGCCCAAGCGTGTGAAACGCCTCGACCCAGTCGAGCGTCTCGCCCACGCCCGGCGAGCGGTAGAGGTCAAGCCAGCGCAGATCCTGCACGAACGCGCACACCTGGTCGGCGAGCCGCTCCCCCACGCCCGGCAACCGTGCACGCGCGATCGCCACCTCGCGCTGTAGATCAGGGTGGTCGATCCAGTGATACAGGCAGCGCCGCTTGAGCGCCTCGTGCAGGTCGCGCGTGCGGTTGGACGTGATCACCACCGCGGGCGGCTCCGCGGTGGTGATCACCCCGACCTCGGGGATCGTGACCTGAAAGTCCGACAGGAACTCGAGCAGGAAGGCCTCGAACTCGTCGTCCGCGCGGTCGAGCTCGTCGATCAGGAGCACCGCCCCCGGCTGGGCGAGCGCCTCGAGCAGAGGCCTGCGAACGAGAAACTCCTCGGAGTACAGCTGGGCGGAGCCGCCCGCGCGCAGCTGCAGCAGCTGGCGCGGATAGTCCCAGTCATACAGCGCGTGGTGGACATCGATCCCCTCGTAGCACTGAAGCCGGATCAGCGGCGCGCCAACGGCGGCGGCCAGCGCCTTCGCCAGCTCGGTCTTGCCCACGCCCGGCTCGCCCTCGAGCAGCAGCGGTTTTTGCAGCCGCTGCGCGAGAAACACCACAGTGGCGAGTCCCTCGTCCATCAGGTAGCGCTGCTCGGTGAACGCGTCCTGCAGCTGCTCGATCGAGTCAAAGCCAGGCATTGACAGTCTCCTCCACCCTGGTCACCGCGACACCGAGCGCGCGCTGCACCTCCGGTGAGAGACCCTCCCCCAGCTCGTCCACCTCTTTGGGCTGGCAGCCGACGATCCGCACCCGCTCGGGCAGCACGCCCATCGTCTTGGCCATAGTCAGGACGCGATCGGGGTTGGCGAGGTGCACGTCGGGCACGTGCTCGCCCTCGGGCACGTCGGGCTCGAGCAGAAAGACGGTGCCCGGCTCGGCGCCGCGGTCGACCGCGTCGATCAGCACCAGTCCGTCACAGCCCGCCATCAACTCCTGCAGCAGCGCGATGCCGCCGATCCCCGTCTCGATCACGTCCACCCCCGCCGGCAGATGTCCCAGGAGCTCGGTCACCGCCGGCCCAAAGCCGTCGTCGCCGCGCAGCACGTTGCCGACGCCGGCCACGAGCAGGCGCCGCAAGGGAGGCTCCTCCCCCACCGCGTAGGTTGTGGTCGCGGCACCCGCGCCCGCGTCCGGAATCGGTCTGCTCACGCGACGTTCACCGCTATCTGAATCGCTCCGTCCCTGGTCGCGACCGGCACTGCGACCAGACCCGGATCTTCGGACCTGTCGTCGCTGCGCTTGCCCGAGCGGGCGTCGTAGGCGCAGTTGTGCCAGGGGCAGACGAGCACGCTGCCCGCCAGCCGGCCGCCGTCGAGCGGCGAGCGATCGTCGGTCGGGCAGACGTTCTTGAACGCGTAGACCTCACCCCTGACGTTCGTGAGCAGGATCGAGCGGCCGTCGGCCTCGACAGCGGCGACCTGGCCGGGCGGTAGATCGCCGAGCTTTGCCACCTCCTCGAACACCGGCTTGCGCAGGCCTTCGATCTGGAGCAGCTGCGGGCCGGGAGCGCCCGCGTCCTGCTGCTCCTCCGCACCCTCGGGCTCGTGGGCGACGACCTCCTTGAAGCCCCCGTAGCGCTCGCGCAAAATCTCCTCCACCCCACGTCGCAGCGTGATCGCTGAGCCCGCGCACCCGTTGCAGGCGCCGCTCATCTGGACGTGCACCACGCCGTCATCAACGTCGAGCAGCTCGAGCTCACCGCCGTGGGACTCGATGTAGGGGCGGATCTCGTCGAGCGCCTCCTCGACCTCGGTGCGATCGTCGAGCGGCGCGAGGTCGTACATGGCCAGCAGCGCCTGTGCGACTGGCTGGTCGTGATCGCCGGCCGCGATCAGCTGTATCCCGGGTCGGTGGATGGCGTCGATCAAATCGAGCAGCATCAGCGCGCGCTCGTCGCCATCGCGCTCGAGCGTGCCGACCAGCGTGTCGAGCTCGGCTACGGCCTGGTCGAAGTCCACACCGCCTCCTCGATCTCTGGAAGTTTGGCCTCGATCACGGGGCTGAATCCCTCGCCCCAGCCCTCGTCCGCGGGCTCGATCTCGACGACTCGCACATCCCGTGGCAAGGCCCCGAACGTCTCGGTGATGATCAACAGGTTGTCCAGCGAGATCACCCCCGTCACCGCTTCGGATACCCGGTTCTGGATCTCCTTGGGCGAGGGCAGGACATGGTCCCAACAATAGGACGTCACGGTGCCCGGCTCGCGACCCCGCGCGACCGCCCCCACCATGACGATCCGGTCATAGTCCGGTCGCTCCTCGAGATTGAAGATGAAGCCGATCGGGTGATAGCCCAGGTCCTCCATCTCCACTCCGTTGGTCGCGGCCTCCGCGAGAGTGTCGGTCATGTAGAGACCGACCGCGCCGTCGCGCAGGAACCGGTAGCCGACGCCGCCGACCAGGACGCGCATGACGCTAGCGTTCCGGTCCGGCCCTAGTGCTCGTGGGAGCCCTCCGCTCCACAGGCACAGGTGACAATCTCGCGCGAGATGGTCCGATCATCGGTGTGGATGTGGGTCGTGCACGGCATGCAAGGGTCAAAGCTGCGGATCGCGCGCAGCACGTCGATGCCCTTGAAGTCCTCGGGCTTCTCGTAGTTCTCGAGCAGCGGCGTGGCCATCACCGCCTCTTCGTAGGGGCCCGGGTTCCCAAAGGGGTCCTTCGGAGAGGCCATCCAGGTCGAGGGGGTGAGGATCTGGTAGTTCTCGATCACGCCCTGGTCCATCGTCATGTGATGGGTCAGGTAGCCGCGGCCGGCGCCCCACAGGCCCACCCCGATGCGAAAGTCCTTGGGCACCTTGTAGGGCGTTGACATCCTGGCGTCGGGACCGCCCTTGCGCAGCAGGTCGTAGGCGAGCATCAGGTTGTCATAGGCGATTCCCGCCGTGTACAGGATGCAGTAGGCCCGGGCGCGGTTGCGCTCGAAGGCGCCCCACGTGTCGGGGATGAACCACTCGATCGGCTTGTTGGGAAGCTCTGCCTTGGGCAGGTCGACCTTGACGCTGTTGCCCGTAGGGGCGATGAAGCGGCTGCCCCGCCAGTCCTTGGTGCCCGCCTGGGCGAGCGCCCAGATCCGCGAGTAGGCGCCGGTTTCCATCGCGAGCCGGTCCCAGCGCGGCGCCGTCGACCACGAGTACTTGTCCTTCCAGTTGGTCCCGCCCGGCTTGGGGATCGTCTCCTTGTTCCACGGGTGGTAGGGCGACAGCGGGTTGCCCGACGGGTCCTCGGGGAACTTGTAGTAGCCGTTGGAGTCGCCGTTTGAGTTGCCGCCGGTCCACTCCTCATAGAATGAGTGCTCCACGAACTCCTCGACACCGGCGTTGAGCATCTGCAGGCTCGTGGTGACCAACTCGCCCTCGACGATCACGCCGGGCGGCGCCCAGCGCTCACGGCCCCAGGTGTCGGCGTTCTCAAAGGTCCCGTCAAAGGCGTACGGGTCGTCCCACTGGCCCGGCTCGATCATGTTCTTGGGACGGGTACCGACATCGCGGTACTTCGGATTGACCTCGTAGAAGAAGTCGCAGATGTCGTTCCAGATCGCGACGATCTTGCGGCCATAGTCAAAGAACTTGACGACCCGCAACATGATCTCGTTGAGGTCGGAGACGTCGATCGTGGTCGACACGCCACCCGGCACGACCGTCTGCGGGTGGGGGTACTTGCCACCGATCAGCACGTAGGCCTCGCGCGCGATCCGCGTGTAATGGAGGCACTCGAGATAGACCTTGCCCGTAAGCGGCGTCAGGTCGGTCATCAGGTCGGACATGAACTCGTAGCCGTGCTCGTCACGACCCTGCGTACGGGTATGGGTGGCCCGCTCCCAGATCTCGGGATTGGTCTCCCTGACTGCCGGCTCAGAGAAGTCGGGGCCCGCCAGCAGCCCGAGGTGGATCGGGTTGTCGTAGAGGTACTCGATCGAGAGCAGCAGATTGCGCGCCACGACCCCCATCGGCGGCGGCGAGATGCCGAACGCCATCTCACACGCCAGCGCCGAGCAGGTGGCGTGCACGCCGCCGCAGACACCGCAGGCGCGGCTCGAGATGAAGATCGCGTCGCGCGGGTCGCGACCCTTGAGGATCACCTCGTAGCCGCGGAACAGCGTGGCCATGGACGCCGTCTCGAGCACCTCACGGCTATCGAGGTCGACCACGGTGTGAAACGCCAGCGCGCCCGCCACCCGCGTGACCGGGTCGAAGTCCACCCGCCGGACCCCGCCGTTGCGCTCGACCAGGTCGCGCATCCGCTCCGGATCGTCCTCGATCGGCGTGGGAAGCGGGGTCTCGGTGTACGCGTAGGGGTTGGCAACGTTGTCCTTGAGCGTCGCGTTGCCCTGCGCATCAAACTCGATCGGCAGATTCTTAAAGCACATGCGTCACAGCTCCTCTCGGGCCTGGACCCGCTCTCTGAGCACACCTGTGCTCTGATCCGGGTTGATGCCCTTCTGCCTCAGGATGTCACGGCTGCCGGGCAGCGGCTGCTTGTGGTTGCGCTTGCCCTGATGCACGGAGCCGTGGTACTGGAGCTTCTTATAGAAAAAGTTGTTGGCCGTGTCGACCGCACCGGGCTTTGCCTTGACGTCCCCCCAGCCTGACGACGGGACCTCCTCGGCGTTGTCCCACAGCGGCGCACGATTGCCGGCCTTCATCGACAACCGCCGCAGCCGCCGGATGCCGGCACCGTTGATCTTCGTCAGGGTTCCGGATACCGCCGAGCCCGGCGCCGTCTTGTAGAACGGGCTGTACTTGTCCGGAAAGCCCGGCATCGTGCAGCCGATACAAGCACCGCCCGCGACCATGCAACCACCCATGTGATTGATCGCGCCGCGCTCGACGATGTTGCACTGCACCACCGGGCCCCAACAACC
>JBBRYL010000072.1:0-14393 GCA_038237685.1 Solirubrobacterales bacterium | reverse complement strand
GGAGCTCGACGGAGAGGGCCACGGCCCTCTCAGGCTGGCTCGAGCGCTACAACTTCAGGCGAAGACACGGCGCCCTTGGTCAGCGACCGCCGATTCAGCGATTGCGGGAGCGGACCGGGAACAACGTGGCTGGCATCTACAACTAGGCCAGCGGTTCTGCGGGAAAGCGCACGCCGAAGCGCTGGATCAGGTCGGGGACGCTGTCGGGGTTCATCTCGAGGGCGTAGCGCTGGCAGAGTTCGCCAAGTTGGTCTGGCTGCGCTTGCGCGACGCCGCCGAGGTCGACCAACTCGGAAAAGAACCCTTCGAAGCCGGCGGGGGAGATGATCTCGAGGATGCGGCAGGGCTCGTCGCCGGCGTTCCAAAAGGTGTGCCACTGGCCGCGTGGCTTGTGCACGAGGTCGCCCGGCCCCGCTTCAAGGTGCTCGTCGCCTAGCAGCGCGCCCATGCGCCCTTCGATGACGAAGCTGTACTCGTCCTCGTTGTTGTGGCGGTGAAGGGGAGCGGCGAGCGCGTGCGCCGACATCGGGTGCTCGACAATTGAGAAGCGGTTACCAGCTTCCGCGCCATCCATCATGAACCGGACCCCAATGCTTCCCAGGAACCCGGCCTTTCCGTCGGTGGGTCCAACCACTTTCGACGCAGTAGCACTCATGACAGCCTCATTTCGTTGAGCAGTGATTGGTGGAGCGCGGCTCTCTTGCGGCGCCTACTCGCCCCCAGTGGTTTGTTGCAGGCCGCTTTGTAGGTCCTCTTGGTTCATCACAGGAAACATGTCGATCGTCGCCTTGGTTCCGCTGAAGAGGGGCTCCGAGATCGACGGAATGTCCGAGGGGTCCTTCAGATCGAAGACGATGAACGCAGTCCTCACCCCGCCGTCGGGCCCGAAATACGCAGCCTCGGGCTGCAGGCGACCCATGGTCTCTCCAAGCAGCTTGGGTAGCGACCCGTCCGCGATCCCTCGGCTTCCAGCTTCGGTGTCCATCTTGACTTTCATCATCATCCGCATGTGGGGCTCCCAGCCTGGTATTGGTCGATTGAGCCGACCCTCCCACCGACCGCGAACGGCGTCAAGGAGCCACTCCGAAAAGGCTCGCAGTCGGTCGGGGCGACTGGCTTTGAACCAGCGACCGCCCGGCCCCCAGCCGCCGGCACCTACCTGTAGATCCGTCGTTGAGCTGCTGGAGTCCAAGGCCCCGACGGCAAGGCCAAGAACGGCTTCTTCCTCCAGGTCGAGGGAGCGTCGATCGACAAACGCGACCACGCCGCGGATCCGTGCGGCCAGATCGGCGAGACGCTCGCCTTTGACCGGACGGTCAAGGTGGCGCTCTACTACCAGGCCCAGCACCCGACACGCTCGTGGTCGTGCGCCGACCACGCACACCAAGCCCCTCGGGCTCTCCTCCGCGCTGCAGACAAAGGACGGCTCCCCGATCCGGGTCGCCTACGGCACCGCCGCCGCAGGGGCAAGCCAACAGCACACAGGATCTGAGGTGCGGATCGCCGCGAAGGGCCCGCAGGCCACCAACGTCCTGGGGATCACCGAAGGGACAGACACATTCGACACACTGCTCGGACGCCACTAAAAGACGGGACGCTGCCGCCCCGCTCCAGCCGAGCGGGGCGGCTAGCGACTGGACTCGAAGGCGTTGGGGCAAACATCTCTCCGGCGAAGGACTCCCGCCCCGGCCGGCCACTCGTGACCGCGGACCTCCGGTCGACCGTCGTCGAATCCAGGGCCGCCGACCCGACCTCCTGAAGATGCCTGACGCTTGGCGGAGCACGGGTGGGTCGCCAGCGCTTGGCCCTGGCATCGCCCAAGCTGCCAGCTACCCGGAACAGAGTCGAGCCTGCTCCTGTGGAGCAACGGGCTTCCCGGGTAGGCTCCTGACGTGTTTCCGTCTGTGGTCAGCCGTGGCGACGCTGCGCTTGGTGATGGTCTCGATGCGCTGGTCCGGGTCAAGCACCGGCGAAGGCTGGCTCGGCTCGGATGGGAGCAGGCGTTGGATGTTCCCGTCTCGGGCGGTGGCTGGGCTGCAGGGGATCCCCGGCCACGCGAGGGGTGCGCCCTGGACCTGCTAATCGACGGCGCCGAGGCGCTGCCCGCGATCGCCGATGCGCTCGGGTCCGCCCGCCATTTCGTCCACTTGACCGGCTGGCACGTCGCGCCACATTTCGAGCTGAGCCGTGGCAACCCGCCGATCGTGCTCGGCTCGCTGTTGGCCGAGCTCGCCGAGCAGATCGACGTGCGCGTGCTGGTCTGGGCCGGTGCCCCGGTGCCGGCGTTTCACCCCACCCGCTCCGAGGTCAGCGACGCCGTCCATACACTCACCCGCCGCACGAAGATCCGGTGTGAGCGCGATCCGCGCGAGCATCCCTTTCACTGTCACCACGAGAAGACGATCACGATCGACGGCCGGCTGGCATTCGTCGGCGGGCTCGACCTCACCGACTACGGCGGCGACCGCTTCGACGCAAGCGCCCACCCGGCGCGTCGCCGGCTGGGGTGGCACGACGTGGCGTCCAGACTCCGCGGACCGGCGGTCGCCGACGTGCACGACCATTTCGGCGAACGGTGGCGCGCAGTGACCGGCGAGACGCTCCAGCGTCCCGATCCTCCCGAGGCGGCTGGCGCGAGCACCGTGCAGGTCGTGCGCACGGTGGCCGAGGACATGTACGACTCGTTGCCGCACGGGGACTTCCGGATCCTCGAGAGCTACCGCCGCGCGATCCGCAGCGCGCAGCGCTTGATCTACATCGAGAACCAGTTCCTGTGGGCGCCCGAAATCGTGACCGAGCTCAGCGAGAAGCTGCGCCGCCCGCCCAGTGACGACTTTCGGATCGTCGTCCTGCTGCCTGCCAAGGCCAACAACGGGCAGGACACCACCCGCGGCCAAGTCAGCTCCCTCGCCAATGCAGACGAGGGCCGCAACCGCTTCCTCGCGGCGACGCTGCGCTCTCGCAGCGGAGACCGCGACGACCCGCTGTACGTCCACGCCAAGGTCGCAGTCATCGATGACCGCTGGCTCACGGTCGGCTCGGCGAACCTCAACGCCCACTCGCTCTTTAACGACACCGAGCTGAACGTCGTGACCGATGACCCGCAGTTGGCGCGCGCGACGCGCGTGCGGCTATGGGCCGAGCATCTCGAGCTTGACCCAGCAACGGTGAGTGACAAAGACCCGAGCGTGCTCATCGATGAACAGTGGCGCCCGATCGCGACGGAGCAGCTGGAGCGCCGAAAGAGAGGCCTACCTGCCACCCATCGCCTGCTCGAGCTCCCGGGAATCTCGAAACGCGCACGCAGACTCCTGGGGCCACTCGAAGGACTGATCGACGACGGCTGACGTCCTCCGTCTGCGACCCGACGTCACTCACCTCAGAGCCCCACCCCACGACAACGAACCTCTCGTAAAGCGGTCTTGTCGCCCCGCTGAGAATTGGTACCTAATACAGACCCGTAGTGCTACGGCTCCCCCTGTTTGAGCTTGAGAACCACTCCTAAGATCACGCGCGTGGCGGTCGCACTGTTACGGATTGCCGGCCGTGACGACGCCCGGGGCCAAGCGCAACGAGCTTGCCAGCGCGTAGCGGACAATCGAGAGGGGTGGCCGGCGTGCGGCCTGGCTTCTTTCGCTTTCCGGGCATCTGCCACACGTCGGCCGACACGCGGCTTGTCGCCCGGCTTGGGTTGCGTCCGTCGACGGCGACGTCGTCTCCGGCGACGCGTTCAACCCTGACGTTGCCGGGATTGTCCGCACCGTAGTGAACGGCGTGCGGCCCGGATCCATCGTAATCGCACACGCCGTGGGTGCACCCAATGCACCCGCCACGACGGCCGCAATCCGCCAGATCATTCCCACGCTGCGCGCGCGGCTACCTCTTCGTCACCCTTGCGCGACTCCTCCACGGTAGCCGGTAGATCCCAGAAAGCGGGACACCGTCGGCGCTGTAGTCGGCCACCGTGAACCACCCGTCCCTGTCGGCGGCGGCGGGCGCAGCTGGGCCTGGCGATGCTCCCAGCGTCGCTCGGCGGCCTGGACCGCTCGAACCTAGTAGTAGTGGCGTCGACCTCCGATGGCCCGTCCCATCAAGCCGAGAACCTCGAGGATCACACGTTGAGCACCTGCCCGAGCGCGATCGCCCGGAGATCAGGGGCGACTGCGCGTAGTCCTCGATACGCATGCGCCGATGGTGTCAGCGGCCGGCGGCCGGGTAAGCCGCTCCCATGCTGCTCGAGGGCAAGACCCTGGTCGTCACGGGAGGCAACAGCGGGATCGGCGCCGCGATCGTGCGCGCGGCCGCCGCCCAGGGTACCAACGTCGTGATCGACTACGTCGCGCACCCCGAGAAGACCGACAAGATCATCGCCGAGATCGAGGCGCTCGGCGGGCATGCCGTCGGCGTGGTGGCCGACGTGAGCAAGGCGGCGGACCTCCACCGCATGGTGCAGACCGCCGTCGACTCCTTCGGTCGGCTCGATGCGCTGGTCAACAACGCCGGGATCGAGACCCGCCAGTCCATCCTCGACACCACGGAGGAGGACTACGAGCGCGTGATGGACATCAACCTCAAGAGTGCGTTCTTCGGCACGCAGTTCGCGGCCAAACAGTTCATCGCCCAAGGCGACGGCGGGATCGTCATCACGATCTCCTCCGTTCACGAGGACTGGCCCATGCCCGGGAACGTCGCCTACTGCGTCTCCAAGGGCGGGGCCCGGATGCTCACCCGCACCGCCGGGGTCGAGCTCGGCCCGCACGGCATTCGGGTCGTCAACGTCTGCCCGGGCGCGGTGGCGACGCCGATCAACCGGTCGACCCTGGACGACCCGGAGAAGCTCGCGCGCCTCGAGGGCGCCATCCCGCTCGGGCGGCTAGCAGCCCCGGACGACATCGCCGACGTCGTCGTCTTCCTCGCCTCGGGCCAGAACGACTACATGACCGCCACCTCGGTCTTCATCGACGGCGGGATCATGCAGGGCAGCGTCGGCCTGTAGGCCCGGCGCCGGGTCAGCCGCCGATCGCGAAGAGGCCGGCGACCCTGAGCGCGTAGAGGGCGAGCACCGCGAGGGAGTCGACGCCCATGCGCGCGATCCGGCGCTGCGGGCGAAACAGCAGGCCCGCCGCGTACACGAGCGTGAGCAGGATTCCAAGGGCCGTGAGGTAGATGGCGCTCGCCTGCGCGTCGGGCAGGACCGCATTGCCCGAGAGCAGCGTGGCCAGGAGGAACAGCACGGGCAAAAAGGCGTTGCCGCCGAAGGTGTCGCTCACCGCGAGCTGGAAGTCGCCGGCCCGCACGGACGTGAGCTCGGTCGAGAGCTCGGGGAGAGACGTCGCCGCCGCCAGCACGGTGGCGCCGAAGTGTGAGGCGCCGCACCAGGGCCCCCCTTACTGCTTGATCTGGTTCTTCCCCGGCCCGCCGCTGATGCGGTCCTTGCCCGGCCCGCCGCTGATCCGGTCCCTTCCGGACCCTCCGCTGATCCGGTCTCTCCCGGTCCCTCCGCTGATCTGGTCATTTCCAGAGCTGCCAATCAGACGATCGCTGCCCGAGCCGCCGCTGATCCGATCGTTTCCGGAGTTGCCGTTGATCCGATCGGGCCCGGAGTTACCGCGCAGGCGATCGTTGCCAGAGCTCCCGGAGATGACGTCCTTGCCAGTCGAACCAGAGATGACGTCATTGCCACTCGCACCGGTGATCCGGTCATTCCCGGAGTTGCCGTTGATCCGGTCGCTTCCGGAGTTGCCGTTGATCCGATCATTCCCACTGCCGCCAAAGATCCGGTCGCTTCCCGCGCTGCCAGAGATCCGGTCCTTGCCCGAGCCACCGTCGATCCGGTCTTCGCCCGAGCCACCATTGATCCGATCGTCACCCCCGCCACCGGTGATCACGTCCCTACCGCCGTTGCCGGTGATCAGGTCGCCGCGACTGGTGCCACAAATCCGATCGTTTCCGTTGCTGCCCTGAAACACCCGGCCACCACTGTTGGTCTTACCAAGGATCTTGACACCCGCCGAGTTACACCCCTTGGGGACAGATCCAGGGGGGACAGATCCAGGGGGGCCAGATCCAGGACCAGATCCCGCGTCTCTCAACTCGAGCACGTACAACCCACCGTTGATGTCGCTGATCACGACCCGATCTCCGAGCTTGGCCACGTCGACCACCAGCGGCACCTTGCCGTAGTTGCCGGTCGGGTCCGCCACTCCCGGGGGAACGTAGAACGGGCCGGCCTTGGGAGCGTTTCGGTTCGCCAAGTCAACCACGCGAAGGCCGTCGGACATCCAGGCTACCAGGGCTCTGTTGCCATCCCAGAGCGGGTTGACGGCATGGTAGAGCCCGTTCCCGGGCGTCAGCACCTTCGTGTGCGGCGCGTTGAAGACCGCCGACTGCGTGGGCTTTGCGGCGGGGGCGGGCAGGTTGAATATTCGCAGCGCTCCCCAGGTGTCGGGGTTGTCGGCCAGGGTGCCGGTCACGGTCTGGTTGTTGGCAAGGCCGGCCTTGATCGCGTCGCCTGCCTCCTTCCTGACCAGCGCGAGCGGGATCGTCACGCCGGCGTCGCCCGGGGCCGTCGAGTCGGGCGAGAAAACCGCCTGCGCAGCGCTGGTGTTCGCCACGAGCACTGCGGCCGCTCCCCGTTGCTGAGCGATCCGCGCCTTTCCGTCGAAGTCAAAGCAGGCGTCACTGCCGCCCCTGTCCACCAGCACGACCTTGCCGGTCACATCGCCGGTGTAGCCCTCCGGACAGCCGTTGTTGGGCACGAAGACCACCTGCCGGCTCCCAAGTGAGGGGGAGGCCTGCCGGTAGAGCGGGTTGCCCCAGATCGCCTCGCAGCCGCGGAAGACCCCCGGCGCGCTTGCGCCCGGCTCGGTGACCCCGGCAGCGGGCCCCGTCTTCACGGTAAGCGTGGTCTGCGCGGGCAGCAGATCCTCATCGGTAGCGAGCGCCGCCGTCTCGTCGCCGTTTGGCACAAAGCGGAAGCTGTTGCCTTCCTCAGAGGCGTCATAGAGCGCCTGGGCCAGCTTTGAAGGTGGCGTTCCCGGCATCGGGTTGGAGATGTCAAGCGTCACAAGCCCGGCGTCGCCGAAGGCGGCGTAGGCCCTCGATCCAGCTGCGTTAGTTGTGACGCCCTGCGCGAAGCTGAAAGGCCGGCATCCCTGTCCACTACTGGTGGTCGAGAACGTGCCCACCGGCACCGGCGCCGAGGGCACGGTGACGTCGACCTCCCGGATGCCGCCCGACTGGTTGGCCTCCAGCGCCAGGACGCGGCCATCGGGGCGCTGGACCAGCGACACGTCGCGCGTGGCGGTCCCGATCCCCGGAGTGTCGGTCCCGACTCGGATCGGCTGTGAGGGATTCGAGACGTCGTACAGCTCGATTCCGAGGCGACCGTTGCCCCTGCAACTCTCCAGCGCCACCGCCAGCAGGTCGCCCTTGAAGGCGTTCCCCGAGGTGAGTGGCTTGACCTTGATCACGGAGACGGCGCGAGCCACGGTGTCTCCGGGGTTCTCCAAGGGGGGGGGCAAGGTCACGTCGATCGTGCTCACCACCGTGGGATTGGCGGGGTCCTTCAAGCTGACGACCTTCACCTTGTTGGGCTGGCCCTCGCACCTCGGCGTCTTGTTCCACTGGGCCGCGAAGCCCCCGTTGGTACCGGCACCCACGTACGCGTAGTCGCCTAGGACCTCCAGTTGGCCATTGAGGCCGGCGCCGCCCAGGTCAGAGTGTCCGATCACCGTGACGCCGGCCCCCTGACCCCCGTGCAATGGGTCCGACGACTTGTGCGCGGACGCCGGGGCGGCAGCAAAAGCCAAACCCGCGGCAACGGCGAGTACGGCGGCGTGTGAACACCTCATTGTGAGCCTGCCTCCCACGAGCGAAGAACCTATCAGCGCGTGTCACGTTGGGCGCCAGTCGGTTAGATCCGTGGCTACGTCGCGGAAGAGCCAGGCTGCGAAGCCTGCTCGGCCACCGTGTCCGCCGGCACTGCTACAGCGGCTAGCGCGAGTATTCCATCACCGGCGCCAGCAGCTCCGGCCGGTAGATCTGCTCTCCCGGGAAGGTGGACAGGCCGTGCGTAACGGCCGTGTAGTCGATCGTCGACTGCCAGCGGTCCGCGTCCATGGAGCCCGGAGTGGGCCCGTCGAAGGCATAGGGCTCAAACAGCTCCCAGTTGGCGCGGATGTGCTCCTCCGAGATATCGGGGAAGCGGCGCCTGAACGCTGCTAAGCCGAGCTCAGGCTCATCGCGCTGGAGGTCATAGCCGGCGACGAACGCGTCGCGCATCCGAGTCACCAGCTCCAGCGGCAGCCTGTCGGCCGCCACCAGCCCCGTCGCATAGACCTCGATGTCGAGCGGAATCGTGCGAATGGAGAAGTCCGCATCACGGCGGTGGGCGAGGGTCATGTCCATCCACGTGGGGATCACGTCCACCTCCCCGCTCCCGAGCGCCGTGTCCGGTCGCTCGGTGTCCACCACAGCCGGAGCCCCAACGCCCATGTGGGCCAGCGCTCCCGCATACTCATCGGTGTACCAGGGCATGCTCCACCTCGCCGCCCGGGCGCCCGCCAGATCCTCCGGCTCCTCAAGCCGCGAATCGCCGCGCACGACCCCCACGATCGGGTTGCGCTGATGCGAGACAGCGGCAAACCGAACCGGCAGACCTCCACCCACCTCGGTCCGAGCGGCAAGCAGATAGGCCACCGAGGTAAGCGCAAAGTCCGCCTCCCCCGCGGCCACGGCATCCACGCGCGTAGAAAGTCCCCGCAGCGTCCAATCGGGAGCGCGAGCGCAGTCCACAAACTCCACCTCCAGCCCCTGCTCGGCGAACAAACCGCCCTCCGCGGCCGCAAACGCGGGCAGATGCACCCCGCTCACGCAAGTCCGACACCACGTCATCAACCGTACCCGCTCCATATACCGCCTCCTCAGACGTAGGGCTGCCCTGAACGTACCCGTTTACTGCTTGACCTGGTTCCTCCCCGGGCCGCCGGAGATGCGGTCCCTCCCGGACCCTCCGCTGATCCGGTCATTTCCAGAGCCGCCAATCAGGAGGTCGTTGCCCGAGCCACCGCTGATGCGGTCGGCACCGGAGTTGCCGTTGATCCGATCGTTCCCGGAGTTGCCGCTCAGGCGATCGTTGCCAGAGCTGCCGGAGATGATGTCCTTGCCGGTCGAGCCGGAGATGACGTCATTGCCACTCGCACCGGTGATCCGGTCGTTTCCGGAGTTGCCGTTGATGCGGTCGCTGCCGGAGTTGCCGTTGATCCGATCATTTCCGCTGCCGCCAAAGATCCGGTCATTGCCCGCGCTGCCGGAGATGCGGTCCTTGCCCGAGCCGCCATTGATCCGGTCGTCGCCCGAGCCGCCGTTGATCCGATCGTCACCCCCGCCGCCGGAGATCACGTCCTTGCCACCGTTGCCGGTGATCACATCACCCGCACTGGTGCCACAGATCCGATCATCGCCATTGCTGCCCTGAAGCACCCGGCCACCACTATTGGTCTTACCGAGGACCTTGACGCCCTTCGAATTAGCACACACCGTCGCGACCTTGGACCGGAAGAAGTAGAGCCTCCCCTGATCCTTGTTTCCAGCGGCATCCGCCAGAAACGCCGCTGCTACGTAGTCCGGCTCCCCGTCTCCGTTCAAGTCCCCGGGGGCCCCAACTCCGACGCCGAGATTCGGGCCCGGGTCCCCAGCCGTTCCCTGCTGCCGGTCTGCCTCAGGCAGCAACAGCGACTTGAGCAGCGATCCATTCCTGCCGTCGAAGATATGGGTCTCTCCGTTCTGGTCGACGGTCGAAGCGTCCAGGCCGCCTTCGTGGGGCGAAGCGCCCACGTAGACATCGGGCGTGCCGTCCTTGTTGTAGTCGGTCTTAGCCGCCGCGAACCCGAACGTCTGGCCCGGACCGGGAGTGGGATCCTTGAGCTCGTACAGGACGGCGCCGGTCTTGCCGTTGAAGATCCACGCCCTCCCCCCGACGGGCTCCCCGTTGGGACCGTCCTGTGAGAACCCGCTTGCGTACAGGTCGGCGAAGCCGTCCTTGTTCACGTCGCCGGGAGTCAGCGAGTCCACGACGTCAAACCCGAAGAAAGCTCCTGCCTGCGGGACGGGGTCGTCGATTTTCAGCAGCAGCTTCCCGGTCTTGCCGCTGTACAGGTAGCTGCGTCCCTGGGCCTTTGGGGTCCCGACGCCGGGGCCGCCGGTGGCGGCGTTGACCAGTTGGTCGGGGACCCCGTCGCCGTCGGTGTCGCCGGGGCCTCCGACGGCGAGACCGAAGCTCCCGCAATTGCTCGAACACGGAGCAGACGCGCGGTCCGCCTCGGGGATGTTCAGCGTGCGCACGAGCGCGCCGGTGGCGCCGTTGAAGATGAACGCCTCGCCCTCGTTCTTGCGACAACCCGCCGGAACCGGCGTCGCCTCGCCACATCCCGCCGGCAGGTCGTTGCTGGAGGCGCCAATCAGGATCTCCGAGACGCCGTCGCCGGTGATGTCGCCGGCCCGTGCGAGGCGCGAGCCGAAGCGGGCGTTGGGCTGCGGGTTGGGGTCGTTGATGGCGCGGATGAGCCGCCCCGTCGGGCCGCTGAAGACGTAGGCCTTGCCCTGATTGGCGTTGCAGTTGGGCCGGTCGGCGCTGGGAGTACACGAGTCTCCGGTCGTCGCATTTACGTCCTGCGAGTTCACCCCCACGACGACGTCGTCCTTGCCGTCCCCGTTCACGTCGCCGGGGACCGAGATGTAGAAGCCGAACGTGGCGCCCGCCTGCAGCTCTGGAGAAGTGATGTCATAGACGATCGAGCCGTCCTTACCGCTGACCAGATACGCCTTGCCGGCGTCTTCCTCGCAGCCGTTCGGCTCGGCCTTCCCGCAGCCCGGACCCGGGCCCTTGAAGACATCGTGCTGATAGGAGTCCACGAAGATGTCGGGTACCCCGTCGCCGGTGAGGTCGCCGGCCGGCACCGAGCGCGTTCCGAAATTGGAGTCCGCCTGGGGCTCCGGCGCCTCCACGCGCTGCGTGTCATAGGACGTGCCCGACGTGGCGCCGAAGCCGCCCGAAACCCCAAACGCAAGCGCTCCAACCGCCACCGCCGCGAGGGCGAGAAGGCGCAGGAAGACGACCGATCTCATTGCTCTTTCGGACTTGCGACCGGATTCAAAACGGCGCCTGAAAGGACCCACCATCGTCTCCCCTGCTGTCGAATAGCTCGGACTTCGTGCAGCACTACGCAGGCGCACCAACTGCCCGGCGGGAGTAGAGCGCACGGGTCCCCGACTGGTCAATACGTAGGGCTACGCAATTTTCTCGAAGGGCTTGGGCTTTTCTCCCCTGAACCGCTAGGCAACCGAGGCCAGCCCGTGCCGTGACTCGAGGCCGAGCTTTCGCATGGCGGACGCCACGTGCGCCTCGACGGTGCGTGGCGAAAGAAACAGGATCCCGGCGATCTGCCGGTTCTTGAGACCAGATCCGGCCAGTCGGGCCACCTCGGCCTCGCGCGGCGACAGCTCGTTGCCGTACGCCCTGCGCCCACCGCGCCAGGACGAGGGGAGCGCGACGCCGTGGGCCTTGAGCTCCGCTCGCACGCGGCCCACGTCCCGGCTGGCCTGAAGATCGTCGAAGGCCTCGAGGGCACCGAGAAGCAGAGTGGCCCCTTCGTCGCGGTCCCGCGCGAGCCGGCAGCGGGCTCGCCGCTCGCGAGCCTGTGCCGCCTCGTAGGGGCTTGGCAGCTCACGCCACCCACCCTCGGCACTTGCGAAGAAACGAGCAGCGGTATCGAGGCTGCCCTCAGCCTCGGCCATGAGACCCCGGCAGAACGAGCTGGCGCCGTGGGCCGCCGGCGCGTCTCGCCCCCCGAGGCCCCGCGCGAACTCGCTGGCCAGCTCACCGGCCTTAGACCTCTGCCCGCACGTCAGAAGAGCCTCGACTGCGACCGGAACCAGCTCCCGGCCCCACACCCAGATCCCCTTGCGCCTGATCGTCTCGAGCCCGAGGGCGGCAACTTGTCCCGCCGCCTCGGGCTCGCCCCGGGAGAGGCGGATACGGGCAAGCCGCGCGGATGCGCTGACGCGAGCAGACATCCATCGTCTGGCTCGCGCGCTCTCGAGAATCGCTTCGAAGCGGCGCTCGGCTTCGTCCTCCCGCCCGCGGGAGAGCATCAGCGAGCCCAGGATCAGCTCGTTGCCGACTGCCAGCACCGGCCTTGGCGACCTGCTCTCCGCGAGCTCGCGGAGCCGCGCCTCGAGGCCATCCCATCGTCCGGTGCGCCAGTCCAATGATGCTCTTACGCTTGCGCTCCAAGGATCCCACCACACCCCGTCGAGCTCAGCGTCCAGGCGCGCAGCTTCCGCCAAGAACGTCTCGGCTCGGCGGTAGTGGCCAAGTCCGAGCGTCGTGACCGAGAGGCTGTGGTACGCGCGCAGCAGCTCCAGCTTTTCCGCAACCGATCTTCCGTCCAGGCGAATCTCCTCGAGAGCGCGCCATCCTTCGGGGTCACCTACCGACAGCAGGATGGACGCGCGCTGGGCGTGCACCGCGATCGCTGTGACCGGATCGTCGCTGAGCTCCGCGGCCCCCACGGCCTTGGGAAGCCACGCGAGATCGTCTTTGGCACTGCCTTCTGTGAACACCGGCCAGGCGAGGTTCACCATCACGCGGGCGGCCAGCGCGGGCCGACGCCGCAACTCCGTGACGGCCCGCACCATCTGGTCATGCCAGCTGGCATCGTCGCCGGCGTTGTAGCGCAAGCGGGCGAGGCGGAAGCGCAGCTCCCCACGAACGCCGACCGACATGGGCTCGTCCTCGAGGATCGGCTTGAGCAGGCCGATCGCCGTTTCGGGGTGGTCGCTGTAGACAGCCGCGGCGCTCAGCTTGATCGCCATCCGGATCCTCGCCGCCCGGCGCAGGCCGCGAGCGGTGAGCGCCTGCTCGAGCAGTCGGGCGGCGGCTCGGTCGTTCCCGAGCGAGCTCGCCGCCTCGGCGGCCTCTTCCGCGTAGCGTGCCCACTGTGCCGGGCGATCGGCCTCTCTGAAGTGGTGCGCCACCAAGGCAAGGCGATGCGGCTCGGACTCCGACACGAGTGCCTGAGCGGCCCGCAGGTGCAGCCGTTGCCGCTCGGGCCCCGGAATCTCTTCATACACCGCCTGCGCCGCGAGTGCGTGCCGCAGGCCGTAGAAGCCGCCAACCTGCTCCACGACCAGACCGGACCCCAGCGCCTCGGTGAGCCCCCTCGCCGCCCGTCTGGGGGCGAGGCCTGCCACGCCCCTGAGCAGCTCATTTCTGGCGGCCATCCCGAGCACGGCCGCAGCTCGCGTCATCAGCCGCGCGTCGTGGGCGAACGGGCCCATCCGCTCGCGTATCGACTCCTGGATTGCCGGCGGGACTCCCACCCCGTCCAGGCCGGCTAGCCACCGGCCCCGATCGACGATGTCGAGCGCGCCCTGGTCTTGAAGCAGCCCAAGGACCTCCTCCAGGGCAAACGGGATCCCCGCCGTTCGCTCGTGCAGATTCCGCGCGAGCTCCTCTGAGATCCCCTCGCTGCCGAGGATCGCGCACGTGAGCCTTCGCAGTTCCTCGACCTCGAGCGGGCGAAGCTCGACGGTGGCCGTAAGCACGTCCTTGCACAGCCGGGTGAGTCCCGGCAGGCGTGATGATGCCGGTAGATCCTCGCCGCGGTAGGTGAGCACCAGACCAAGCTGCTCCGGTGGCTGGGAGAGGAGAAACTCGAGGAACTCCAGGGTCCCCTCATCCGCCCAGTGCAGATCCTCCAAGACACACACTGTCGGTCCGAAGGCACCCATCAGCTCACGAAGGGCTCGGAAGATGCGGTGACGCTCGGCGCGTCCGTCGCCCACTGGGCTGGGCTGGGCCGGGAGGAGATTCCCGAGCTCGGGCAGCAGTGGCCGGAGCGCCCCGACAACCGGGCTCAGAGGACGGGCGGGCGGGCACTTGGCAGCGCCTCGCAGCGCTTCGACCACCGGTCCGAGCAAGAACGGCTCACGCAGTCGGTGGCAGTGGCCCACGAAGGCGTGCCTCGTGCCAACCACCGGGTGGGACAAGGCTTCGTGCACGAGCCTGCTCTTGCCAATCCCGGCCTCACCCTCCACCAGGACGAGCGTCGGGGGATCATCAAGCGCCTCCACAAGGGCCCCCAGCTCACGCTCCCGCCCCACGAGGTCGGCTGAGTACAGCCGCCTGGCCCTTCGATTGACCTTTCCCCTGGCCTCCGGGCCCCCCGCGAAGGCGATGCCGCCCCCGGCGTCTGCCACAAGCGATTCATCGGCCCTCGGTGCACCCCGCATTTCGCGGCTTGACGCTAGGAGAGAGTCGGGCCGCCCGTAAGGGCCACCCACACATAGCGGTGCCAGGTCTATCCTCGCCCCGCGTGTCAATGCGGAGG
>JBBRYL010000071.1:0-14647 GCA_038237685.1 Solirubrobacterales bacterium | reverse complement strand
TCAGACCAACGCACCGCAGCCCTCACCGGCTGGCTGGACTTCTACAATCACCACCGCAAACACGGCTCCCTCAGCCACCAGCCCCCGACCAGCCGACTACACCAGCTGAACGGGAACAACCTGATCGGTTCTTACACCTAGGTCGCCGCGATCGCGCCGGTGGCCAACAACACCAGGACCACGATGCCCAGTGCCACCCGGTAGGCGACGAACACCGAGTAGTTGTGGTGAGCGATGAAACGAAGCAGCCAGCCGATCGCGAAGTAGGCGGCCACGAAGCTGACTGCGGTGGCCAGCAGCGTCGGGCCCCAGCCCACGCCATTGGAGATGTTCGAGTACTCGCTCACGGCCTGCAGCACCGTCGCGGCGCCGAGCGCGGGGATCGAGAGAAAAAAGGACAGCCGCGTGACAGTCACGCGGTCCAGGCCGCGCAGCAGGCCCGCCGACATCGTCGCGCCCGACCGCGACACGCCCGGGACGAGCGCGAGGCACTGCGTGATGCCGATGATGATGGTGTCCTTGCGCGTGACGTCCTTCTCGTGGCGCACCTGGGTGGCGCGGCTGTCGGCGAAGGCCATGGCGAAGCTCCACAGGATCAACGCCGCGCCAACGAACCAGAGGCTGCGGAGCGTCGTCTCGATCTGGTCCTTGAACGCCAGACCGATGATCCCGATCGGGATCGACCCCAGGATCACAGCGATGCCGAAGCGAAAGTCGACCGTGCCCCGCTCGCGCGAGTTACGCAGCCCCTCGATCAGGGCGCGGATGATGCGGATCAAGTCGTCGCGGAGATACAGCAGCGTGGCGAGCACGGCGCCGCTCTGGATGATCGCCGTGAACGCCGTGATGTCGGGGTCGTCGATCTTGAACCCCATGATCTTCTCGAGAATCGTGAGGTGGCCCGTGCTGGAAACGGGGAGGAACTCGGTGAGGCCCTCGACGATGCCGAGGATGATTGCTTGCAAGATGTTCAAGCGGAGCAGCGTACCGCGAGACGGTGTCGGGCCCTACTTCACAACTCCGAATGCGATCGGCACGGTGGCCGCCGAGGTGTTGCCGTTCGGACCCCCCGACCGGGGGGTCAGCGCAACGTGACCATCAGCGTGCCCGTCAGCAGGAGCACGAACCCGCCCACGCGGATCGGTGTGAGGGCCACCCTGTCCAGCCCGAGCACGCCGGCGCGATCGAGCAGCGCGGAGACGATCAGCTGCGTCGACACCGTGGCCGCGACCACACCGCCCGCGCCCAGCTCGCGCACCGCCACCAGCGATGCAGTCACCAGGATCACGCCGAGCAGGCCGCCGGTGAGGTAGCCGACCGGCACCGACGGCACGGCCGAGACCTGGCCGATGCCGCCGCTGAGGAGGAGGGTGACCCCGAGCGCGAGCGCCCCGATCGCAAAGGAGATGAATGCCGCCGCGAGCACGCTGGTGGCCCGCGCCAGCTGCGAGTTCACAGCAGGCTGCAGGGCCACCATGCCGCCGGCCACGAGGGCGAGCACGAGAGCGATGGTCCGGGTCATGACCCCTAGTTCTGGGCAATCACCCGCTCACCTTCGCCGGGCGTTCGAGCTGCGCTCCAGCGCCTCGAACTCCTCGAGCGAGCGGCCCGATCCGATGGCCACGCACGTCAGCGGCGAGTCGGCCAGGTGCGCGTCGATCTTCGTCTCGTCCTGCAGCCGCTCGGCGAACCCGTGCAGCAGCGACCCGCCCCCCGCCAACACGATGCCCTCCTGTGTGATGTCGGCGGCCAGCTCCGGCGGGGTCTCCTCCAGCGTCTCGCGCACGGCCTCGACGATCGCGTTGACCGGCTCGGCGATGGCCACGCGGACCTCCTCGCTGCCCAGCTCGATGCTCTTTGGCAGCCCCGACACCAGGTCGCGGCCGCGCAGCTCGGTGACCAGCTCGGGCGAAAGTGGCCGCGCCGAGCCGAGCTCCAGCTTGATCTCCTCGGCCGAACGCTCGCCGATGGCCAGGTTGTGGTGGGTGCGCACATGGGCGGCGATCGCGTCGTCAAGCTCATAGCCCCCGACCCGCACCGAGCGCGACACGACCATCCCGCCGAGCGAGATCACGGCCACCTCGCTGGTGCCCCCGCCGATGTCCACGATCAGCCGGCCGGTGGGCTCGCCGATGGCAAGCCCGGCGCCGATCGCGGCGGCGATCGGCTCCTCGATCAGGTGCACCTGCCGCGCACCGGCGGCCAGGCAGGCCTCCTGCACGGCGTTGCGCTCCACCGTAGTGATGCCCGAAGGCGCACACATGACCACGCGCGGGTGCGCGAAGCGGCTCTGGTCCACACGCCGGATGAAGTAGCGCAGCATCTCCTCGGTGACCTCGAAGTCGGCGATCACCCCGTGGCGCAGGGGCCGCACGGCCGAGATCGAGGCCGGCGTGCGCCCGATCATGCGACGGGCCTCGGCGCCGACGGCGTACACCTCACCGGTGTTCTCGTCCAGTGCCACCACCGAGGGCTCCGACGCCACGATGCCCTCGCCGCGGACGTAGACCAGCGTGTTGGCGGTTCCGAGGTCGACCGCGATGTCGCGGCCCCCCACGAACCGCCGCATCAGGGACGACACTTGACCTGCAGCTCCTCGGTTCCGGCCCTCACGATGTCGTCGTGGTGTAGCTGGCGCCCGCGGCGTGACTCTGCTTCGCCGTTCACCGTGACCGCGCCCTGGGCCAGCAGGCCCTTGACGTCGCTGCCGCTGTCGGTCACGCCGGCCAGCTTGAGCAGCTGACCCAGACGGATCATCTGACCACGGATCTCGACGATGCGGGGCACCGCGGTGACGGTAGCGCCGCCGCTTCGCAAAGGGGTGGCGGTACCCTGCCCGTACCGATGCCCGCCACCGCACTACCCCCGGGCCCCCGCTTCCCGAGAGCGATCCAGACGTTGGGATGGATGACGCGGCCTTTCCCGCTCATGCAGCGCGCCCACGAGCGCTACGGCGACATCTTTACCATGCGCATCGCCCAGGAGGGCACCTGGGTGTTCCTGGCCCATCCGGACATGGTCAAGGAGGTGTTCAAGGGCAGCCCCAAGCGCCTGCACGCCGGCGAGGCCAACGCCATCCTCGGGCCGGTACTCGGCAGCCAGTCGGTGCTGCTCCTCGACGAGGAGAGCCATATGAGCCAGCGCAAGCTGCTGCTGCCGCCGTTCCACGGCGAGCGGATGCAGCGCTACGGCGAGCTGATGCGCGAGGTGACCGAGTCAGAGATCGACAGCTGGGCGCCCGGACAGCCACTGGAGGTATGGCCGCGAATGCAGGCCGTGACGCTCGAGATCATCATGCGCGCGGTCTTCGGCCTGCGCGAGGGCGAGCGCCTGGACCGGTTGCGTACCGCGCTGAACGAGTTCCTGCACTTCGTGACTCGGGCCTCGAGCATGGTGACCGCCGCTTTCCTTGGCCCTGCCAGGGTGGGCGCGCTCAAGAGCTTCAAGAGCGAGATGAGGCCGGTCGACGAGCTGCTGCTGGCCGAGATCCGCGACCGCAGGTCAGAGTCAGACCTCGAGGGTCGCGACGACATCCTGTCGATGCTGCTGCAGGCACGCCACGCCGACGGCCAGCCGATGAGCGACTCCGAGCTGCGCGACGAGCTGATGACGCTGCTGGTGGCGGGTCACGAGACGACCGCGACCTCGCTGGCCTGGGCGATCGAGCGGCTGGTGCGCCACCCCGCCGCGCTTCACCGCCTCCGAGACGAGATCGCCTCGGGCCAGGAGGACTACCTCGACGCCGTCTGCAAGGAGACCCTGCGCCTGCGACCCGTGCTTCCGCTGGTCGTGCGGCTGCTCACCGAGCCTCTGGAGATCGGCGGCTACACGCTGCCCGCCGGCGCGAAGGTGGCCCCCTGCATCCACCTGATCCACCGCCGGCCCGACATCTACCCGGACCCCGCCGCGTTTCGGCCCGAGCGGTTCCTCGAGACCCCCGCGGGCACCTACACGTGGATCCCGTTCGGCGGCGGGGTGCGCCGCTGCATCGGCGCCACCTTCGCGCTGTTCGAGATGCGCCAGGTGCTCTCGACGATCGTCGAGCGGCTGGACCTCGAGGCGCCCTCGGGTCAGTCCGAGCGGGTGGCCCGGCGCGCGATCACGCTGACGCCCGGTGCTGGCGCACGGGTAATGGTGAAGTCGCGCACGCGGCAGCGCGTGGCCGCCGCGGCCTAGAGCTGCCCGTCGGCGAATCCCGCCAGCAGCACCAGCCACCCGTCGATCTCCACGCGCCCGGAGTATCGCCCCTCCCTACTCTGCGGGAGGTGCCCCTCGTAGCCGCCCGCGGTCTGGTCAAGACCTTCGGCTCAGGCCGTGGGGCCCGGCGCGTGCTCGACGGCGCCGACCTCGACGTGCAGCGCGGCGAGCTGGTCGCGCTGCTTGGCCGCTCGGGGTCGGGCAAGTCGACCTTGCTCAACCTGCTCGGGGGCATCGACCGCGCCGACTCCGGCACGGTCGAGGTCGACGGCCAGCGCGTGGACGCGATGGGTGAGGCGGCCCTCACGCGCTTTCGCCGCCAGTCGGTCGGGTTCGTGTTCCAGTTCTTCCATCTCATCCCCGAGCTGACCGGCGAGGAGAACGTGCTGCTGCCCGCCCGGCTTGTGGGGGCGGGGTCGGTGGCCCGTGGGCGGACGCTGCTCGAGGAGTTCGGATTGGACGGTGCGGCCGGGCAGCTGCCACACACCCTCTCCGGCGGTGAGCAGCAGCGGATCGCGATCGCACGGGCCCTGGTGAACGAGCCACCCCTGCTGCTGGCCGACGAGCCGACGGGCAACCTCGATCGCGAAGCCGCGCACACGGTGCTCGGGACGCTGCGAGCGGCGGCCCGTGCAAGCCGCGGTGTGATCATCGCCACCCACGATCGTGAGGCAGCCGCCATCGCCGATCGCGTGCTGTCGGTCCGGGACGGCCGGATCGTGGCGTGAAGGGCGGGCTGCGCGCGGCGCTTTCGCGCGCCCGGGCGCGTCGCGGCCGCACCCTGCTCGCGGGGCTCGGCATTGCTGCGGCGGCGGCCATGGTGGGCACGGGGGTCACGCTGAGCTACGGCCTCCATACGGGTTTCCAGCGGGCCGCCGAGCGCGCCGACCTACCCGACGTGGTCGCGCGGTTTCAGCCCGCGACCCGCCGCGCGGTGGCCGGGCGCGTCGACGGGCTCGCAAACGTCGAGGCGCGCTCGTACCGATTCGAGCTGCGCGGCGTCGGACTACGCAGCACCGGTGGATCGTCGAGAAAGGGGTCCCTCCAGCTGGTGCCGTCACGCGGCCGCCGTGGCTACGCGATCGTCGACGGTCGCGACCTGTCGGGGCGGCCGGGCGAGGTGGTGATCGAGCGGGGTGTCGCACGTGAATGGCATCTGAAGGTGGGTGACAGCATCGGCGTGGGTCGCATCGGCGAACTACGGATCGCGGGCATCGCCGTCGGACCCGACGACGTCGCCTTCCCGCTCACGGCGACGCCGCGGATCTACCTTTCCCAGGATCTCGTGAATCGCGAGTTCCTGCGCCGCGGCAAGTCGGTGAACCTCGTGATGCTGTGGGCGCGCGATCGCGACCGGCTCAACTCGCTGCTGGTCCAGGCACGCACCCAGAGCTTCGGCCTCGAGAACCTCCGATTCGTGACGCGCGACGGCGTCCGCGCGCTGATCGACCAGGCGGCCGGGGTCGTGATCGCGTTGCTGATCGGCTTTTCGCTGATCGCGCTGGTGGCGGCCGGCGTGATGCTCGGAGCATCCGCGCGCACCGACGTACAGCGCCGCCTGACCGGAATCGGCGTGATGCGCGCGGTCGGCGTGACACGGACGGGGGTGGCCGGCCGGTTCGCGCTCGACGCCCTCCTCATAGCCCTGCCGGCGGCCGCGGTCGGGCTGGCGGTCGGGACGCTTGTGGCCGCAAGCCCGAGCGCGAGCCTGCTCGAGATCCTGAACGAGCTCCCGCCGGGAGCGACACTGCTCGGCCCTCTGCTGGCGTGCCTCGTCGTGATCGTCGCGCTGGTGGTGCTTGCCACGGTGGCCCCCGCGTGGAGGGCTTCCGGACGGCTGCCCGCGCAGCTGTTGCGGGGGCCGGAGCTACGCCACGCCAAGCGCCCCGGCCGCACCCCGTCGGGCCCGTTCGGGCTCGGCCTGCGGTTGGCGCACGCCCGCCGCGGCCGCACCGTGGCCACTGCCGTCGTGGTGGCCGCCGCCACCGCGGTGGTCCTGCTGATGCTCGCGCTCGCGTCCTTTCTGGACGGACTGCAGAACGACCCCGCCACCGTTGGCAAGCGCTACTCGCTCACGGCCGCGCTGCCGGCCTCGTCGACCAGGGACGTCGCCGCGCTCCCCGGGGTCTTTGCCGCCGCGCCCCGGTACGAGGAGGACGCTCTTGACTCCTTCGACCTTGGCCAGCGGATGAAGGTGGTTGCCTTCCCCGGTGACCACACGACCTTCGAATCCCCGCCGCTCGCTGAAGGCCGCCGCCTGCACTCGAGCTCCGAGGCCGAGGTCGGCCTCGGACTGGCCCAGGCGCTTGGGCTGTCGCCCGGCAGCCCCCTGGTCGTGCAGCTCGCCTCGGGTGGCGAGGCGCGCTTCCGCGTGGTCGGCGTCGTACGGACCATCGAGCAGGACGGGCGGGTGGCCTACGTGCGCCCGCAGAGGCTGCTGGCGGCCGAGCCCCGGGCGACCCCCAAGATTGCCATCCGGCTCGACCAGGGGGCAAAGGCATCGAGCCTGACCGCGGCGCTCACGCGCCTCGGCGCTCAGCCCCAGGCCGTCGGAGCCGCCACCACGGACAACAGCGCCTTCCTCGCGGTGCTGGCGGGCGTGTTGCGCGTCGTCGCGTTGGTCAACGGCCTGATCTGTCTCTACGTCCTGGCCCAGGCACTGGCCCTCACCGCGATCGAACGGCGCTCCACCATCGCCGTATTGCGTTCCTCGGGCGCCGGGAGGCAGACCGTGACCCTCGTGCTGCTCGGAACCGCCGTGGTCGTGATCGCGATCGCGGCACCCGTCGGCGTGCTGGTGCAACGGCTCGTGCTCGGACCGGCCGTGGCCAAGCTGGCGGCCGGGTACGCGTCGTTGCCGCTCGGTGCCGGAACCCTGAGCGTGGTGGGCGTGATCGCCGGGCTGATGATCGTGGCGGCCCTGGCCGCCGTGTGGGTGGCACGAAGCGTCGAACATGAGCCCATCGCCGCGGGATTGCGAGACCAGTGAAGCGCCGCATCGGTCTCGGGGCGTTCGCGGTGGCGGTCGCGGCGATCACGCTCGTCCTGGGGTTCACTCACCGCGGCGGTGGTGCCTCGGCTTCCGACGACGCCGGCTCGCGCACGACCACGCGCGCCACGTTTGCCGACCGTGACGGCGACGGCGTCCTGGAGCGCAGCCGGGGCGAGCCGTTGCGGCGGCGCACCGAGCTCGGGCCGGCCTCTCGCGGCGTCGCCCGGATCGCAACACTGGCCCAGATCACCGATTCCCACGTGCGCGACGAGGAATCTCCAGCGCGGGCCTTCGTGCTCGACCGCCTCGGCGGTGCATTCTCGTCGACCTTCAGGCCCCAGGAAGCCCTGTCGGCCCAGACGCTTGCCGCCACCGTCGAGACCGTCAATCGGCTGCGCCCCGACGCGGTGCTCGAAACGGGCGACCTCGTCGACAACGCTCAGTCCAACGAGCTGTCGCTGGCGCTGACTGTGCTCGGCGGAGGCAGGGTGGATCCCGACTCGGGCGCCCTCGGATACCAAGGCCCCCAGGCTCCGGGGGCGTCCGACCCGTTTCTCTACCGCCCGGATGTCGATGCCCCACGCCACCGTGGTCTGCTGAGCGCCGCCCAGCGACCGTTCCGCTCGCCTGGCCTGCGGGCGCCGTGGTATGCGGTGCCGGGCAATCACGACCTGCTGGTCCAGGGAGAGGCAGCTCCCACCCCCGCCCTGCAGCGGCTGGCCACCGGCTCACGCGAGCTGGTGGAGCCCGACCGCGGCGTGAAGCTCCCCCGCAGCCGCCGGACCTTCGATCCGGCCGTGCTCGATCGCCTGCTGGCCCACGGCCTGCCGGGCACCACCTCGGCCGTGGCGCCCGACGCCACCCGCCGCCTGATGCGTCCAACCGAGCTGATCGACCGCCTGCGCCGGGCACGTGGGTCGGGGGCCGCCGGCGCCGGCGACCGGCTCGACTACGCCTTCCCGGTCGGGCCGAAGCTGCGGGTGATCGCTCTCGATCTGGTGAAACGCACGCGCGGAGCCGACCCCGCCGCCTCCCCCCGCCAGCTCGCGTGGCTGCGCCGACAGCTGAAGGCGGCCGCCGACCGCTGGGTCGTGGTCATGACCCACCAGCCCCTCGCGTCGTCGCCGGGGGGCCGCCGGGTGCTCGCGCAGCTCGACCGCGCGCCGCGCGTGGTGGCCACACTGGCCGGTGACAGCCATACGAACAAGATTCGGCCGCGCCGGACCGCAGCTGGGGGCTACTGGATGATCAACACGGGCTCGCTGACCGACTTCCCCCAGCAGTCGCGGGCGCTGCGCCTGCGCGAGACCGCGGGCGGAGGCGTCGTGATCGATACGTGGATGCTGGACTCGGTGCCAGGTCGACTGCCCGACACGGCGCGCTCACTCGCGTTCCTCGACGCCCAGGGCGGGCGGCCCCAACACGATGCCGGGGCGCCGTCGGACCGCAACGCCCGGCTGTTCCGGGCTCCGCCGGGCGGCTGATCTAGCGCCGCGGGCGCGGCGCTTGTGCGTGCTTGACGCACACGACGCTCTCGGGCCGCGCGGCCAGGCGAGCTGGCGGTATGGGCTCTCCACATACGTCGCAGCAGCCGTAGCTGCCCTCGTCCAGCTTGGCCAACGCGCGTTCGACCCGCTCGATCGACAGGTTCAGGCTGTCGACCACGCCTACCTCGCTCAACCGGCTCACCGCCTCGATCGTGCCGTCGCCGACCCGCTTGCCGAAGCTGATGCCGGACCCGCGTTCGGGCTTTGCCATCAGCTGCGCACGGCGCGCGACCGCGTCGTCGCGGTGCTCCTGAAGCGCGCGACGCACGGAACCGGTGTCGACCTCGGTCATCGGCTCCGAGGGTAGGCCCTCGGGCAGCATGAGCGGGAGGTGACGTTTGCGCCGTCCCCACTATGGACCTATGTTGGGGGCGTGGCCGCGGGGGGCAATGAGCCGGGTGCGATGGTGTGCGATGAGTGCCACGAAAAGTGGTTCAGCACCGCGTTCCTCCGGGAGGGTGCCCACACATGCCCCTCATGCGGGGGCCAGCTTTCCCCGTCGGGCCAGGGCGACCCCGACGACTGACGCCGCGGCTCAGGTCGTGTCGAGCGTGGCGCCGAGCCGCATCACGATGTAGACCAGCGCGACCGCGCCGAGCGCCTTGCGAAAGCGGTTGACGCCCTCGCCGAGCTCGAGGGCCGCCCACACCGCAAAGCCCACGAAGAAGAGCGCCCGCGCCAGCGCGTGTGCATGGCCGTCGAGGTGCCCGCCGGCGAGCGACGCGACGAGCGCGACCGCGAGCGGGATGTTGGGGAACTGGACGAGGGGGTAGCTCCGAGGCCAGCTCAGCCGCGAGAGGCGCCGGACCGAAGAGACCATGCGCGCTTCATACCACTCACTTCACCGTAAGCGTGCCCTTCATGCCCTCCGCCTTGTGGTCGTCCACGGGGCAATAGAACTCATACGTCCCCGGCTTGAGCTTCAGGGTCAGGCTCGCCTTGGCGCCCTGGATGGTCTTGGTCTCCTTCGAGACGCCGTTGCCCTCGACCTCGACGGCATGAGGCACCTGCGACGCGTTCTGGAAGGCGATCGTAGTGGTGCCGGCCTTGGCGGACAGCGCCGTCTTGTCGAAGGCGATCTTGCCGCCGGGATCCGCGGCCAGCGCAACGGTCGAGCCCTTGCCCGCAGGGGCGGGCGCGTTGGCGGTCGTCTTCTGCTGTGGCTTGGGTGCCGCGGCCTTTTTGTCCTTGCTGTCGCTCCCGCAACCAGACGCCAGGATCGCCAGGCCGGTGGCGAGGACGGCGGCCGGCACGGCTATGTGGGTTCGCGGTTGCATGCGCCCATCGTCCTACGGGTGCGGTCCCGCTTTCACTGGGATATTGGTCCTAGGACCTGCGCTTGCCCGGTCGTACGGCGATGATGAGTGCATGAGAGAGCGCTCGGCCGTCTGGCAGTTCGCCGCTTCGGGCTTGGTGGGGGTGCTCATCATCGGCGTGCTCGGCACCTTTGCGTTCAGGGCGATCGCGCGCGATCAGGCGCTGACGCAGGCCAAGGACGTGACCCGCCTGACCGCGGCGGCGGTGGTCGGGCCCGCGCTCACCCCCGCGCTGCGGCGCGGAGATCCGGTCGCGATACGCCGCTTCGATCAGTTGATCACGCGCGGTGTCCTGCGCCACTCCAATGTCGTGCGGGTCAAGCTGTGGACCCCCGACGGGCGGATCGTGTACTCCGACGAGCCGCGGCTGATCGGCAAGCGCTACGCGCTCGACAAGGAGGAGCGCCAGATCCTGCGCACTGACCACACGAAGGCCGAGGTCAGCGACCTGAGCCATCCCGAAAACCGCTTCGAACGCGGGCATGGAGATCTCGTCGAGGTCTATCTGGCCGCCCACATGCCCGACGGCAAGCCGCTGTTGTTCGAGTCCTACCGCCCCATCGCTTCGATCCGCGGGACCACCCGCGACCTGACGCTGGCGTTCATTCCGGCGCTGATCGGCGGGCTGTTGATGCTGCAGCTCATCAACCTGCCGCTGGCGCGCTCGCTGGTAAAGCGCGTGCGCAGCGCACGCGAGGAGCGTGAGACCTACCTCCGGGCGGCGGTCAACGCATCCGACCACGAGCGCCGCCGGATCGCGGCGGACCTGCACGACGGCGTGGTCCAGGACATGAACGGGCTCTCGTTGTCGATGGCCGCCGAGGCCCGCGCGGCCGACTCGCGCGGCGAGCACGGCTCGGCCGCCCGCTTGCACCAGCTCGCTTCAGCGGGGCGCCAGCTCACCCGCGGGTTGCGCAACGTGCTGGTCGACATCTACCCGCCTACGCTCCACCGCGAGGGCCTCGGCCCCGCGCTTGACGACCTGGCCGAGAGCGTGACCCGGCGCGGGCTCGAGGTCGAGGTGCACGTGGCCGACGCCATCGAGCTCGCGCCTGATGTCGAGGCACTCCTGTTTCGCATCGGACAGGAGGGCATGCGCAACGTGATCAGCCACGCCGCCGCCGACAGCGTCCGGGTAGACGTCGAGCCGGTGAACGGCCACGTCGTGATCTGTGTGCGCGACGACGGCCGCGGCTTCGACGCCTCCGAGCGGGGTCCCGAGGGCCACCTGGGGCTCCGCGCGCTCCAATCGCTGACCGAGGATGCGGGCGGCTCCTTCCGCGTGACGTCGAGCCCGGGCTCGGGCACCGAGATCCGCGCGGAGGTGCCGCCGCGATGATCCGGGTCTGCCTGGTCGATGATCACCCGACCTTCCGCGCAGGCCTGCGCGCGCTGCTCGAGTCCGCCGACATCGAGGTGGCCGGCGAGGCCGCCGGCGGCGGCGGCGCACTCGAGTGCGTGCGCGAGCACGCGCCAGACGTCGTGCTCATGGACTTGGCGATGCCGGGCGTGGACGGCGTCGAAGCCACCCGCCGGCTGTCCGAGGAGGCGCCCGGTGTGCCCGTCGTGGTCCTGACGTCCTTCTCCGACCGGCCGCGCATCATGGATGCGCTGGATGCCGGCGCGGTCGGCTACCTGCTCAAGGACGCCGACCCCGACGAGCTGGTGCGAGGCGTGCACTCCGCCGCCGCCGGCCACGCGCCGCTCGACCCGCGCGCTGCCCGCGAGGTGCTTGCCGCGCATCGCTCGCCCGGCCGGGCCGCCGCGCTCTCGACGCGCGAGGCCGACGTGCTGAGGCTGGTGGCCGCAGGGCACCCCAACAAGGTGATCGCGCTGCGCCTCGGCATCAGCGACAAGACCGTCAAGAACCACCTGTCGGCGGTGTTCCAGAAGATCGGCGTGACCGACCGCACCCAGGCCGCGCTGTGGGCACACCGCAACGAGGGCCAGCTCTGATCGGCTCCTAAGGAGCCGGCCGGGGCAAGCAGCGGCACACGACGACCACTGCCTGGGTGGTCACCATGGTCCGGCTGCGCCGATAGCGCCGGGCGGACTACTCGCCGGTGATGGCTTCCCTGGCCTTGGCGATGGGCCCCGGGGCGTCGGGGTCGGGCACACGATCGGAGATCGTCTTCACCGAGCGCTCGACCCGCATCATCGTGGCGTTGGCCTCGGTCAACTGGCCGCCCACCTCGGTCGTCAGAGACTGCGCGAGGGCGTCGATCCGCCGCTCGATCGCGACGACGCGAGCGTTGAGACGCGCGATGTCCTCGCCCATCGGCCTGATCAGATCCACCAGCGCGGCGGTCTGCTCATCCATGGACGCCAGGTGCTCGCTCATGACCTGGTCCATCGACCCGAGGTGCTCGAGCACCTGCTGCTGGAAGACCGGCAGCTCGCCGGCCGCGTCGATCGTGTTTCCGATCGACGCGGCCAGCCGCCGCGGCAGGTCCGTCATAGCTGCCACGCCCTACTTCTTCGCTTTCTTATCGAGCTTGGTGGTGTCGCGCGGCTCGAGGAACGGCTCGTCCAGCGGTGCCGGCTCACCGGCCGCTAGCTGTTGGCTGCGTTGCAGCTCGGAGTTGAACTCCGCGCCGAACAGGATCGCCAGGTTGGTGATCCACACCCAGATGAGGAACGCGATCACACCGCCCATCGACCCGTAGGTCTTGTTCAGCGACGCGAACTTGGCCACATAGAGAGCGAACAGCAGCGACGCGACGATCCAGATGAACAACGCAACAAACCCGCCCGGCGAGAAGAACTTCGCGCCCGGCTGCTTCACGTTGGGCGCCGTCTTGTAGAGGAACGCGAACATGAACGCCACGATCAGCAGGACCACGGGGATCTTGGCGAAGTCCCAGATCATCACCGCCGAGTCGCCGGCGCCTACGACCTTGCCCACGTTCTTGGCCAGCGGTCCGCTCACGGCCACCATCACCACGACCAGCACCAGCATGATGATCAGCACCAGCACGATGCCGATCTGCTGGGGCTTGAGCTTCCAGATCGGTCGCCCTTCCTCCACGTCGTAGATGGCGTTAGACGCCCGCGTGAACGCCGCGACGTAGCTCGACGCCGAGTTCAGCGCGAGCACCAGGCCGATGATGAACGCCAACCCTGCCGCCCCCTTGGAGGAGGACAGGTTCTTGATCGCCGGCACCAAGATGTCCTTGGCCGGGCCCGGCGCCAGCGAATTGATGTTGTCCAGCAGGGTCTGGGTGAGGTTGCCCCCGACCAGCCCGATGATCGAAACCAGCGCGATGATCGCCGGGAACACCGCCTGCACCGAGTAGTAGGTCAGGGCCGCGGCCCAGTCGGTGATGTTGTCGGCCGAGAACTCCTTGAAGGTCCGCTTCAGCGTCCCCATCTTGGATACGTCCCCAGGGCTGTCGGGAGCACGACCGTCCGGCGCCCCGCGGTCCTGCTGCTTGGCTTCGACCGTCTCACGTTCATCTTGATGTTCGAGTGCCATCCGTCGCTCCCCTCAGTCGCCCGGCCATATGCCGGTGAGCTTCTCGAAGCCCTTGGCGCCGCCGCGATCGACCGCGGCCTTGGTCACGGCGAAGATCGCGCCCTGCACGGCTGCGGCCGGGAGCACCTCCGCCCAGCTGTACTCGCTCTCGCGCGCGGCGGGGGCGTCGTCCTGATTGGTGACCATCTTCCAGATCTGCTTGAAGATGGCACCGCCGATGATGCCTCCGAGCACGCCGAAGATGATCCCGAGCGGCGCGTAGATCGCCTTTGCCATTTAGGAGCTCCTCCGCTTGAGCAGCAGGATCAGCAGCAGCAGCGCCACCGCGCCGCCCGCGACCGCGGCCACCGGCGTCGGGTTTTCCTTGGCCTGGGTCGTCGCCTCGTCGACCTTCGCCTGGGCACGGACCTTCTGGGCCTCGGCCTGCTGCTTGACGTCGTCGACCTTCGCCTTCGCCTGGCCCTTGACGTCGGTCTTCGCCGCCAGCGCCTCGACGGTGTCGCCCATCTCCTCGCGGGCCTCGGCGATCTCGCCACGCAGCTGATCCGCGCTCGGGGGCTCCTGGCCCTCGGGCTGGTCGGGGTCGGCCTCGTGGGCCTCGACCTCCGCGTCCTTGACCTCGGCCTGCTCTGCCAGGGCCGCGTCGTTGCGCTCCTTCTCCTTGCGGCCCTTCGCCTTGGTGGCCGAGTCCTCGGCCGTGTCGTCTGCCTTGCTCTTGGCGTCGCTCATCGTCCAGCCCTTCCCTTCACTTCGTCAACGGTACGTTTGCCGCTCTGGATCGCCTGCTCGGGCGCCGGCGGCACGGCCTGCTCCACCTGCTTCTTGCCCATCAAGGCGGCCACTCCGGCCACCGCCAGCAGCACAATCGCCACTATCAGCGCCGAGATCCACGGGGCCAGCGCAGTCGCGAGCAACAGAACCACGGCGGCGATCAGGGTGCCCGCGCCGAACACGGCGACCACACCCGCGCCGCCGAAGAGTCCCGCGCCAAGGCCGGCGCGCTTGCCCTTCTCCTGCAACTCGACCTGTGCGAGCTGCATCTCCTTGCGAACCAGAGTGGCCGTCTGTTCGGAGAGTTGCTTGACGAGATCGCCTATCGGCTGGTCTCTCGAGTCGTTGC
>JBBRYL010000070.1:0-16234 GCA_038237685.1 Solirubrobacterales bacterium | reverse complement strand
GCACCACCGTGTCGGAGGCATCGAACAGCCGCGACCACACCGAGCGGATCCTGCGCAAGGCGCGCGTGCCGTTTGAGCGCGACGGGCTCACCATGACGGTCTCCGAGGTCGACGAGCTCGAGATCGACGAGATCACGGTGCCCGGCGACCCCTCCTCGGCGGCGTTCATGGCGGCCGCCGCGTGTCTTGTGCCGAACTCGCGAGTCCTGATCGAGGGCGTTGGACTCAACTGGACGCGTACGGGCTTCTTCCGCATCGCCCAGCGAATGGGTGCGGTGATCGTGGGCGACCTGGAGCCTCTGGGCACGTTCTCCGAAGAGGAGCCGGTCGGCGACCTCGATGTGGCCAGCGGACCGCTGGAGGCCACCGAGGTAGGGGCCGAGGAGGTGCCCCTGGCGATCGACGAGCTCACGCTGGTGGCGCTGCTCGGCGCGTTCGCCGAGGGCGACACCGTCGTACGCGGCGCGGCGGAGATGCGACACAAGGAATCCGATCGGATCGAGGGCGTCGTGACCGGGCTACGTGCGCTGGGCGCCGACATCGAGGCGCTGCCCGACGGGTTCGTGGTGCACGGCACCGGCGAGCCGCTGCGCGGCGGGACGATCGACTCCCTGGGCGACCACCGCCTCGCGATGCTCGGAGCCGTCGCCGGCCTGGCGTCGCGCGAGGGGGTCGAGGTGGTCGGGATGGAGGCCGCCGCGATCTCCTATCCGGGCTTCGAACAGGATCTCGCCGCGCTCGTATGACCGCTCCGATGGCCGCCTGCGAGGGTTAGTGACCGCGTGAGACAAAGGTTGCTGATTACCGTGGCCGTCGCGGCCGTATCGTGTGTGCTCGTCGCGCCGGCCCAGGCCACCTTCAAGGGCAGCAACGGCCGGGTGGCCTACGACGTGCACAGCAAGGGCATCGCCGACAGCGGGGCGCCGGAGTCCTACCGTGCACTCTCGACCGTGCAGCCCGACGGCCGTGCCGACCGGTTTCTGCGCGAGTGTCAGCTCAGCGGCGGCATGGCGGTCGACGGCGACTGCGCGATCGACTATCTCAGCCCCTCGTGGAGCCCGGACGCCACGCGACTCGTCTTCGACACGGGCACGAGGTTGGCGCTGATCGGCGCCACCGGCACCGGCTACGCCCAGCTCCCGGCCGTGACCGCCGACGACAGCCAGCCCACCTTTGCGCCGTCGGGCCGCAAGATCGCCTTTGCCGGCCGAAGCGGCGGGCGCCCTGACCTCTACACGCTCGACCTCGGCACGCGCAAGGCCACGCGGATCGCGCGCAACGCCGCCGACCCCGACTGGTCCTCGGGCAACCGCATCGCGTTCGAGCGGTCGGGCTCGATCTATATCTCCGACGGCCGTGGCAAGGCGGTCAGGCGGGTCGCCCGCGGCCGCGATCCCGGCTGGTCGCCCAGCGGCAGGACGCTCGTCTACGCCCGCCCCGGAGGCATCTATGCGGTCGCCGCCCGTGGCGGAAAGGTGCGCCGGATCGTGCGCTGCTCGGGTTGCTCGAGCCCTGTCTACTCCCCGAACAGCAAGCTGATCGCCTACGACGGCAAAGGGCCGACGGTGGCCCGGGCCGACAACGGAAGGACTGTGGCAAAGCTGGTGAGCGATGTGTCCCGGGGCGGCGAGAGCTTCGACGCCTCCAACCCCACCTGGGCAGCACGCTGAGGTAGCTCGACCTTCGCCAGTACGCTGGCGCGATGGTCGTGGCAATCGATGGTCCCGCCGGTGCGGGCAAGAGCACGGTGGCGCGCGCAACCGCGCGGGCGCTCGGCTTCACCTACCTCGACTCGGGCGCGATGTACCGCGCCGTGGGCCTGACTCTGCTCCAGCAGGGTGGCGCCGCCTCCGACCGCGCCGCGGCGATCGAGATCGAGCTCGGCGACCGCGTGATGGCCGACGGCCAGGACGTGACCGAGGCCATCCGTGCCCCCGACGTGTCCGAGGCCGCCTCCCGCGTGGCCACCAACCCGAAGGTGCGAGAGGCGCTTGTCGCCAAGCAGCGCGAGCTGATGTCGACCGGCGACTGGGTGGCCGAGGGCCGCGACATCGGCACCGTGGTGGTGCCCGACGCCGCCGTCAAGGTCTTCCTGACCGCCGACCCGGCCGAGCGTGCCCGCCGCAGGGCCGCCGAGCTCGGCGCCGACCTCGAGACGGTGCAGCGCGACCAGGCGCTGCGTGACGCCCAGGACACAGAGCGCGAGTTCTCGCCGCTGCAGCCGGCGCCCGACTCGCGCGAGCTGGACTCGAGCGGGCTAGACGTCGACCAGGTGGTCGAGCGAATCGTGGCGATGGTCGACGAGGCCAGGGACTGATGGCACTGCCCAAGGTGGCCGTGATCGGCTACCCGAACGTCGGCAAGTCGACGCTGATCAACCGCATTACCGGCACCCGCGAGGCGGTCGTGCACGAGCAGGCCGGCGTCACGCGCGACCGCAAGGAGATGCCCGCCGACTGGAACGGCCGCGACTTCATGCTGATCGACACCGGCGGCGTGGACATGCACGACGAGGACTCGCTGGCAAAGTCGATCCAGCAGCAGGCCAGGGCTGCACTGGCCGAGGCGTCGGTTGCCGTGTTCGTGGTGGACTCCACCGCCGGCCTGCGCCCCGGCGACAGCGAGCTGGCGGTCGAGCTGCGCGCGGCCAAGGTGCCCGTGGTGGTGGCCGCCAACAAGGTCGACGACGCGCGGCTGTCGGCCAACGCCGCGGAGTTCTATGGGCTCGGCCTTGGCGACCCCGTGCCGGTGTCTGCGGTGCATGGCCTTGGCACCGGCGACCTGCTCGACCGTGTGGTCGAGGCCCTCGAGGAGTCGCCCGTCGAGCCCGAGGAGGACGAGCCGGTGCGCCTCGCCGTGATCGGGCGGCCAAACGCCGGCAAGTCGTCGCTGGTGAACAAGCTGCTGGGGGAGGAGCGCGTGATCGTCGCCGACGTCGCGGGCACCACCCGCGACCCGATCGACACCCAGATCGTGGTCGACGGCAGGCCCGTCACGCTCGTGGACACCGCCGGGTTGCGGCGGCGCACCAAGGTGATGGGCACGGTCGACTACTACGCCCAGCTGCGCTCCGAGCGCGCGGCAGAGCGCGCCGCCGTGGCCATCGTGCTCTGCGATGCCTCGGAGGGCGTGACCACCGAGGACTTCAGGATCGCCGAGATGGCGATGAAGAAGAACTGCGCCACCGTCATCGCCCTGAACAAGTGGGATGTGTCAGACACAGACCTCGAGGACGCCCGGGCGCGGCTGGCCCAAAAGCTGCGCCAGCGCCCGCGGCTGATGGCGGTGTCGGCCAAGAGCGGCCGCGGCCTGCAGCGGCTGATCGCCGAAGCGCTGATGATCGCCGACAAGTCCGCCGAACGGCTTTCCACGCCTGCGCTGAACCGCTTTTTGTCCGACCTCCAGGGCGCCCGTCAGCCGCCGGCCACGCGCGGCAAGCGGCTGCGGATGTACTACATGGCCCAGTTTCAGGTGTCGCCACCGCGCTTCGCCGTGCAGGTCAACGACCGCGGCCTGATCACCCGCAGCTACGGCTTCTTCCTTGAGAACCAACTGCGCGAGCGCTTCGGTCTGGAGGGGGTGCCGTTGGTGATCGACTTCAAGACCAGCGGGGAAAGCTAGGAAAGCCCGGCGGGATTCCGGCATTAGCGCGAATCCTCTACGCTGCGCTGTTCATGCCTACAGACGACCTCCAAGACAACGAGTATCTGTTCACCTCCGAATCGGTCACCGAGGGCCACCCGGACAAGATCGCCGACCAGATCTCTGACGGCGTTCTCGACGCCGTGCTGGCCGAGGATCCGCTGAGCCGCGTGGCCTGCGAGACCCTCGTGAACACCGGACTCGTTGTCGTCTCGGGCGAGCTCACCACCAAGGCCTACGTCGACGTCCCGAAGATCGCGCGTGAGACGATCCGCAAGATCGGCTACGACGATGCCGCGTATGGCTTCGATTGCGATGCCTGCGCCGTGATCACCGCGATCGACGAGCAGTCCCCCGACATCGCCCAGGGCGTCGACGAGGGCTTCGAGCGCCGCTCCGGCTCCTCCTCAGACGACGAGCTCGACATCGCCGGCGCCGGCGACCAGGGCATGATGTTCGGCTACGCCACGCGCGAGACGCCCGAGCTGATGCCGCTGCCCGTCTCGCTCGCACACCGGCTGGCGTTCCAGCTGGCCGAGATCCGTCGCGCAAAGACGGTCGGCTATCTGCGTCCCGACGGCAAGACCCAGGTCACCGTGCGCTACCGCGACGGCGTGCCCGTGGCGGTCGAGAAGGTGCTGATCTCCACCCAGCACGCCGAGGGCGTCGATTCCGCAACCACCATCCGCAACGACCTCTGGGAGCACGTGGTCAAGCCGGTCATCCCGTCAGAGCTCTACGACGAGGCATCGCTGTTCACCCCCGAGAACTTTCTGGTCAACCCCACCGGCAAGTTCGTGATCGGCGGACCGGTTGGCGACTGTGGCCTGACCGGCCGCAAGATCATCGTCGACACCTACGGCGGCTCGGCCCGCCACGGCGGCGGCGCCTTCTCGGGCAAGGACCCGTCGAAGGTCGATCGCTCCGCCGCCTACGCGGCCCGCTGGGTTGCCAAGAACGTCGTGGCCGCCGGCCTGGCCGACAAGTGCGAGGTCCAGGTGGCCTACGCCATCGGCGTCTCGCACCCGGTGTCTGTCACCGTCGAGACCTTCGGCACCGAGAAGATCTCCCGCGCCCAGATCGCCAAGCTCATCGCCGAGCACTTCGACCTGCGCCCGGGCAGCTTCCGCAAGGAGCTCGACCTGCACCGGCCGATCTACCAGAAGACCGCCGCCTACGGCCACTTCGGCCGCGAGGACCCGGACTTCACCTGGGAGAACACCGACAAGGCCGACGCGCTGCGCGAGGCCGCGGGCTTGGCCGAGGGCGCTGCAGTTTGATGCCCTCGACGAGACCGGCATCCCTGCCGGTCTCGTAAACGGCTATTCCGCTTCGTTCTCTGGGCGACGGACCCTGAACAGCTTCTGGGGGTCCTGGACGCCCTTTAGCTTGCGCTCGCCGGCAAGGGAGTAGTCGAAGTCTTCCTCGCCGGCGGCGTCCTTGACGTCCTCGGTCACCAGGATGCTTCCCGGCCGGGCGGTGTCGGTGATCCTGCTCGCGAGGTTCACCGGCCGGCCGAACCAGTCGCCGCCGCGGGCGATCGCCTCGCCCCTGGCCATGCCGATCGTCATCTGGGGAAACGACTCGTCCTCGGCCTCGGCCGCCTCGAGCATGTCGAGCGCCGCGCGCAGGAGGGCGCCGCTGTCGGGGGACTCGAGCATCACCTCGTCGCCGATGGTCTTGACCAGGCGGACAGGCGGGCGCGACACGTCGCGCGCCAGCTCCTCGAGGCGCCCCGCCACCGCGCCGAGGCGCTCGGAGTTGACGCCCTCGCCGAGGCGGGTGAAGCCCACAAGGTCGGCAAAGCAGATGGTGACCTCGGCGGCGTCGGGTAGGCGGCCCTGCTCGAGCGAGGAGCCGACCGCCGACGCCTGGTGCACCAGCGCGCGCAATTGCACGAGCAGCGAGTACTCGAGCGCCGGCCCAAGCGCCGGGAGCAGCTCCCGTGAGGCCTCGGCGAAGCGCAAGGCCAGGCTCTGCTCGTCGTCGCCCTCCCGGAGGAAGCTCGAGGCAAACACGCGCGCCATCGTCACCGCGAGCGGGTTCAGGCCGCTGCTCATCACCCGCCCGAGCTCGATGATCGATTCGTCGTCGAGGCCGGTGTCGCGCAGCACGCCGATCCGCTTGGCCGCCTCGACGTCCGCGGTCAGGTAGGCCGAGTCGTCGGGGTCACCCATGGCCATGCCCATCGCGCGCCAGTAGCGCTCGAGGAACTCCGGCTCTACATCGGTCGTCTCCGACACCTCCTTCAGGGTGTGTCTGGAGTCGTCGCCCGTGAGGATCCGCTCGACCGGGAGCAGGGACAGCCTGCCCTCGTCCAAGGCCCGTCGCAGCTCGGTGACGGCCACGCCGTCGGCTTCGAGCTGGGTGAGCAGCTCGAGTCGCGCCGTGCGGGCCTGCCCGTCGAGGCCCTCCAGGAGCCCCTCTGCTTCGAAGTCGGTAGCCATTCGGTGTCGGGTCGTGCGACCCGCGTAGCCTACGGGTCGTGCACATCACCGGCTCAGCGGAACTCCGTGCCGTCTACGAGCAGCAGTACTCGGCCGAGGGCGACGACGGCATGCTCTACGGCCGCTGGCGCGCACTCTGCGCCGAGGGAAAGGCCGACCACGTCGCGCGACTGGCCGGCAAGCTGCCCGAGGCCCCGAGCACGATCGCCGAGGTCGGCTGTGGCGATGGCGTGCTGCTCGACTGCCTCGCCGCCCGCGGGATCGGCCGTCGCCGCGACGGCTTCGAGATCTCCGAGCGTGCGGTGGCGCTGGCTGCGGGGCGCCCCGGCGTCGACTCCGTCCAGCGCTTCGACGGCGCCACCCTGCCCGTGGCCGATCGGGCATACGACCTCGGAGTGCTCTCACACGTGCTCGAGCACGTGCCCGACCCGATGCCGCTCTTGAAGGAGACCGCCCGCATCAGCCGGGCGGTGGTCGTGGAGGTGCCGCTGGAGGACAATCGCAGCGCCTCGCGCCCGGCGGCGCAGAAGGGGCGCGACGAGATCGGCCATCTGCACCGCTTCAATCGTGGAGATGTCCACACGTTGTGCGCGGCTGCCGGGGTGCGAGTGGCTGCCGAGCTCTCGGATCCGCTGCCGCTCGACGTTCACACCTTCTTCGCCCGCACGCCCGCCCAGACCGCGAAGGCCACCACCAAGGCCATGGTCAGGCGCGCGCTGTACCTCGCGTCGCAGAACACTGCGGAGCGCGCCTTCACGGTGCATTACGCCTGCCTTGCCGTCCATTACTGAGCTGTGCCGCGTCCGGTCTGGCACCTAGGTTCGGTGCGATGATCGCCAAGGTCGAGCCGCTGACCACGGCCCGCGCGCTGCGGGGGCCGTTCGACTACCGGCTGGGGGCCGCCATGGATGGCGTCGGGGTCGGTTCGATGCTGGTGGTGCCCTTCGCACGCCGCAGGATCCTCGGCGTGGTGGTGGCGGTGGCCGAGCACAGCGATGTGGCGCCCGAGAAGCTCGTCGAGCCGCTCTCGGCGCTGGAGGCCGACGTCCCGCCCGAGCTCGTCAACCTCGGCCTTTGGGTGGCGCGCGAGTACGTGTCCACCCCCGCGCGCGGCCTGGCGCTGGTGCTGCCACCGGGCACAGGCACGGGCAAGGGGCGGCGTACCCGCACACGCCGTTCGCTGCGCGCCGTACTCACCCCGCAGGGCGAGGCCTCCATCGGCGACGACGCGATCCGGCTGGGCGAGCGTCAGCGCGCCGCCGTCACGGCGCTGCGCGGCGGGCCCTTGCGCGTGAGCGAGCTGGCCCGCATGACCGGCTGTGACCACGCTGGAGCCCGCCGGCTGGAGGAGCGCGGGCTGGTGGCGCTTGAGCGGGCAGACCTCGCTCCGCGCCGGCCCGTGACGTCGGTAGTCGGCGCGCGCCCGACGATCGACGCGCTGACCGGTGCCCAGTCCGAAGCGCTCGACGAGGTCGTCGAGGCGATGGACGCGCCCGCGGGCACCGACCGGCGGCTGCTGCTGCACGGGGTCACGGGCAGCGGCAAGACCGAGGTGTATCTGCGCGCCGTCGCGGCGGCACTCGAGCGCAAGCGCACCGCCATCGTGCTCGTTCCGGAGATCGCACTCACCCCGCAGACGGCGGGACGGTTCGTCGAGCGGTTCGGTGACACCGTGGCCATCCTGCATTCGCAGCTCACCGCCCGGGAGCGCTTCGACGAGTGGTCACGACTGCGCTCGGGTGCGGCGAAGGTGTGCGTAGGGCCGCGCTCGGCGGTGTTCGCCCCGCTCTCAGACGTCGGCCTGATCGTGGTGGACGAGGAACACGACGGCTCCTACAAGCAGGAAGGCGATCCGCGCTATGACGCCCGCAACGTGGCCGAGCGGCGGGCGGCCGCCGCGGATACCCCACAAGGGGGCACAGGCTGCGTGCTGCTGTGCGGCAGCGCGACGCCCCGGCCCGAGAGCTTCCGCCGCTACCGACGGCTCGAGCTGTCGGAGCGCGTGGACGGCAGGGGCATGCCGCCGGTCGAGATCGTGGGCATGGCCGGCGTCAAAGGCGTGTTGCACCAGCGCACGCGCGACGCTCTCGGGGAGGTGGCGCGCGCGGGGGAGAAGGCGATCGTGCTGCTCAACCGCCGCGGTTGGTCGAACTTCCTGACCTGCGCCGAGTGCGGACGCGTGTGGGAGTGCCCCGACTGCGACGTGTCGCTGGTGCTGCACCGCGCCGCGAGCCGCGTCGCCTGCCACCACTGTGGACATTCCGAGGCGATCCCGGGCCGCTGCCCCGACTGTCACTCGGTCTCGCTGACCCGTCACGGCATGGGCACCGAGCAGCTCGGGTCCGAGCTCGAGCGGCTGGTGGCTCCGCTGCCGGTGTTTCGCCTCGATGCCGACACCGTGATCAAGGAGGGCGTCGCGGCCGCGCTCGAGCGGTTCGAGGCCGCCGCCGGCGGCGGTGTGCTCGTGGGCACCCAGATGGTGGCCAAGGGTCACGACTTCGCGGACGTCACGCTCGGCGTGGTGCTCGACGCCGACGCGACCCTGCGCTTTCCCGACTTCCGCGCCGAGGAGCGCACGTTCGCCCTGGTGGCCCAGCTGGCGGGGCGCAGTGGGCGGGGGCCGCGCGGCGGCCGGGTCGTGGTCCAGGCACTCGATCCGCAGGCGCGGGCGCTGCGCCACGCGGCCGAGCACGACTCGCTCGGCTTTCTCGAAGGGGAGCTCGGCCGCCGCGAAGCGCTGTCCTATCCGCCCGACGGGCACCTGATCCGGATCGTCTGCTCGAGCACCGAGTCCGGCCCCGAGCACGAAGCCGCCCAGGCGCTGCGCGACCGGCTCGCGCCGCCCGGCGCTGCTGTGCTCGGACCCGTGCCCCTGTTTCGCCGACAGGGCCGGGAGCGCTCACAGATCGTGATCAAGGGCCGCGACCGTGAGGCCGGCATCCGCGCGGTCCGCGACGCGGTCGAGGAGGGCGCGGCCCAGATGGGGCGCGACGGCGTGAACGTGGCTGTCGACGTCGACCCGCAGTAGCGGCTGAGCTACGGTGCCGGCGTGAGCGATCGCCGACTACGAGCTGTCGGCCCGCCAGTACCGGCGCCGGTGCGAGTGGCTCGCCCAGCTCGACATCGACCTCGACGAGCTGATCGAGACCCAGCTGAAGCTGCTGTAGCCGGGGATGGCCAGCAGGTGCCGCCTAGTGCTTGGCGGTGCGCCTCGCGAGTCGACGATCCGCAGCTTTGGGGCGGGGGCGGGAGCATTCATGAACGTCGAGACGCTAGCGCGCCGGCGGCAGGCGCACCAGCCCCTCCGTCACCGCCCAATCGATCACGCGCTCGAAGGTGTTGGCCACCGGCGCGTAGACCAGGCCGAGCTCACGCTCGGAGCGCGAGGCGTCGTAGCGATGGCCGTGCAGAATCGTGCGGATCCGGTCCCGGCATACCGGTGAGGGCCTGCGCAGTGGCCGGTAGGCGATCTCGCTGACGGCGCCGACGGCGCGGGCGACCACCGGTGGCAGGATCCGCACCCGGTGCTCGACCCCCGCCAGCCCGGCAACGATGTCGAGCGCCTCCAACGACGTGATCGTCGCACCGTTGAGCACGTAGCGGCGGCCGGGCGCCCCGTGCTGCGCCGCCAGCAGGTGACCCTCGACGCAGTCGGCGATGTCGACGATGCTCACGTGGGTGTCCACGAACAGCGGAAGCTTGCCGTTTAAGTAGGCGATCGCGATCGCGCCGTTGCCCGACGACCGCCCCGCGCCCTGTACCGACGACGGGTTCACCGTCACGACCTCCACACCCGTCTCGTCGCCCGCGGCGAACGCCTCGCGCTCGCCGACGTGCTTCGCGCGGTCATACAGCGACAGGTAGGTGCCCCGGTGGGAGGTCTCCTCGGTGCCGATCACCCCGTGGGGTTCGCCGACCGTGGCCGAGGACGACGTGACAACCACGCGACCCACACCAGCGTGCGCGGCGGCGCGCACGGCCGCGCGCGGGCCCTCGACGTTGGTGCGCCAGAGCGCCCCGGGTTCTTTCGGGCAGTGGCTGTTCATGCCCGCCACGTGGAAGGCGAGGTCGCACCCCGACATGGCGGTGGCCATCACGTCGGGGTCGAGCACGTGCCCGCTGACCACGGTCGCCCCGAGCGAGTCCAGACGCTGTGCCGCGACGTCGGAGCGGGCCAGGCCGATGACCTCGTCGCCACGCCCACGCAGCCTCCGCACCAGCGCGCCCCCGACGAAGCCGCTGCCGCCTGTCACGAAGACGCGCGCCAAACGGTCAGACGGGCTGGCGCGACGGGGTGGGCCCGGCGGGAGCGCCACCGTGCTCGGTGGTGGCGCCGGACTCGGCCAAGAAGAGGCGCACCCGTTCCATCACGTCGGCGCGGTGCTCGCCTGCGCGCGGCCGGATCGGATCGCCGAAACGGATCTCGATCTGGTGGCGCGCGGCGAACGGGCGGCCGTTCTTGAAGTTCATCCACTTGGTGCCGCGCGGCATCGCCTCCCCGGTGCCAGAGACGAAGATCGGCACGATCGGCAGGTCGTGCTCGGCTGCCAGCACCGCCGCGCCGGACTTCAGCGCGGCCACCGTCCCGTCGTGGGAGCGGGTGCCCTCGGCGAACATCAGAAGGCTGCGGCCCTCGGAGAACAGCCGGCGCAGATGGGCCGTGGAGCGTGACCCTAGGCCGCCACCGCTGCGGTCCAGCGGCACGGTGCCGAACACCAGCGACGCCGAGATCGCGCTTCGTCGCTTGACGTAGAAGTAGTCGACCGCCGCCGCCACCGATGTGCGCCGCCGCCACCGCTTGGGCAGGGCCCGCAGCAGTGCCGGGGTATCCATGTGGCTGTTGTGATTGGCCACGAAGATCACCGGGCCCTCGAGCCGGTCGAGGTGCTGATGCCCGCTCAGCTCGCGCCGGGTGTAGAGGTCCATCGCGGTACCGAGCACGCCGCAGACGAGGAACTCGCGCACCCGCGTGGCTACGGGCGAGCGCGTCCACGGGAGGTCGAGGTCGGCGGGAGCGGCCATTACGGGAACTACTCTGGCCGCGCCGAGTGGTTTCCCGAGACGCCTAGATGATCTTTCCCGGGTTCAGATTCGAACCCGGGTCGATGCCCGCGAACAACGCCTCGAGCATCGCGACGCCCGGCGCGGAGATGTCCTGCACCAGCCAAGGAGCGTGCTCGGTGCCGACGGCATGGTGGTGTGACAGCGTGGCACCGGAGTCGACGAACGCCTGCTGCACCGCGGACTTGATGACGTCGTACTGCTCAAGCTCGTCGCGGTCGGGCGAGGCCGTGATGGCGAAGGTGAAGTAGAGGCAGGCGCCCGCGTGGTAGCTGTGCGACAGGTGGCACATCAGGTAGCCGGGCACGCCGAGCGATCGGAACGCACCGCGACACGCGGTCTGCACGGCGTCATAGAGCTTGGGCAGCTCGCTCCACGGGGCGGAGGTCTCGGATACGTCGGCCAGCGCGCCGCGGTCGAGCAGGAAGTCGCGGATGTAGGGGGTGTCGAACTTCTTCTGGTCGTACAGCTCACCGGGGCCCTGGCCGATCCCGACGCCGCCGTGGCGCTTGACGATCTGCTCGGTGAGCTTGCGCTGGGCGGCGACGTGGCTTGCGGTGCCCTCATAGCCGATGAACGAGAGGCACATGGCCTCGAGGTCGAAGCCGCGGCGCTTTGTCAGGAACGTGGTGAGCGCCTTGGACTTGACGCGGTCCAGTGGGGTGGAGGCCTTGCGCGTGGCCAAGGAGAACACCGTCTCGGGGGCGTCGGACACGCGCGTGACCGAGGGCGCGGCCTCGCTGGCGGCGATGTCGCGCACGGCGGCCAGTCCGTCGGGCCAGGTGGGGAAGAGATAGCCGAGGATCTTGCGCTGCGCCGGCCGCCTTCGCACGTGCACGGTGGCCTCGGTGATCACGCCGAGCCGGCCCTCGCTGCCCAGCACCATCTCGCGCACGCTGGGGCCCGTCGAGGTGCTGGGCACCGGCCGGACGTGCAAGATCCCCGTCGGCGTGACCACCCGCATGCCGCGGGTCAGGTCGGCGATGTCGCCGTAGCGGTCGGACTGCATGCCCGACGAGCGCGTGGCGATCCAGCCGCCCAGCGTCGAGTGGGTGAAGCTGTCGGGGAAGTGACCGAACGTGTAGCCGCGCTCGTTGAGCTGGCGCTCCAGCTCGGGCCCGAAGACGCCGGCCTGTACGCGCGCCAGGCGGGCGCTCTGGTCGATCCCGAGCACCCGGTCTAACCGGCTCATGTCGAGCGAGAGCACGGGGCGCCGCTCTCCGGGCTGGGCCTCCACGCTGCCCGAGATGCTCGAGCCGCCGCCGAAGGGGATGATCACCGCGTCGGCGTCCAGTGCAGCCCGCATCACGGCTTCGACCTGCGCCTCGTCGGCGGGGCGCACGACGACGTCGGGCATGCGCGGCAGGTCGCCGCGGCGCTGGCGCACCAGGTCGCGCACGCTCTTGCCCCGGGTGTGGACCACGCGGTCGAGCGGATCGGTCGACACGTGTTCGTCGCCTACGGCGGCCTCGAGCGCGCTCTTCAGCTCGGCGGGCAGCGTCGGCTGCGCGATGTCGAGATCCTCGAACGCGATTGCCGGCGTATCTCCGGGCGTGCTCACGTCGAGATCCAGCTTGTCCTGGAACAAGGGGCGCAGCTCGGGCTTGTCCTCGTGGCTGAAGAAGACGTCCTCCTGGCCCCAACCCCACCATTTCATCGCCGTCACCGCCGGGACGATAGTGCTACTGCTCGCGGTGGCGAAAGCGCACGCGGGCGGCGCGCCGCGAGCACGACACCCTGCGGCGCGGCGGAGAGGGCGAGGGCCGCGGTGGCCATCAGCACGAGAACGAATCGCTTCACGGCCGAGACCGTACAATCAGAGCATGGCCGACGAGACAGCCGAGGTGATCGACGAGGAGCGCGAGCAGGACGAGCGCCCGCGCCTCGATCCCGAGGTCGAGGCCCGCCGCGGCGCCGCGATGTCGTTCATCAAGCGGCTCGGCGACCCGGTGCTCAAGAGCCGCGCGACCGAGATCGACCGCTTCGACGGTGCGCTGAAGAACCAGGTCGGGCGGATGGCCGGTTTGATGCACGATGCGCTCGGGATCGGCCTCGCAGCGCCCCAACTCGGCATCGCGCAGCGACTGCTCGTGTACCGCATCGGCCCCGACGCGCCGCTGATCGCGCTGATCAACCCCGAGATCGAATGGCAGAGCCGGGACGCCGATGTGCTCGAGGAGGGCTGCCTGTCGCTTCCGGGCGTCCAACTCGACATCGAACGGCCGCTGCACGTTCGGGTCCATGCCCGTGACGAGGAGGGCGACGTCCGCTCGATCGAGGCGTCAGGGCTCGAGGCCCGCGTGATCCAGCACGAGATGGACCACCTCGACGGGGTGCTCATCCTCGATCGCGCCGATCGTGAGCAGCGCAAGCTGGCCATGCGGGGCATCCGCGAGGCCGAGCTGGCCCGCGACGAGGACGCGGCCTAGCCCTCGAGCCCCTTCAGCACCTCGTACGCCGGCAGCGTCAGAAACTCCACGAACTCGTCGTTGCCCGACAGCGCCACCGCCTCGAAGATCTCGCGGGACTGCCTTGGGCGACCCTCGCGCTCGAACCACTCGTCATCGCCGATCTCGGCACGGATGGCCTCGAGCTCCTCGCCGGCCAGCTCGCGCACGAGCTCCGTGGTCACGGTGCGGCCGTCGTCGAGGGTCGCGCCGTGGCGGATCCACTGCCAGATCTGGCCGCGCGAGATCTCCGCGGTGGCAGCGTCCTCCATCAGGCCGTAGATCGCGGCGGCGCCGTTGCCGCGCAGCCAGCTCGACACGTACTGGATGCCGATATTGACGTTGGCGCGCAGCCCCTTTTCCGTTATCTCGCCCGGTGTCTGGTCGATGGCGAGCAACTCGGGTGCGGACACGTCGACGTCGTCGCGCTGCTTGTCGACCTGGTTGTCGCGGTCGCCGAGCACCTTCTCGAACTCGCCGATGGCGGGTTCGACCGAGTCGGGGTGGGCCACCCACGAGCCGTCGAAGCCCGCCTCGGCCTCGCGCTTCTTGTCGGCGGCCACTGCGTCGAGCGACTTCTTGGCCGCCTCCTCGTCGGTGCGCGACGGGATGACCGCGCTCATGCCGCCCATCGCGTGCGCTCCGCGCCGGTGGCAGGTCTTGACCAAGAGCTCTGAGTAGGCGTGCATGAACGGCACCGTCATGGTCACCGAGCCGCGGTCGGGCGTCACGAACTCGGGTCGCTCCTTGAATCGCTTGATCGCACTGAAGATGTAGTCCCAACGGCCGGCGTTGAGACCTGCGGAGTGCTCGCGGAGCTCGTAGAGGATCTCGTCCATCTGGAACGCGGCCGGCAGCGTCTCGATCAACACCGTGCCGCGTGCGGTGCCGCGGTCCAGGCCGAGGCGATCCTCGGAAAGCGTCATGGCGTCATTCCACATCCGCGCCTCGAGGTGCGACTCCATCTTGGGCAGGTAGAAGAACGGTCCGCTGCCGCGGTCGAGCAGCTCCTCGGCGTTGTGGTGCATGTAGAGGCCGAAGTCGAACAGGCCGCCCGCCACGGGGGCGCCGTCTACCAGCATGTGGCTCTCGTCCAGGTGCCAGCCGCGCGGGCGCACCAGCAAGGTGGCGGGATCGTCGACCAGGCGGTACTGCTTGCCCTTCTCCTCATCGTCGAACTCCAAGGTGCCTCGCACGGCGTCGATCAGGTTGGCCTGGCCCCCGACCATGTTGGACCAGGTCGGCGAGTTGGCATCCTCGAAGTCGGCCATGAACCCGGTCGAGCCGGAGTTCAGCGCGTTGATCACCATCTTGGCGCCGGTCGGCCCGGTTATCTCGATCCAGCGCCTGCGCATGGCGGGCGGGGGAGGGGAGACCTGCCAGTCGCCGTCGCGGATCTCTGCCGTCTCGGCGAGGAAGTCGAGCGTGCCGCCGGCGTCCAGCTCGGCCTGGCGCTCCACGCGCGCGGCGAGCAGCTCGTGGCGGGTGGCGTCGATTGCGCGATGCAGTTCGGCGACGAGGGCCATCGCGTCATCGGTGAGCACCTCCTCGCCGCGGTGGACCCGCGGTCCGTGGATCTCGATTCCTTCAGGCGGCATTTAGCCACCTCCTCTCAGTGATCGGGCCAGCAGCTCGACGGGGTGGATCACCGGCAGCTCCTTGCCAAGCGCCCGGGTGTGTGCGGTTATCTGGAGGGTGCAGCCCGGGTTGGCCGCCACCACCGCCTCGGCCCCCGTGTCGAGCAGATTCTGTGCCTTGCGCCGCCCCAGCTCGGCGGCGGCCTCGGGCTTGACCACGTTGTAGATGCCGGCGGAGCCGCAGCAGATCTCCCAGTCCGCGGGCTCGACGAGCTCGATGCCGGGGATGCCGCGCAGGAGCTCGCGCGGGGGGTTGCGCACCCCTTGGGCGTGGGCCAGGTGGCAGGCGTCGTGGTAGGCCACCTTGAGCTCCACGGGATGGCGTTTGGCACGCGGCTCGCCCTCGGTGAGGATCTCGGTCACGTCGACGACCTTCTCGGCGAAGGCCTGGGCGCGGTCGGCCCACTCGGGGTCCGCGCGCATCACGTGCCCGTAGTCCTTCATGGCCGAGCCGCAGCCGGCGGAGTTGGCCACGATCCGCTCGTAGCCCTCGAGCGCCGCGATCGTCTTCTTCACGCTGGACTCGGCGTCGGTGCCGACACCCGCGTGCAGCTGAAGCGCGCCACAGCAGCTCGGGACCTGCGGGGCCGCGACGTCCCAGCCCTCCGCGGCCAGCACGGCGGCGGTGTCGGCGTTCACGCCGCTGAACATCACACGCTGTACGCAGCCGCGCAGCACGGCCACGGTGCCCCGACTCTCGCCTTGGGCGGCCACGGCGTCGGGGAGCGCGTGACGCTTGGGCGCGGGAGGCGCCAGCGCGGCGATCTCGGACAACCGGCCTAGAGGGAGCTTTGCCGTCGCGCGGTCAAGGCCGGTTGCGGCACCGAAGCGCATCAGCGGCGTGAGCCACTTCAGGCGATCGGGGTGCGGGAACAGGCCGAAGACGATCTTGCGGGTCCACTTGTCCGCACCGGTCCGCTCCCACTTGCGCTCGACCTGCGCCCGGGTGTCCTCGATCAGCTTGTCGTACTGCACGCCCGACGGGCAGGAGGTCACGCAG
>JBBRYL010000069.1:0-16353 GCA_038237685.1 Solirubrobacterales bacterium | reverse complement strand
TTGCTCGGGCGCGACCTTGAGCATGTCGGTGTCGATCGGCCCCGGCGCCACGGCGTTGACGCGCACGCCATAGCGGGCGCACTCCTTCGCCAGCGACTTGGTGAACCCGATGACGCCGGCCTTGGTGGCCGAGTACACGGTCGACATCTGGGAGCCGACCCGCCCGGCCTCAGAGGCGGTGTTGATGATGCTGCCGGCGCCGCGCTCGTTCATGCCGCCGACAACGGCGTGGGTCACAGCCAGCACGCCGCGCAGGTTGACGGCGATCACGCGATCCCACTGAGCCTCGTCGGTCCGGACGAAAAAGTCATCGTCGGCGATGCCGGCGTTGTTGACCAACACCGAGATCGGGCCCACCTCGGACTCGGCGCTGCTGACCGCCGCGCCAACCGACTCGGTCGAGCGCACGTCCATCTGCACGCCCATGCCGTCGATGCGGGCCGCCAGATCGCGCGCGCGATCCAAATCCAGATCGGCAACGATGACCGACGCACCTTCCCCGGAGAGCCGCTCGCAGGTGGCCGCGCCGATGCCTCCGGTGCCGCCCGTGACGAGTGCGATGCGTCCCTCGAGCCTCATGACGCCACTGTATCCCGACCGCCGTCGCGGACGGCCGCGGCCGCGATCAGCACGATCCAGACGTTCACGAAGCCGAACGTGGTGCGCTGGGCCACTCCGTAGATGCCGGGACCGGCCACCGCCACCCAGACCACCGAGGCGACGCCGATCGCGCCGACGAGCAGCGCCCACCGTGCCGTAGCCGAGCCGCGCAGCGCTATGGCGAGCGCGAACGGCGTCGCGACGAGGGACAGCTGAAGCGCGACGGCGGCCGGGCCGTGTACCCGGTGCGCCGTGGACACCTGACCCAGGTCGACCCGCCGGGCGCACGCCGCACTCGCGTTGATCATGCAGTCGAGCGGATCGAGGTCGACCGTGATCACCAGCGCAACGGCCAGCAGGAACAGCCCTACCGCCGGCCACGCCGCCCGCCCGAGCATGCGCCGCAGCAGCACGGCGGTGGCCAGGTAGGAGGGCACGAGCAGCGCGATGCCGGTGCGCACGATCCATGGGTGCTCGGCGGCACGTGAGAACAGTTCGGACACCGCCTGGCTCGACACGGAGTAGCCGGGCTCGACCAGGCCGGCGATGACCCAGGCGGCCACGAAGGCGACCTGGCCGGCCACCGCCACGCCGGCGATTGTGCGCGTGTCCATCGTCAGCAGCTTGGCGGTACAGTCGGCCCGGTGAGCGACGCCCCCACCATCCCGATCGTCGGGGGCACCGGAGCGCTGGGTTCCGGGCTGGCCGTGCGACTGGCGGCGGCGGGCCACCACGTGGCCATCGGCTCGCGCGACGCGGGCCGCGCGGAGGAGGCCGCCGCCCGAGTGCGCGAGAAGGTGCCGGGCGCCACCGTGGATGGCCTCGCAAACGCCGCTGCCGCCGCACTGGGCCCCATCGTCTTCCTCACGGTCCCGTTTCGCGCGCAGTCGGAGAACCTCACAAACCTCAAGCAGGCGCTCACCGCAGGCCAGATCCTGGTTGACGCCACCGTGCCGCTGGCCGCGGCGGTGTCCGGCAAGGCGACGCGCCTGCTGGGCGTGCCGCAGGGCTCGGCCGCCGAACAGGCGCGGGAGATGGTGCCCGACGGCGTGACGGTGATCTCGGCGCTGCACTCGGTGTCCGCCGCCACGCTGGCCGATCCCGACGCCGAGCTGGACGAGGACGTGCCGGTGTGTGGCGACAAGAAGGACGACAAGCGCCGGGTAGCCGACATCATCGGCTCGATCCCTGGCCTGCGCCCCGTGAACGCCGGTGCGCTCGAGACCGCACGGCTGGTCGAGGGACTCACACCCCTGCTGATCTCCGTGAACATCCGCAACAAGACGCACGCCGGCATCAAGTTCACCGGCCTGCCCGAAGAGCTCTGGAAGTAGCGCTCCTCTCTGGTGGCACCGGCGGCGCCAAGCTGGCCCGCGGGCTGGTGGACGTGGTCGGCGGTCCCGGACTGGCGGTGATCACCAACACCGGCGACGACGCCGAAGTCTACGGCGCGCACGTCTCCCCCGACCCCGACCTGGTGACCTACTGGCTGGCCGACGCCATCGACGAGCGCGGCTACGGCATCGCCGGCGACACCTGGGAGGTCATGGCCGCGATGGAGGCGGCGGGGCACGAGACATGGTTCCGCCTGGGCGACCGTGACCTTGCCATGTGCCTGATCCGCACCGAGTTGATGGCCGCGGGCCACAAGGCGACCACGGCCCACGCCGCCGTGGTCGCGGCGATGGGCGTCGATGCCGCAGTGCTGCCCGCTGCCGACGAGCCGGTGCGCACCCGCGTGACCGCCAGGGGAGCGACTTTCGGCTTCCAGGAGTTCATGATCGTGGAGGGCGCGCGTGGTCCGATCGAGGGGGTCGAGTTCCGGGGGGCCGAGCGTGCGACGCCCACGCCACAGGTGCTCGATGCGCTGCGCGAGGCGGCCTGCGTGGTCATCGGGCCGTCCAACCCGATCGCCTCGATCGCGCCGATGCTGGCGGTGCCCGCCATGCGCGCCGCGCTGCACGAGGCGCCCGGCCCGGTGGTGGCCGTCAGCCCGTTCGTCGGTGGCGAGGTGCTGAAGGGCCCGACGCTGGAGTTCTGCGTGTGGGCGGGCATCGAGCCCAGCGCCGCCGGGCTGCTGGACGCCTACGAGGGATTGCTGGACGGCATCGTGGCCGACGAGCCGGTGCAGGGCATCCCGACCCTGCAGACCGACGTGCTGATGGACACCCCCGAGGCCCGCCGCCGCCTGGCCGCCGAGACCGTGGAGTTCGCGCGCTCCCTGGCATCCTGAATGCAGCCAATGCGCACGATCGCGATCCTGCCCGTGAAGAGCTTCGGCGCCGCCAAGCAGCGTCTGGGCGGGCTGATCGAGCCCGAGTCGCGCGCGATTCTCGCGCGGGCCATGCTCACCGACGTGCTTGTCGCGCTGGCCCGCGTGCCGGCCCTCGGGGAGGTTGCGGTCGTGACCGCCAATCCGCTGGCCGAGGCGCTCGAGGCCGAGGGCGTCACCGTGCTGCGCGACGATGTCGAAGACGGCCAGTCCGCTGCGGCCCTGATCGGCATCGCCCACGCGCTCGACCAGGGATTCGAGCGCGCGCTGCTCGTGCCCGGCGACGCTCCGCTGCTCGACCCCGGCGAGCTCACCGGGCTGCTGCGCCACACCGAGCCGCTCGTGATCGTGCCCGACCGCCATGGCAGCGGCACCAACGGACTGCTGATCCATCCGGTCGACGCGATCGCCCCGAGCTTCGGGACCGGTAGCCGCGACCGCCACGAGGTCGCGGCCCGAGACGCCGGGGTGGCCTACGCGATCGACCCCCTCCCCTCCCTGGTGCTCGACGTCGATACCCCCGACGACCTGGCCGCCACCACCCGCGCGCTCGACTCGGCGCCGGGCAGCGCACCAGCCACCCGCGAGGCGCTCCGGGCGCTGTCCATCCCGGCCTCGCGCTGAGAATCCCGGCCCCGATCTCGGCCACGGCTCTGGCCGGCCTGCCCGAGGTGCGTCCGGGCGCCGACGTCGCCGCCCTGCTGGCCGCCGCGGCGCCGACGGACCTGGCCGATGGCGACGTGCTGGTGGTGGCGCACAAGGTGGTGTCGAAGGCCGAGGGCGCAGTGCGGCGCCTGGCTGAGATCGAGCCCGGCGAGCGAGCACGCGAGCTGGCCGACAGCCACGCCAAGGACCCGCGCATGGTCCAGGCCGTGCTCGACCAGTCGGCCGAGCTGCTGCGCGCCAGCCACGGCGTGCTCATCTGCGTGACCCACCACGGCTTCGTCTGCGCCAACGCGGGCGTCGACCGCTCGAACGCTGAGGACCCGGATGAGATCGTGCTGCTGCCCGCCGATCCCGATGCCTCGGCACGGGCGCTGCGCTCTGGGGTGGCGCAGCGCCTGGGGGTGAGGCCGGCCGTGGTGATCGCCGACTCCTTCGGCCGCGCGTGGCGCGTCGGCCAGACCGACGTGGCGATCGGGATCGCCGGGCTCACGCCGCTTGACGACTGGCGCGGCCGAGCCGACGCCAACGGCCGCGAGCTCGCAGCCACCGAGATCGCGGTGGCCGATTCGGCCGCGGGCGCAGCCGACCTGGCCCGGGCGAAGGACTCAGGCCAACCCGTGGTGCTGATACGAGGGCTTGACCGCTTCGTAACCGCCGCGGACGGGCCCGGCGCGGCCGCGCTGCGGCGACCGCCCGAGTCCGACCTGTTCCGCTGAGGGCGTCGGTGCGGTGCTCGCCGGACAACGTCCGGCTCCGCTCCTCCCGCTAGACGGCGACCGGCAGCTCGAACCGCCGGCACACGTCGTAGAGAGTGGTGCGCTCGGCCGCGGGCCGCCCAGCGCGGTGGGCGGCGGCGATCAGGTCGGGCGGGTCGAGCCGCACGCCGTGCTGGCTGCCTGCCAGGCGGCTGATCGACTCCTCCATGAGCGTGCCGCCTAGGTCGTTGACTCCCCAGCGCAGCGCCTCGGTGGCAGCGTCGAGTCCCATCTTCACCCAGCTGGCCTGCACGCTCGGCACGGTGCGGCCGAGCGCCAGCCGGAAGGCCGCGGTGTGCTTGAGGTTCTCCTCGGGCGAGATCTCCTCGATGCCGTGGGTGCGCCCGAGCATGGTGTGGAACGGGATGAACGACAGCGGCACGAACTCGGTGAACCCGCCTGTGCGTTCCTGCAGACCGCGCACCACGCGCATGTGCTCGGCCAGCTCCCAGGGCTCCTCGATGTGGCCGAACATGACTGTGACGGTCGAGCGCAGACCGGCGGCGTGGCTGGCCTCGATGATCTCGACCCAGCGGGCCACCGGCAGCTTGTTGGGCGAGATCCGCTGGCGCACGCCGTCATCGAGCACCTCGGCCGCCGTCCCGGGGGTCGAGTCCAGCCCGGCTTCGCGCAGGCGGTGGAAGACCTCGATCGGCGGCAGGCCCGAGACGGTGGCCATGTGGTCAACCTCCATCGCGGAGTAGGCGTGCAGGTGAAGGTCCGGCGCGGTCGCCTTGGCCAGGCGCAGCCACGACTCGTAATCCTCGAGGCCCCAGTCGGGGTGGATGCCCGACTGCATGCACAGCTCGGTGGCGCCGTAGTCGACCGCCTCGCGCACGCGGGACACGAACTCGTCGCGATCGTGCTCGTAGGCGTCGGGCGAGCGCTTGCCCTGGCCGAAGCCGCAGAAGGCACAGCCCACGATGCAGATGTTAGAGACGTTGATGTTGCGGTTGACCACGAACGTGACGGTGTCGCCGGCCAGCTCGGCGCGCAGCTCGTCGGCGGCCTGGCGCATGTCCTCGATCACCTCGGGGCGCGTCTCGGCGAACAGCGCTGTGAGCTCCTCGGGGTCGAGCGCCCGGCCGTCGCGGGCGCGCTGGATCGCGCCGGGTGCGAGCTCCGCGTGGGTCGGCCGGTCATCGCGGCGACCCGAGCCGCGCCGCGGGATGAAGCTCCAGAACGAGCTCTTGATCACGTCTAGCACCCCCTGCTCCATCCACTCGGAGTCCATGTACTGGGGGTAGACGCACAGGCGCTCGGTGAGCGCGTACCCGCGCGGCTGGAGCTCCTTGCGCATGGTGTGCGGCGTCGGGAACGGGTGCTCGGGCGAGATGTGATCGCCGTTGGCGGACAGCCCGCCGAGATCTGAGGCGCCGGCCTCGATCAGCGGCAGCCACCAATCGGCCAGGTTCGGGGGGATCTGAACGCCGACGTCGGGCATCAGCTCGAGGCTGTAGGCCACCAGCTCGCGCATCTCGTCGAGCGAGACGTCCTGACCCCACGACGGCATCGGGGCAGCCTCCCCCTGCTCGCCGGAGCGCTGGGCGGCGTCGGCGATCTGGGCGGGCTCGGCTCCGTAGTAGCGAGAGTGGGGCACGAAGTTCTGGAGGATCACCTCCTGCAGGTGGCCGTACTCGGCGTGCAGCGCGGCCAGTGCCTCGAGCGCCTCGACGCGCTGCGCGGGCGTCTCCCCGATCCCGACCAGGATGCCGCTGGTGAACGGGATCTTCAGCTCACCGGCGTCGCGGATGGTCTGCAGCCGCGGTCCGGGCAGCTTGGTCGGCGAGCCATGGTGCACGACCAGATCGGGGTTGATGGACTCCAGCATCAAGCCCTGGGAGGCGGTGACCTGGCGCAGGCGGCCAAGATCCTCGCGTGAGAGCACGCCGAGATTGGTGTGTGGAAGCATCCCGCGTTGCAGCGCCCGCTCGCAGGCCCACGCCACGTACGAGGTGAAGTCCTCGTGCCCGTACTCGCGCAGGCGAGCGGCCACCTCGGCGTTGACCTCGGGCTTCTCGCCGGTGAGCACCAGCAGCTCCTTGGCGTTGCGGCGCTCGGCATCGTCGAGCAGTCCCTCGACCTCCTCGGGGGAGTAGAGATGCGCCTTGTGCGTGGCAAACGCGCAGTACTTGCAGAAGCACTGGCACGTGCGCGAGAGCGACAGCGTGTAGTTCCGGCTAAAGGTGACGCGCCGCACGTCGCCGAGTGTACGCGGGCCCTAGGGTGGCCAGCATGCGACGCCTCCCCGCCCTACTCGCCCTGCTCGTCGTGGTCGCGGCCCTGCTCGCAGCCTGTGGTGGGAATGACCAGGCGGCCGACACGAATCCCGCGGTCACGCTCGCCCTGGACTTCCAGCCAAACGCCGTGCACGCCGGCGTGTTCACCACGGTGGACCGCGACCTCGACGCCAAGGAAGGCCTGCTCCTGGACGTGCGGAGCCCCGCCGCATCGACTGACTCGCTCAAGCTGCTTGCCTCCGGCCGCTCGGACTTCTCGATCGTGGACATCCACGACCTCGGGCTGGCCCGGCAGCGGGGTCAGGACGTCGTGGGCGTCGGGGCGATCGTGCAACGCCCCCTGGCCGCCGTGATCGCAAAGGCAAACGGCGTCCGCCGTCCGCGCGACCTCGAGGGCAAGCGCGTGGGCGTCACCGGCCTGCCCTCCGATGACGCGGTCCTCGACTCGGTGGTCAGGGCCGACGGCGGCGACCCACGGAAGGTGCGGCGAATCACGATCGGCTTCTCCGCCGTGCCAAGCCTCGCGGCCGGCAAGGTGGACGCCGTGGTCACCTTCTGGAACGCCGAGGGGGTGGCGCTCAAGAAGCGCGGCGTGCGAACGCGCCAGTTCCGCGTCGACTCCTACGGGGCCCCGCGCTACCCGGAGCTGGTGCTGGCAACGAAGCGCTCGACCCTAGAGAAAGACCCGGCGCTGATCCGCAAGCTGACGGCGGCACTGGCCGCGGGAACCCGGGCGGCCGTCGCCGACCTCCCCCGCGCCGCAGAGTTGGTGGCCGTGCGCTCGCAGGGCGATAGACCGCTCGTGCGGGCCCAGCTGCGGGCTGTGGCACCCGCGCTGAACCCGCCGCTTCGGTTGCGCCGCGATGTCCTCGAGGGCTGGGCGCGCTTCGATACCCGCTTCGGGATCCTCGAGCGCCGGCCCGACGTGGACCGTGCCTTCGCGCTGGGCCGCTGAGCGCTTCAGCGATCTGCGCAGAAGCGCAGAAGCCGGTGCAGGCGGACCAGCCGATTGTCGGTCAACCGCACCGGCACTCGCACTTTGTGGACGTGGTTGCGACCGCGGTGGCGCTCACGAAAGACGCGGCTGAACGGCCTTTGGCTGTCCTTTTTCAACCGGTAGGCGATCCGCATCCGCGCGCGCTTGCCCAGACGCCGGTCCGCACCGACCACCGTCACCCGCAGCGGGCCGCGGACACAAGAGCGCCGGTGCCGGCCGCTTGTGCGTCCCTTGCGATAACGCAGGCTCAGCGCGAGGCGGGCCTTGGCCTTGGCCGACACTCGGCCGATCACTCCGGGCGGCCCGAGGTTGAAGCGCCCGCCGGCCGGGCCGTCGGCGGCGCGGATCGTGATCCGCTTGGGACCCGAGGGCAGCGTCACCGCCTTGGTCGCCGTGGCGCCGCCCGCCACCGGAGCTCCGAGGTCCAGCCGACGGCCGTTCACGTCGGCCACATAGCGAGTCGCGGTGCCGCAGAAGATGTCGTCTCCCGGAGACCGGAAGCGCAGCTGGTAGGAGCTTCCGCTCAGATGGGTCAGCGAGAGCCTGTCCGGCGCGGCGGGCGGCGTGCCGTCGGCGTCGTAGTTTCCGGTGCCCTGCTGATCGTGGCGAAACGAGGGCCACTCGGTCTGGCAGGCGGGAGCCTTCGGGGCCTTCCACTCGAACAGGTAGCCCTCGCGCGTGATACCGGCTAGGCGGCCGTCGTCGGACAGCGCGGCGGGAGCGAACAGCCAGCCCCCGGTGACCTTGGGGAAGCCGCTCGTGTCACGGCCGGTGGCGCCGTCGTAGGCGTGCAGAAGGCCGAGGCCCGTGCCGGCCACGACCTGATTCGAGCCCCCCGGCTCGACCTTCGCGACGATCGAGGTGGAGAGGAACTGGTAGTCGTCGGTGATCACCGGGAACGGCGCCTTGGTCGTCTTCGTCGAGAGGTCGTAGGCACCGATGCGGTGGCTGTAGGGCACGTTCTGGCCAACCAGAAGGAGGTTGGCCGCCTGGCCCAGGTCGATCTGGTACTTGACCGCGTCGACGCCGCCGGGCCCGGAGCCGTCGATGTCGCCCACGGCGGCGGACTCGAACAGGTTGAGCGCGCCGGCGCTCCCACTCGCGTTCTGCTGGATCTCCTGTGGCGCCCCTCCGCTCACGTCATACAAGCTCAGGGTGGTGCTGCCGGTGACCGATACCAGCACCTTCTGCTTGCCGTCCACCTTGACCAGTGCCGGGTCGTGACCGGGCCCGATCAGCGGCAGCACGTCCTGGATCACGCCGCCCGGCTTGACCGGCCAGCCGGGGAGGAAGGGGCCGCCCGCCGAGTTGTTCCCGCCCGACTTGACCGCGTACACGCGCGAGGTCGACCCGGCCGTGTTGCTCAGCGCGCCCCCGAAGCTCACGTCGCCACCGCCGCCGGTGCCGCCATAGACCTCGTTGGTCGCGGCCACGATGTCGTCACGGCCGTCGCCGTTGAGGTCACCGATTCCCGGGCTGTTGATCGACTCCGCGGTCATCTTCTCCTTCTCCACCGGGTCGATCAGGCGCACGGGAAAGCCGGGCACTGCCGACCCGTTCGGGCGATACGCCCGCAGCCGGCCGTCCAACCCGGGGATCACGACGTCGAGCGGCTTGTCCTGGCCCTCGAGGTGGCCAACGGCCGGCGAAGCCAAGAAGCCGCACTTGGGGTGCTTGATCTCCTTCTTCTGCTCGCCGATTGCGCAGTTGGCGCGGCCGGGATCCGGGTTGATCGGCCAGCCGGGCAGCAGCTTGCCATCCGAGCCCCACGCATACAGGCGCTCGCCGGCCGCGGTGATCACCTCTGGCTTGCCGTCGCCCGTCAGGTCGGCGATCGCCGGTCCGCGAGGGACCTCGAGCGGCGAGGCCAGCGTCTTGAGCGCCGGCGATTGCCCGTGGGCACGGGCCGAGTACTGAGTCTCGGTCCTGACGGGCCAACCGGGCAGCTCGGAGCCGTCGGGGCGGTAGGCGTGCACCTTGCCGTCCTCGGTCGGAAGCACCATCTCCTGCACGTTGTCGCCATTGAGGTCGGAGTAACGCAGCGGCGCTTCGCCGCCGGTGCCCATGCGCTTGGGATAGCCCTCGCGCAGGGTCGGGTCGTCGAGCGCGGTGAGCACCTTGCGGTCCACGCCGTCCCTTGTCGAGGGATCTCCGTCGTCGACCACCACGCGCACGGTGAACTGGCCCCGGTAGGGGTCGAGCTTGGGATCGGTCCTGTCCAGAACAGGGCCGGCCGGGTCGTCGCGGTCGGGGTGGTCGGCTCGCGCCGCCAGCTGCGCGCGCACCTGGTTCAGGTCCACCGCGCCGAAGTCGGTGACCTCCGCGCCCGAGGAGTTGCCGCTCTTGACCGGCTTCCAGCTCGTCGGCGCCAGGCCCAGGCCGTACTCGAGCCGCCAGGAGAAGCCCTTCCCGCGCGCCTTGGCCAGACCAGAGATCGCCGCCGTCGCACCCGACAGCGGTGCGTACCAGTCCGGTGATCCGATCGAGGCCTCCGGCGGGATGTTGCCCTGCTTGGCCGCCCTTACGGCGTCGCCCACGTTGGCGCGGCCGTAGCCGAAGTGCGTGTCAAAGCCAGGCTGCGAAGGGTCGGCTACTCCCGCCCCGGCGGTGTTGGCTGGCAGCACGTCCTCTGCCGTCTGCTCGAGCAGCCCGCGCGTCTCGTCGGCACTCAGCTGGATCGGGGGGTTGTGCTCCCTGGCCGCGGCGATCACCAGTGCCGCCGCGCCCGCGGCCTTGCCGGTGTTCGTGGAGCCGGTGGTCCCTTCCATCGAGATCGAGGAGTGACCACCGAACTGCGTGGTGTTCGCTCCGCGGAAGTAGGTCTGCACGGGAACGTTGGTGCCTATCCCGGCGATCCCTGCTGCCTTGACGAGGCTGTCGCGCAGACCGGGATCGCTGGAGTTGGACGGCAGGTCCATGCCGAGCCCCTTGGCGTCGGCCACCGTCCCCTGGATCAGCATGGTGTGGTTGTAGTTGGCCGGATAGTTGTGGTTGCCGGTGTTCAGGTCATCGCCCGAATACACCTGGGACACCCCGTGGTCGTAGGCGTACTGAGAAGCCTTCTCGGCGAAGGCGGAGTGATAGAGGCCACCATCAGCCCCCTCGATCACCTCCACGCCGTTGTCGGTGGCGTAGGTCACCGCCATGAAGAAGTTGTTCTGGTCAGAGACAAAGGTGTCCCAGACGCGCAGCGGCACGAACTGGCACTTGGGACAGACCCCGATCGAGCCCTTGCCGTCGTTGCCGCGCTCGACGGCCTCGTTCGTACGGCCCGACCCGTGGTTCTCGGCCGCGAAGTAGCTCGAGGTGTCCGCCGGGTTGTTGTCGTCGTCGAAGAAGTCCCAGCCCGCGATGTCGTCGACGTAGCCGTTGCCGTCCCCGTCGGCCTGATTGGAGAAGGCCTTGATCAGGTCCTCGCCGCGCGGCTCGCGCTGCCCCGCCGGGCGGGCGTTCGCCCTCGCAGTGACGGCCGGGTCGTCCTTGTAGTCGTCGACGTCCAGAATGCCGTTGTTGTTGCAATCGAAGCTCCCGCAAGGGTCGCCATTCGCCTTGCGCGGCTCTGGCAACTCGCCCTTGTTCAGCGCGACCTTGTCGCGCAGACCGGGGCTGTCCCAGTTGATGCCGGTGTCGAGGATGGCCACCGAGACGCCCGGGTCGCCACGGGTGATCTTCCAGGCGCCGGCCGCGTTGAAGCCCGAGACCATGCCCTTGCCGGCGTTCGGACCCTCCTTGTAGCGGGCGGTAGTCCGGGTGGCATTGGGGGCGAATCCGAACAGGTCAAGTCGCTCGTCGAAGATGTTCGTCGATCGCGGCCCCGGCAACGTGGAGTCCGGTTCGGCGTTGTCGTAGTCCGGATCGTTGGGCGTGTCCTGGCGCTGGACGTTCGGGTACGGACCGGCAGGCGCCGTGTCCAGCTGCTGCGACGACTCCGTGGACGTCGGACTGTCGAACCCCGCCCCCAGCGCAGCCGCCGGCACAGCGAACGCCAAAGCGCCGAGCACCGCCAGCATCAACCGCACCGTGCCTCCCAGCATGCCGCCCACCCTCCCACAGTTCGGCGGGCGGCGTTGCACCTCGGTCAGGGCAACAACCCATCCACCAGCACGCCCATCTCCCGCGCCATCCGCGAGCGCGGCACGACCCGGCTGAAGCCCGCCTCCTCGGCGCGCGTGCGCATCTCTTGATCGACGTGGGAGTAGAAGCCAAGCGTCGGGATCGCCTCGAGCTCCTCGGCCTCGCGCATGGAGCGCACCAGCGCCGGACCGTCGATGTCGGGGGTGGTGAGGTCCACTACCAACAGGTCGTGGAAGGCGGCGGCCACCCGGACGCTCTCCTCGGTGTCGAACCGGTTGACCGTGTGCCCGGCCACCTTCAGCCCTCCCTCGACCCGCGAGCCGAACAGGAGATCCGGACAGAGCAGGGCTATGCGGGCCATGGGCGTCCTACTGGTCGAAGCGCCGGCGCAGCTCCTGGCGCACCGACTCGGGGCGACCCCACAACTGGCGCACCTCGACGCGGCCCGAGCGGGTCTCGCGGGTGGCCAGCTGCCCACCGATGCGCTGGTCGTCGAGCAGCCGGAGCGTGCCCTCCACGGTCTGGGCCGCGGCGGCGTGGCCGAACTTGTTGGCCACCCGCAGCCGGAAGTGCCAGTCATGCTCGGAGTAGGGCATGGCGTTGATCTGGCTGAGGAGCGTGGCGGCGTCGATATAGCGCTGCTCGTCGTCGAGCCGCAGGTCGAACTCGACCTGCGTCCAGTCGGGCGGAAGCGCGTCGACCACGGTGCGGAAGTCTTGTGCCAGGGCCATCCTGTCCTGCACCCTACCGGGGCGTGAGGCCGGCTAGCCCACGAAGGTCTCGAACAGCAGGAAGCCGTTGAGCGCGATGATCATCGCTGCGACGAACGAGCCCGCGACGGTGGTCAGCGTGCGGTTGACCAGCGCACCCATCACGTCCTTGTTGCGACACAGCAACACCAGCGGGATCAGCGCGAACGGGATGCCAAAGGACAGCACCACCTGGCTGATCACGAGCGCGCCCGTGGGGTTGACCCCGATGGCCAACACGACGAGCGCCGGGGTCATGGTCACGAGCCGCCGCACAGCGATCGGGATCGTGCGGCCGATGAAGCCCTGCATGACCACCTGTCCGGCGTAGGTGCCGACGCTCGCGCTTGCGAACCCCGCCGCCAGCAGCGCCAGCGCGAACGCGAGAGCGGCGCCTGGGCCGATCTGGTCGCCGAAGCCCCTGTGCGCGGCCTCGATGGTGTCGATCCCGGTCATGCCGCCCACGAAGAACAATCCCGCGGCGGCAGCCAGCATCGACATGTTCACGACGCCGGCCACGCTCATGGCCAGGAGCACGTCCACCCGCTGGTACTTCAGGACACGGCGCTTGTCGGCGTCAGACGTCGTGGGTATCCGGTTCTGGGTGAGCGCGGAGTGCAGGTAGATCACGTGGGGCATGACGGTTGCGCCGAGGATCCCCGTTGCAAGCAGCACGGAGTCGGAGCCCTGGAAGCCCGGGATGAACCCCTCGGCGATGCCCGATGCGCTACCGCCAATCTGCAGCGTCTCGTACAGAAAGCCCCCAAGGATCACCGCCAGCATGCCCCCGATCACCAGCTCGAAGCGACGGTGCCCCTGGCGCTGCAGGGCCAGGATGCCAAACGACGCCACGGCGGTGATCAGGCCCGCCGGAAACAGCGGCACGCCGAACAGCAGGTTCAGCGCGATGGCGGCTCCCACGAACTCGGCCAGGTCGGTGGCCATGGCCACGATCTCGGCCTGCACCCACAGGCCGAACGAGGCGGCCCGCGGGAAGCGCTCGCGACACAGCTCCGGCAGGTTCTTGCCGGTCGCGATGCCGACCTTGGCCGACATGTACTGGATGAGCATCGCCATCAGGTTGGCCGCGAGCACAACCCAGAGCAGCAGGTACCCGAACTTGGAGCCGCCCGCGATGTTGGTGGCGAAGTTGCCGGGGTCGACGTAGGCGATGGCGGCCACGAACGCCGGGCCCATGAACATGGAGCTGTTGCGCAGGCGCTTGAGCAACGACGGGCTCGGGGCCGGCGGAGCGGGCAGGACGGCGGTGTCGCCGGGTGGCGGGGTGGTCATGTCTCGACCGCCACGCGCATCATCTGCGCCAGGCCTCCGCCGAGCGCGTGTTCGCCCGAAGCGAAGCGCACGGTAAGCGGGCCGTCGAAGGGCTGGCGCTCGATCACCTCGAGCCGGTCGCCCGGCGCGATGCCGCGGTCCGACAGATAGCGAAGCATCTCCGGGTCGGAGTCCGACACCCGCGCGAACACGCCCGTCGTACCCTGGTCGAGGTCGGCGAGCGGGACGGTCACGACCTCCTCGATCAGGCCGTCCACCGTTGGGATCGGGTCGCCGTGGGGGTCGTGGGTCGGGTTGCCGAGCTTCGCGGCGATCAGCTCGGACAGCTCCGGCGAGATCGCGTGCTCGAGCACCTCGGCCTCGGCGTGCACACGATCCCAGGACATCCCGAGCGCCTCCGCCAGGTACAGCTCCAGCAGGCGGTGATGGCGGATCACCGCCAGTGCAACCCGCTTGCCGCTCTCGGTGAGCTCCACCCCGTGATAGGGCCGGCGGGTGACGAGGCCCAGCGGCTCCAGCCGCTTGACCATTGCCGACGCCGATGCCGCCGACACGCCGAGACGCTCGGCCAGGGCCGACGTGGACACCGGCAGGTCCGAACGCCCCTGAAGGGAGTAGATGGCCTTGGCGTAGTCCTGCACCGCCTCCGAGACCTCGGGGTCCGTGGTGGCGTCGAGCTGTGATTCCGGTGAAGCGATCGCCCTAACCTAACAGAAGAGTTAGATAGGACTAATTTCTTGCTGAGTCATGTCTCATTCGGGCGCGCCTACACTCGGATCATGGTCACCCTCGACGAATACGAACTGCTCTCGGAGCGCGCGGGGCTGGTGGCGCGCCCCGGCCGCGCGGTGCTCGAGCTCGAGGGCTCCGAGGCCGCCGAATTCCTTCAGGGCCAGGTGACCAACGACATCGAGGCGCTCCAGCCGGGCGAGGGGTGTTATGCCGCGCTGCTCGACCACAAGGGAAAGCTGCGCACCGATCTGCGCGTCACCTGTCTCGCGCCCGATCGCCTGATCGTGGACGCCGAGCCCGCCGGGCGTCGCGCGCTGGCCCGCACCTTCGAGATGTACAGCCTCGGTCGCCAGGTCACGTCGCGCGACGTGACCGACGAGCGCGCCCTGCTGTCGCTCATCGGCCCGCACGTCCGCGAGGCGCTTGACGGCGCCCCGCCCGATACCGAGCACGCGTGCATCGAAGGTGCCCTCGGGGTCTATGTGACGACCGACCTCGGCGTGGACCTGATCGTGCCGGCCGCCGATGTCGCGGCGGTCCGCGACCAGCTCGGCGTCCCGGAGGCGTCGGAAGACGCCGCGGAGCTGCTGCGCGTCGAGCGCGGGCGGCCGCGCCTGAACCTGGACATGGACTCCTCCACCATGCCCCAGGAGGCCGGCATCAACGACCGCGCCGTGAGCTTCACCAAGGGCTGTTATGTCGGGCAGGAGACCGTGGCGAGGCTCTTCTACCGCGGAAAGCCCAACCGCCACATGCGCGGGCTGAGGTTGAACGACCCCGTCGCCCACGGCACCCCGGTCATGCTGGGCGACAAGCAGGTCGGCACGATCGGCTCCGTAGCCACCTCCCCCACCCTGGGCACGATCGCGCTAGCGCTGATCCGGCGCGAGGCAGAGCCGGGCTCGGAAGTGCTGGTGGGCGACGCGCCGGCCACCGTGGTCGAGCTGCCGTTTGACTGACAGCGGTCGTCGTTTAAGGGATCGGCACGATGCCGATCCCGTCCCAGCAATCCAGATCGGCACGATGCCGATCCCGTCCAAGACATCACATAGCATCCGGCCCCGGTGGCGACGCGATCGGAGAACAGCCGCACCCGCCGTCAGGGTCGCGGCCACCTGAACGAGGCCAGCGCGCTGCTGGGCGGCCCGCTGAGCAGCGGCGCCGGCGCAGAGGAGCCGCGCGCACCGCGCCGCGACTACGACGCGCGCGACGATGCCCTCCAACTGCCGCGTCCGGCGTCGGCGCCCGCAGCGGGCGGAGGCGCTGCCCCTCGGGAGTTACGCGAGCTCATCCCGACCCGGGAGGCTGGCCGCGAGGTGGATGACTGGGGTCGTTCCGAACGTGTCTTCGACATGGTTCAACCGCTCCTCGACTTCTACTACCGCTACTGGTTCCGGGTCGAGCAGGAGGGCGTCGAGAACGTGCCCGCGAAAGGCGGTGCGCTGCTGGTGTCGAATCACTCGGGAGCGCTGCCCCCGGACGCGCCGATGATCATGCAGGCCATCCACCACGAGCACCACTCCCCCCGGCCCGTCTACATGCTGGCCGAGCACTGGTTCAAGGGCTACCCCGGCGTCTCGATGTTCACCAACAAGCTTGGCGTGGTGCCCGCCCACCCCGCAAACGCACAGCGACTGCTTGCCGACGAGTCGCGCTTGGCGCTCGTGTTTCCCGAAGGCCAGAAGGCCACCCGCAAGCTCTACTGGCAGCGCTACCACCTGCGGCGTTTCGGCCGGGGTGGCTTCGTGCGCACGGCCATACGCGCGGGCGTGCCGATCGTGCCGATCGCGGTGGTGGGCGCCGAGGACGCGATGCCGATCTTCGCCCACCTGCCGTTGATGCAGAAGCTGACCGGCCTCATCTACTTCCCGGTCAACCACGCCTTCCCCCACTTCGGTCTAGCCGCGGCGGGCATGTACATGCCCGCGAAGTTCAAGATCCGGTTCCTCGAGCCCGTCGACCTGTCACGGTACGG